>JAZTXD010000076.1:0-66350 GCA_045636265.1 Candidatus Flemingiibacterium sp.
AGACGGAATGATAATGGTGGTACGCCAGGAGTATGTAGACAAACGCCTTATTGATGATGCAATACATCAGCTCCAGCACGGCGGAGTAAGAATAATCGGATTTGTAATGACTTGCGTAAACTACGGAAGCAAGTACGGCAAATACAAATACAAGAAGTACAAAACCAAGAATTACGGATACGGTAAATCTTACCATCGAGCTCCTCGTACTAATGATGGTAAGGATATGAATAGTAAGGGCTGATTATGAGAAAGCATAAGTTGGAAAAGCAAAACTATACTTTTTCCGGTTGTGTTGATTTTCATACGCATATTCTTCCACAAATGGATGATGGCAGCCGTTCTCCTGATGAGAGTGTTGCAATGCTGGGTTCATTGTATTCACAAGGGGTATCATTAGTTTCTCTTACACCGCATTTTTATGCGGACGGTGATACGCCGGAACGTTTTTTTGCCAGACGTGAAAAATCGTTTTCTCTTCTTTCTGAAATAATAGACAGCACCCCCAATGTCTCCTTACCGCAACTTGTTCTTGGGGCAGAGGTGGAGTATTTTGAAGGGATATCGTGTGTTGACTCTCTTTCCGATTTTAGTATCGGTGATTCAGGTCATATACTGATTGAAATGCCCATTAGTGCGTGGTCTGGGCGCATAGTGGATGATATACTCCAGGTTCACGATCGAAAGGGATGCTCTGTTATTTTGGCACACGTGGAACGGTATCTTTTTGATCAAAAAAAGGATATTATTCATAAATTATTGGAAAACGGCGTTCTTATGCAGAGTAACGCATCCTTTTTTATAAATAAAAAAACTTCAAGAATGGCACTCCAGATGTTAAAAGAGGGTGTAATACATCTTATTGGCTCGGATTGTCATAACATGATTACCAGACCTCCAAACATGCTTGATGCAATGAACATAATTTCAAAAATGTTGAGTAAAGAACTTGTTGATGATATTATGGCCGATGCTGCGCATTTGCTTGGCAGGGAAAGTTTTAACGGTTAGTATTAATAATAAACGGTATAAAATCCGTTGTAGCGCGGAAAGGAAGCTTTTGCACTGCAGGAGCAATATTCGTAATTATGAAGACAAAATACGTTGTTTTGTTGTGTGCTTGTCTTATCGTTGCTATTGTGTGCGCGGTTTTGAATTTTACTTATCAGAGATCAAACACTGATACCGGTGAAAATTTAGAAGATAAACTTGATTCAATTAAAAATGCTGCTACCGACCAAATGGCATCTGACAGTACGGAGACTGTTACTGATACAGTGCAAGCAACAGATGCAAGTCAGGGTACAACGGAATCTGATGAAACTTCCTCTTCTGAAGAATCATCATCCGATACATCAGCAGAAACTGTTGATTCAAGCGAAGTGACTACGCAGTCGCAGCAAACTTCTTATGTTCCACCATCAGACACTCACGGTGTGATGGATTTTACATGGCTGAAACGTATCAACCCGGAGATATATGCCTGGATAGAAATTGAGGGCACAAGAATAGATTATCCGGTTTTACAGAGCGCTGATAACGATAAGAAATATCTTTCAACCGCATATGATGGATCCCCATATGTTGGCGGAGCTATATTCACTGAAAAAACTTATAATAGCTCCGACTTTAATGACCCGGTTACCGTTATCTACGGTCATACCATGAGATCGGGAAACATATTCGGACAGCTTCAGAAAACCTATTCAACCAAAGATTCTTTTGATATGCACTCACAGATTAAAATGTATCTTCCGGGTGAAACCAGGACATACACGGTGTTTGCAGCGGTTCCGTACGATAGAATACATATCATGCATACATACGATTTCTCGAAAGAATATTGGTATAACAGATTTTTTAAAGACGTAAAAAATATTCGTGAGATTGGTGCTATAATAAACCAGGATATTACTCCCCAATATGATGACAGGGTAATTATACTCTCTGTGTGTCTGAATGAGGACGCAACAAGAAGATTTTTGGTAATGGCTGTATTCGATAAAGATCTTGCTGACAACCAATAGTCCGGAAACTGTCAATTTTTCATCGCTGATACTTGCAAAATTTGCGGATGTTGTTTAAATAAACGATTAGCTTGCAGTTAAGAGAGGAGATAAAATATGAGGAAACACTTTAAGGTGGTATATTGTTCTATTATAGTTCTTGTTTTAATTGTCTCCATAATTTTTGCATTTAGTTTTGCGGAAAAGCTTATAGATAAAAGTAAATATAATGATGAAACTCTCTCATATACCGAAACCGGAAACAATCGCGTTCTGTATAATGGGGAATATTATGATCGCAATAATTACATAGATTCGGTGCTGCTTATCGGAAGCGACTCATACGCTCAAGCAGATAAAGCATATACTCAAGCCGATTTTATTGCTTTGTTGGTTATTGATAATATGGATGCGCGTTACCGTATATTACATATTAATAGAGATACGATGACCGCTATAACACAGCTTGACACAATAGACCGCAAAATAGGCACTTTCAGCGGACAACTCGCTTTAGCTCATTCCTACGGTTCAAATGGCCAGATCCAGTGCTTAAACACGGTTGAAGCTGTGGAAAATTTGTTGTACGGAATTAATATTGATCATTATGTTTCCATTACGATGGATGTGGTTCCAATGCTGAACGATAGTATTGGCGGAGTAACTGTAACTTTAGAAAACGATTTTCCGGTGCTCGGTGAAGAATTTGTTAGAGGGGCAACTGTCACGCTTAAAGGAGAGCAGGCGTTATCATTTGTTCGCTTTCGAAATGATGATGCTGTAAATAGTAACCTTGAACGAATGGAGCGGCAACGTCTGTATATTTCAGCACTTTGGGAGAAATACGATGACGAAAATGCCGGAATTACAGTTCAGTCACTTTTGGATATCGGAGAACACATGGTTTCGGATTGTTCGCTTAATACTCTTTCCTATTTATTAGGTCAGCTTAAGGACTATGAGTATGATGGAATAGTTACACTTAAGGGTGAGGCCTCTAAAAACGGTCAATATGTTGAATATCATATAGATGAGGATGCAGCTCAGGCAAGTGTAATAGATTTGTTTTATAAAAAAGCAAAGAAATAGAATTTTCAGTGAAAAGTCAAGCATAAGGTTGTTTAAGGCACATTACTAACAAAGGGCGCGGTTGAAATTCGCAGAAAGGAAGTGCTTTGCAAGTGATACTGGGTATCGCTGCATAAGCTATAGTCATGAAAATGAAGAGCAAGGCTGTAGAATTAGCAAAAGGCGAAAACAAAAAATCCACTCGCAGACAACCCCATATTCCTCTGGTAGTGTATGATTTATTTGTTTTGATGCTGATTACCATATTCATGGTAGGGTTTAATCCTAGCAATACCTCCAAAATTGGCTGGGGGGCTGTGGCTATACACTATTTGATATTGGCTGTATGCATTTTAGTATTTCGGTATCTTTTTACCGTATACCGTCAGATTTGGAGATACAGCACGTCAATATCGTATCTGTATATCATAACCTCGGATATTGTTGCCGGAATATGTTATTATCCGCTTATCCATATAATTCCTGTGCAGAAGGTATCGTTTGTACGCGCATGCACTGTTGTGGCGGTTAATTTGCTGATCTCTATAAGCATTCGACTTTTATATCAGTACCTGTATGAACGTGCAAATAATATTTACACCGGAAATGTTTTTCTCCGTAAGTTTATGGGGGCTGTTACGGGACTTTCTTTTACCGGTTATTCCACTGTATCGGTTTCCGATGTTGAACATTCGCATTCCAAAATAAAAATTGCTATTGTGGGCGCGGGACAAGTTGGCGCCATGCTTGCTGAGGAACTTCTTAAAAATCCATTTGCTACATATGATCCTTGTTGCTTTATTGATATCGATCAGTCCAAAATAGGACGTGTTTTGTTTGGACTCCCGGTAATTTCGGGAAATTCAAGCATATCAGAGAAACTTAAAGAGTTATCGGTACAAGAGATAGTTTTTGCTTTGCCTCAACTTGCACCTGAACGGATAAAGGAACTTTACGAATTCTATAAAAAGACCGGATGCAAGATAAAGGTGTATGACTACCCCATAATGCAGACGGCGGAGGGCGGAAAGCGCCACATGCGTGAGTTTGACATTGAGGAGCTTCTTTTCAGAAAATCAGTTAAAATTGAGGATCCCCAGACCAATGAATATTATAAGGGAAAAGTTGTACTGATAACCGGTGGCGGAGGTTCTATCGGTAGCGAGCTTTGCCGACAAATCGCAAGAATGCAGCCCAAAATCCTTGTAATTCTGGACGTTTATGAAAACGGCGCGTACGATATTCAGCAGGAGCTCAGAATAGCTTACGGTGCGGCACTTGATCTTCGTGTGGAGATTGTTTCTGCCTGCGACAGAAACGGTCTTGAAAAGGTGTTTGAGGCTTACAGGCCGAATGTTGTTCTTCATGCGGCAGCGCATAAGCATGTACCGCTTATGGAGCATAACGTATGCGAAGCAATCAAGAATAATGTTTTCGGTACGCTTAACACAGTTGAGCTTGCAGAAAAGTACGGCGTTGATAAGTTCATTATGGTATCCACCGATAAAGCTGTAAACCCCACAAACGTAATGGGTGCCACAAAGCGTGTGTGCGAGATGATCGTTCTCAGCCACGGCCTTAATTCAAAGGGGACGTCTTTCAGCGCAACCAGATTTGGAAATGTGCTCGGAAGCGCAGCTTCTGTTGTTCCGCTCTTTAAGAGACAGATTATGAAAGGCGGACCGGTTACTGTAACCGATAAGAGAATTATACGCTATTTCATGACAATTCCCGAAGCAAGTCAGTTGGTGCTTCAGTCGGGTGCTATGGCAAAGAACGGAGAGCTTTTCGTGCTTGACATGGGCAAGGCGATACGCATACTTGAGCTTGCGGAAACTATGATACGCCTTTGCGGCTTTGAGCCGTACCGCGATATAGACATTATCGAAACGGGACTTCGCCCGGGTGAAAAGCTTTACGAGGAGCGTTTAATTCGCCCTGAGGAACTTGATAAAACACAGAATGACCTCATATTTATCGAGAGAGATATTCCTCTTGCGCCGGAGGTTATAGCTGAAAAGCTCAACATCCTGCGCGGCGCACTCATGAACGATGACGATGCTACAGCGAAAGCGGCACTCATGAGTATAGTTCCCACATACAGAAAACCCGATGATGTAAACAGCTCGGCGGCAACCGAGGAAAAGCTTGTAAAGTTAGAAAAATCATCTGTATAAGTAAAACAGAGGGCGCTTAAGCGCCCTCTGTTTCTGTTATTATCTTTTCAACTGTCTTGCTTGAAATGAGCATTTTGGTAAGCTTGGGGAGTCTTTGATAAAGCTCTGTACCATCAGCAGTATTAGCGATATCAAATATCAACTCACGTATGAGCTCGATCTGACCGCGACGTGCAAAGATTACAGCAGAAATCACTATTATCAGTGCTACAAGAATCAGGTCAATGTTTGCTATCAGTAGTTCCATTTTTATTCACCTCCGTCGTTTTTATTAAAGCTCCGAGCATACTTTCAACTCCGGCAACCGTGAAAACCGATCCCACAAGAACCGTAGGCTCGTTTCCCGTGATTGCAAACTGGATGAGCACGGCAACTGAAAACAGTCCTAAAAATGAGTAGATGCATATGAGCAATTTTTTTAGATATTTCATTTGTTTTTCTCCAATCTACCGGAATGTCAGTTGCTTTTAAGCGCGGCTTTATAGAGCTTGTCGAAAAGCGGTTCAGCAAAACGGTAGTTGTTAAGATACGCCGTTTCCTCGGGCGTAAATCCGTAATATAGACGCATGTGCGAAACAAGCTTATCATGACCGGTTATGCGAAGCGGTGATAATTCACGCCGAACCATTTTATCAGCCATTTTTGTGAGAATTGCTTCACCCGTCGGGTGCTCTTCTATATAGTCAAGTGTTTGATTCTCCAGCGTTGTGCGCGACTGTATGATAAGTCTTGCAAGCGGCGCGTAGCCGAAGTTCATGTCAAACTGACCGACAACTCCCGGAATTTGCCCGTCATCTGTATACTGATGAATAGCGAGCTTCTTTCCCGAAGCTGTGGGGCGCGATACCTGCCCGTTTTTTATGTAGTGAGCGTGCCAAACGGGGAAGTCGATCGATTTCAGGTTAATATAGTTGTTTATATGGTCGGTGTTAGTGTAGTGGCAGGCGCGATATCCCGCCGCCTCAACTCTTTTGCAGAAAGCGTTTATGAGATTTGTAAGCTCACTGCGCGAGAGCTTGCTTATATACGGGTTGCCGTAATTCTCGGAGTCACATGCAAGATACAGCGTTATTTTGTCGCGGTACGGCTCCACGGTCTTTATGAAAAAGTCCGCCTCTTTATAGGTTTCCTGCAAATTTGATGCTGTGAAAAAATGATACGCTCCGACGGGAATTCCAACCTTGTGAAACCCGAGAACGTTTTTTGCAAATCGCTTATCCTCAAAAAGATAACCCTTTGAATAAAGCGCGTGGCCTTGCGACGCCTTTACCATTACAAAACCGACGTTTGCTTTTTTTGCGGCGAGGTAATTGATGTCGCCGTTGTTTGTTGAAATGTCAATACCGGTTATCGGCATAAAAATCTCCTTTCGTTGTTAAGTTAAGTTTAGTTTGCGTGAAGATATTCCGCGGTCTTTTCTCTGGTAAAACGCTCAAGATTATCAGCCGCCTTGCGGTAATCGTCAAGCTCGAAAGCGCAGACCTCATCCGAGGTTATGGCACGCAGAGCCACTGTGTTTGACTCTGTAAGCCGTCCCACAGCATGCAGTGTTTCGCCGCGGACAATATTTTCGCGGATGCGGTCGTCTTCACGCTTGTCAAGCATTTTTTCGAGCTTATCTATTCGCCTTAAAATCAGCGCGCTTATGATTGATGAAGTTCCGATAATCCCGCTAACGGACGTGATTATTGCACCGATGTCCATGTTTGCCCCCCTCTCTTTGCTGGCATTATAGCACACTCTATCTGTCGCTGCACGTTAATGAGGGGCATAATGTATCATGCTTTCCAACAAGAAAAAACGCAAAAACAAGCGCACGTTTCACCATTTGGTAAAACGTGCGCTTTATGCATTTTATTTGCGTAGTTTTATTCGCTTCTGAGTGCGATTACGGGATCCTTTCTTGCGGCAACGCGAGAGGGAATAAGTCCCGCAATATAAGTGAGAAGCATGCTGATAACAACAAGTGCTACGGCACCGACAACGGGAAGCTGTGCGACATTTGAGATATCAGTAATGTTCTTGATGATAATATTTATCGGTATCGAGAGAATCAGAGTGACAATAATTCCGAGCATACCGGACGTAAATCCGACAATCAGCGTTTCTGCGTTGAATACTCGTGCCACGTCACGCTTTGAAGCGCCGACAGCTCTGAGTATACCGATTTCCTTGGTACGCTCGAGTACTGAAATGTAGGTGATAATACCGATCATGATAGAAGATACAACGAGAGATATAGCCACGAATGCGATCAAAACATAGCTTATAGCGTTGATTATCGTTGTAACGGACGAGAGCATGATACCGATATAGTCGGTGTAGTTGATCTGCGCGGCTTCGTCCTTCGAGGCGTTGTATTCGCGTATTTTATCGGAGATGATCTCCTTGGAATCAAAGTCCTTGGGGAAGATCATTATAGACGAAGGATCGTCAAGCTCGGATACGCCGAGAATCATCATATTTCCGTCGTATGTTGCATCGGTGGACGGAGCCTTGAGTGCCTGTGCGAACATTTCAACGATCTTTTCGTCCGGCATGCCGGAACCTCTCATCTGCGCGATATAGGCTGCTGTCTGTGCCTGCTGCTCTGCGGGAAGTGTCATGATGTACGCTTCAAGATCTGCCATTGTCATAGGCTTTTCTTCGTCGTCATCAGTCTTGAAATCAATGCCGGTGAAAACGTCGGTTTCGGGGGCTGCAAGCTGTGCCTTGACGATTTCAGAAGCGTTGTTCTCATTTATAAGATGAGTCATGAGTGAGGGGAGATATCCGACTGTTCCGGATGAGCTGGTTGCGGTTGCGTCCTCGTTCGGACGGATTATGCCGACAACATGAAGCTTATGCTCATCGTCCATGAGGGACTTGATATATCCGTCATCGCCGGAGCGGTCAACCCATGTATCGCCGACTTTTTCATATTTTGCGGAGTTCGGGAGAAGATAGAATTCAAGCGCTAAAATCTCCTCATAAGAATAGCTGGTCGCTTCATCCTGATCGAACTTACCGTTCATGATGTCAGCCATCATTCCCTCGAGTGTTGACTGATCCTTAAGACCGAGAGAGAAGAGCGACATATCGCTTATTTCGTTATTCTTGTCAACGATAATAACGATTTCGTTCCATTCCTTCGGCATGCGGCCTGCTATAACATCATACTGATTTGCGATAAGCTCCTCGTTGTCGATAAGCTCATCCCAAACCTCAATTCCGCTTGACATCGAGCCGCCCATTGAGGTTGCCATCTGCGACATTTCGCTGAACTGTGACATTCCCGCAGCGTCGAGCACGGTGTTCGGAGCAACCTGAACAAGCTCCTCGCCGTTTCCGTAATCTGCCAGTGTGTAAACATTAAGCGGAGTGGAATATCCGTACTTTATGTCGCTCACAAGCTTGTCAAAGCCGTTGGCTTCGTCATCAAGGTATGCCTTGAACGATCTAAGGTCATTGTCTGTAACCTCGCTCATCATTGCGGAGAGCATATCGCCCATGATATCCGACGAATAAACTCGATCAAGCTCGTGCTTGCCCTCAAACGCTTTTTGTCCCATGAAGTTTTCCATCATGGCTGACATGTCCACAGTCTGCGACTCTATCATTATAGGGTAGCTCGAGAGCGTGTTTTCTTCGACCTCGTTGATATAGAGCGTGATACCGTTTGAGATGGAGAGTATGAGCGCAATACCGATTATACCGATAGAACCGGCAAAAGCTGTTAAGAAGGTGCGTCCCTTTTTGGTCATGAGATTGTTAAGGGACAGGCTCATTGCGGTAAAGAGCGACATGGATTTTGTTTTGTCGCGCTTTTTAGGCTTTACTTTTTCGGTTTTGCTCTCATACGGTGCGGAGTCGGCGGTTACCTTTCCGTCGAGGAGTCTTATGATTCGTGTTGAATACTTTTCGGCGATCTCGGGGTTGTGCGTTACCATAATGATAAGCTTTTTCTTCGAGATTTCCTTGAGTATTTCCATAACCTGCACGCTTGTTTCGGAGTCAAGCGCGCCGGTCGGCTCATCGGCAAGGAGAATATCGGGATCGTTTACAAGCGCTCTTGCAATGGCAACGCGCTGCATCTGACCGCCCGACATCTGTCCCGGCTTTTTGTAAAGCTGGTCGCCGAGTCCAACAGACTCAAGCGCCTCTTTAGCACGGCGGTGGCGCTCTTCTCTGGACACGCCGGAGAGGGTGAGCGCAAGCTCAACGTTTGCAAGTACAGTCTGATGCGGAATCAGATTGTAGCTTTGGAAAACGAAACCTATTTTGTGGTTGCGGTAAGCATCCCAATCGGCGTCCTTAAAATCCTTGGTGGATTTTCCGCTGATTATAAGGTCACCGGTGGTGTACTGGTCAAGACCGCCTATGATATTGAGAAGGGTGGTCTTGCCGCATCCGGATTGACCGAGAATGGATACGAATTCATTCTCGCGAAAATCGAGAGTGACACCGCGAAGTGCGGCAACGGTGGTGTCGCCGCAGATGTAATCCTTGGTAATGTTTTTCAGTTGGAGCATAATTGCTTTGAATTCTCCTTAAAAAATAAAATACCTATCAATTGTATCACGTAAATATTAAGGCTGTGTTAAAATAATGCTTCTCATAAGTTATTTTACAATTTCTGTGATGAAAATTCACAAAATTATGCAGTTACTTAACTTCAATACAGCATCCGAGCGCAAAGGAATATATAGCGGTGCGCGACACCTTTTTCGCGGAGATTTTCTCACACGCCGCTTTGTAGTACATAAGCTGTAGCCTATGGCGCTCAAGCAGCAGGGAACATGCCGCGTCAAAATCAAGCTCGGGAGAAATGTAGTCGGTTTTGTAGTCTATCAGTGTGACGGTTCCGTCGACATTCTCATAGAAGCAGTCGATAACACCCTGTACAAGCAAGGTTTGATTTCCGAGTTCTGCAGCAAGTGCGCCATCCTCGGTAAAATCCCTCGCCGGAAGTCTGACATTGAAGCGATGCTCACGCCAAACTTTCTTCGCGCCCAGAATTTCCTTGTATGTTTCCGATGCAAAGAAGCGCGTGACCTGATGTACATTCACGAGCGATGCCATTCTCGAGGTTATGAATTTGCGCTCTGCGAGCAGGCTTGCTTCAGTTTCGACGCGTTCCATAAGCTCATCGGAACTGACATCGAAATGTGAAAAATCACAGAACTGCATGAAAAGGTGAGTCGCGCTTCCGCGCTCGGCACCGGTTGCGGTCGGTGCCGCTTTTTCGGCATCAAGGAACAGTGGGCGTTTCTCGATAAAACTGTAGGTGTCACCGGACAAATCAAGCTCTGCGCTGTCCTCGTCAAGCAAATTCGGAAGAAGCTTTGACACCGATAATTTTGCAGGCAGACGTGACGATTCTTTGTTTGGATAAACAAAATCCATGCGCTCGCGAACAAGCACACGCGCCGCATCATCAGCTTTAACCGCGGCTTTGGTTTCTTCGGGGATTTGTTCTGTATCAGACGGAGTAGCGTCATTGGAAACTATATCAACAACATACGGAAGCTGTGAGTTGTTCGTCATTTCGTGATGCTTCATAGCGATGAGTATCCATTTAATGAAACCGCCGTTTTGCATTACCGTGTAGCGCGATAAAGCCTTTGCGTCCAGCTCCGCTTTCTCAAAATGTTTCTCATAGTCCTTGACGTTAGCTGTGACATACAGGCGTTCTCTTGCACGAGTCATGGCGACGTACAGAACACGCATTTCTTCTTCAAATTGCCCCTCACCCATGCGGTTTATGAGTGCGCGGCGTATCGGTGTGTTGTATCTCGCAAGACCGGTTGAATCCGACAGCTTTGTTGATATACCAAGGCTTCGTTCGATGATAATATTCTTTTTCTTATCTTCTTCGTTGAATTGCTTTCCGGTATTGCAGATGAAGCAAACGGGAAATTCAAGTCCCTTTGAGTGGTGCACGGAGATGATCTTTACAGTATCGCTGGCTTCTCCCTGATCCTTTGCCGTCTGGAATGTTGCCTTGGCATCAATAACATCATTTATGTATCTGATGAAATTGTGCAGTCCCTTAAACGATGATGCCTCGAATTTTATTGCGTATTCATACAGCATCATAAGATTCGCGCGTCGCAGGGAATTGTCCTTATCGTAAACAAGGGCAAGAAGGTCTGTCTTGGTGTACACGTGCCACAGAAGCTTGTCAACGGGAAGCCCTTCCGATATAAGACGAAGCTCCTCGAGTGAGGTTAAAAACTCGCAGCCTTTGGGAAAATCGTTTTCCTTACAATACTCTTTGAGCGCATCAAAAAGACATCCGTCCGAGTACCCACTTCGTATTTTTACAAGCTCATCGAGAGTGAAATTGTATATGGGACTGCGTAGCGCACCGGCGAGATAAATGTCGCGAGTGGGATTGTCGATAATATTGAGTATACATAGCACAAGCAGAACTTCGGCATTGGCAAAAAAGTCGCCGTCTGCCTTACTGTAGTAGGGAATACCTTTGGCTTTGAGAGCCTTCGCGAAAGTTTCGGCGTCTACTTTATCACTTCGCAGTATTATTGCTATATCCGAGGGCTTTATCGGCTCACCGTTGTTTTTCTTTTCGCTCTTTAAAAGGCGCGATATTTCGTTTGAAACATATTCGGCTTCCTTGTCTAACCCCGAGGATGAGTCATCGCCGCCGCTTTTATCAACAAGCACAACATGCACCGGTTCACCGCACTCGCTGTCCACTTTGGAGTGTATAAGCATATCGTCGTTGGTGAAAGGAATATCTCCTCTTCCCGATGTAAAAAGGCATCCGGACACAATGTTTGTAAATTTTATCACCGTGTCGTCACACCGGAAATTATCGGAAAGGAAGATAGCCTTGCCGGTTCTGTCATCTGGATTTTTAGCGGTAAATGCCTTGCGGTAATCGGCAAACAAATGCGGCTCGGCACCGCGGAAGCTGTAGATTGACTGCTTTATATCACCTACCATAAATCGGTTGTGTCCGTTGCTTACCGCTTTGAAAATGGCATCCTGAACTTCGTTAACGTCCTGATATTCGTCTATGTAAATCTCGTCAAACCGTTTTGATATCTGCCTTGCGATATCGGTTGGTTCACCGTTACAAACAAGCATTTTATATGCAAAGCGCTCAATGTCACCGAAATCAATAATATTACGGCGGCGTTTTTCCACGTCAAAGCGTGCCACAAAAGCGTTAAGGAGCGTATATAGCTTTGAAAGCTCGGCGGCGGTATCGTTTCTTACATTTGAAAGAGCTGTTTCGTCAAGTGAGAAGTAGTCTGCTTTGAAGTCAGCTATTTCCTCTTTGAACTTCTTGCGCAAATCCTTTATGCTTTTGCTCTCATCCAATAAATACGCATTTTTGGAATTGCCGAGTGGCGTGGGGGAATATGCCGCGATTATCGCTGAAACATCGCTGTATGCATATTTTTCACATGCCCATACGACTCTGTCAATAAAATCAATATCATCTGAAAGTGCGGGCATATAGGCCTTGTACAGTATCTCGTCTTCTCCAATACGTGAGAGCATCGAGGTAAAACTATCGCGGTACATTTTCACTTTTCCGCTGACAAAATCAAGTATCTCCTTGCCGCACGCACTCTGCCCAAACGGGCAGGATGTTTGGGACAGCTCGTCTGCGAAATTCTTAATAAATTTTACGTGCTCAGTAAAACTCGAAAGCTTTTTTTCAATTGAGAGGAAAGTATCAGCCAGCGAATCGTCGTTTTTTGAGGCGATAAAGTTTTGCGCGAACTCTGGGAACCCGTCTATTTCATATCCGCTAACACCGCATGAATAATAGTCGTCGATAAGCTCATCCATCAGAGTGCGGCGAAGCAGATCGACCTCAACGTTATCGGCAATTCTGAAAGCGAAGGGAATATCATCGCCGCCTATGCCCTCACGGAGTAAGTCGAGGCAAAAGCTGTGTATTGTTGAGATCTTCGCACGGTCAAGCGCTAAAAGCTGACGTGAGAGGCGCTTGTTAGCCGGATTTTTTGCGATGGCTTCTCTGAGTGCATCCGAGATGCGCTCTTTAAGCTCACCTGCCGCGGCGTGCGTGAAGGTAACCACGAGCATCCGTGTTATGTCAGCAGGATTTTCGGGATCGGTGAGCTTTCTTATGATTCTCTCGGTAAGAACAGCTGTCTTTCCCGAGCCTGCACCGGCACTGACGAGTATATCCGTGCCGTTAGTTTCTATTGCTGATTTTTGCGCTTCTGTCCATACTCGTGGCATTACTCGTCACCTCCGGATTTTGATTTGCGGCATATTGGCCGCATCTGACAGCATTTACATGGGTCCTTTGCTTTTGTTATCAGGGGCTCTGCCGATGCGTTTCCGTTCTTGATTTCGTTGCCAATTTGCTGTATATTTGATTCTATTTCAGTGAGCAGTTTTTTGAATTCTTCAAGCGATGCAACTGGTGAAGTGGCGTAGAAGCCTCCGTCCTTTTTCTCTTTTACGGGGATGTATGTACCCGAAAGTTGTGCATCCATTCCGCGAAGAGATTCGATATCATCAAGGAGCAGTCCGTTTCTGGGGATCGAGGAGCATGCCGCTTCTTCAATTTCTTCGGGCATTTTTTCATTCTCGAGATTTATCGTCTGAACATCCGCACCGAAATAGAGAATGCCCGAGGGTACGATTTCCGCATTTTGGGCAAGGTTCAGCGCGCTTTTCGGACTTTGTCCGTTTTTGTATATCGAGAAGAGGTAAATAAGCATCTGCATGTCAAGTCCGAGGGAAACGTTTTCGGTGGAAAACGTTTTGGATCTCGTTTTGTAGTCAACAACGCGGACATAATATTTTCCGTCGTGCTCCATAATGTCAACTCTGTCCACATTTCCGTAAACGTGAGCCTCGGAGCCGTCGGCAAGCTTTACCGACAGAGGTTCAACACTGGGCGTGTCCGGCTTCGGAAACGCAATGGGCAGCTCGTAGAATGCTGGCCTGAACTTGCTTTGCGAGAACTCTGCGGCGAGATTTTTGCAAAGGATGCGCGATGTCCGCTTAAGACGCGCAAACAGATGCGCCAGACGGCTTCCGGAAAATTCGGGAGTCATTCGGCAAACATCCTTTATGTAGCCCGACACTATAGAGTCAACCATTGTGTCTATCTGCTCATCACTCATGTAGGAGAAGAGCTTATTCTGTTCTGCATTTTTAACAAATGTTTCGAGAACATGATGTATAAACGTGCCAATGTCCGCCGCAGAAAATTTTGAATTTTTCTGCTCGCCGAGCTTTAATACAAACTTACAGAAATATAACAAATGGCACAGCACATACGTTTCAAGCTTTGACTGTGAGAGCGCAAGATTACCTGCAAACAGTGCATTTGCGGTTTCCTTTGAAAGCGTGTCTTCGCCAATCGAAAGCGGCACAGACAAGCGCGCGGCACGCATTCTTAAGATCTCATCATTATCTGCATACTCATGAAGTGCCGCACCGAGCGAGGTTCCGTCACACTCTGCTATATATTCGATAATGTTTGCGCGTCCCTCAAGGCGTTCTTCTATGGGCAGAGCGGCAAAATCCTTGGCTTTCACATCGGGGAAGAGCGCACGCAGTCTTGACACAGCAAGAGATGGATTTAATGACTGACCGGAAAGGTCTGACGATGACCATACAACTGTCACGGATTCAGAGGCACATGTGGCGGCACGGTAGAAGATAAAACGTTCATCCGCACACTGATACTCGGTACCCTCGGAAAGCTCCAGACCGAGGGAAGATAACAGTTCTCTGTCAGAGTCGGAAAAAATTCCGTTTTCTTTCGGTGCGAGAGGGAAGTTGCCCTCGTTTGCACCGATTATGTACACGTGTTTTACAGATGCACGAAGCAGGGAAGCATCTCCCGATATTACTTCGTCCACCGTTGCCGGGATGCGTCCGATATCGGTTCCGTCGAACACTACATTCAAAAGCTCTGCGAAGGTCTGCGTGTCAACACAAAGCTCCGGTGTTACAGTGCAAAGCTCATCAAGCGCATCAATAAGCACGCTCCATGTCTGCTCGTATTCCTGCGCGAGAACGGGATTTGTCACGCGCTGATTTGCGGCGAGAATTTCTAACTTTTCGGGGATTTCAAGCTCACACAAGAAGTTATACAACGCCTTTGCAAAATCACGCACACTTGATGCCTTGTCAAGCTCGGCATGAAAGTCAACAAGCGGAGTTATAACCTTTTCGCGTACGGTGTTTACTCGCTCAAGAGTATGTGCGGACCTCTCCGTGAACTTTGCAGTATAGCCGTCTGGGTTCATGGTGAAATCTTCCTTATATCGCGAAGCCCCGCGCAGGTTCCAGGCTTCGATGTAGTTCTCAAATGCGGATATTTCATCGGGCGTGAGTGAGCACAGTCCCGTTTTTATGTAGGAGATTACGTCATCTGTGCGGAAATTTGATGTTTTCAGCGAGAGTGCGGACAGAATGAGCTTGATAACCGGCTTGGTTTTAATGTCAACGCGGCGCGAGG
The DNA here is from genome assembly GCA_045636265.1 of Candidatus Flemingiibacterium sp. GTDB lineage: Bacteria > Bacillota > Clostridia > Oscillospirales > CAG-272 > Flemingiibacterium. The sequence continues at coordinate 15,717 of JAZTXD010000076.1, forward strand.
AAAAATGCGGTATGCCGTACTTTTCGAGAATTACGTCAAGTATGCCATCGTAGCTGTCAATGCCGCGTGTGGTTATCGCGAAGTCATGCCATGATGCGCCACCGCGTACACGTTTGCAGATATCTGTTGCAACTGCCTCACATTCGCTGAATTTGTTCTGACATTCGATAAGCGAGAGCGCGGGCGCGGTGTCGGTGTACACCGAGTTGTCGGACGCGGTGAGTGACCAGAGATGAGATTCAATATGGCGAAGCTCGGGAGCGGCTGCACGAAGATTTTCAGTGAGCGTTACCGATTGTGTTTCTTTACCGAGGAAAGCTGCAATATGAATGAGCCTGTCCGCGGTTTTTTTCTGGTTGACAAACAGCTCGTCTTCACTGTCAAGGCACAGGGAAAATGCGGTGCTGTCGGCAGAGCGAATCACCGCTTCGATTACGGCAAACTCCTGGGGCGTGAAGCCGTAGAAGGAGTCAAAATATACGTCAGCGCCGGCGAAAAAGTTATGCTCACGCAGGAGCGCGGCGGCATTTGTGAGGTCGTCTGATGAGTCGTCGCACGTCTGCGCAACGAGGTTTGTATACGCCGCGAAAATGAGCGACAGATCGTAGAGCTTGTCAGAAAGTGCGCTGTTTTTTGAGTTGTCGCAGAGATTTTCTGCGGCGCGTTCAAGCGCGCGCGGAGTTATGCAGTAGGATTTGAACTCATTTACTGCTCCGAGCATACGCGAAACCGTGTTTTTATCAATTTTGGTTTTGCACTTGAGCATAGGCGCAAGCTCTGTGAGTGTCTGCCACATCATGAGTGTTTTTCCGCTTTTTGATATATAGCTGTAGGACAGTCCGCCGTATTCTCGGAAAACTCTGTTGCAAAGTCGGCGGAAATTCAGTATTTCAAGCGACAGAGATGGCATGTCGCCAATGAGGTTCGCCATACGCGACTCCGCATCAACGGCCATTTGTTCGGGAACTATTAAATACACCTGCCGACCTTTTGCAAGAGAATCCGCCGCCATGCGGCATACGGTGTCGGTCTTGCCGGTGCCGGACCTTCCGAATATGAACTTTACCATTTCATCCTCCAAGTTTCAGAGTTATATCAGATACGTGACTTTACTATTTATTTGAAATAGCTTTTTTCGCTTTAACTTAAAATAAAACGAATGGCGCATATACCACACGCCGCCATCGTTCAGCGCGGTTATAAACCGCTTTTTTGGCGATGCGGTAAGTATGAACACAGCCGCATTTTCCGAGAGCTCACGTGCAAATCCCTCGCCGAAATCTCCCGCGCCGCAGATTATATACACTCTATCTTTTTTTAGTGTATCGCTAAGCTCATCGCTGTTTAGGATGCGTTTTGAGTTGACTCCATCGGCGATGATAAATCCGATGAAAATAATTGTCACAATCGGTAACAGAGCGAGTATTACCGCCGCAAACAGAATCAGCACAGCGCTCGCCTCGATTATGGAAACGGCTATTCGTATATACGTGAAAATACGTGAAAAAAACATAAATCGCCGCGTGTATTTGAGAACTTTGCCGGCGATGGAAAATACAGATGTTTTGCGTATCGCCGCTATGAGATAGGAAACAAAGCTTTTATAGGTATAAGGCTCGGGCATATGCTCTCCGAATGTTTATAATATATTATAACATAATATTTCACATAATACAAGAAAAAATTCGCGATTTGTACCGGGGGATAACCTAATTTTTGAAAATCTCTTTACAATTTGAAGAAAATGTGGTACAATATATTTTAATGATTAAAATCTTTAGGAGATAGAAATGGCTACAAAAGCAAAGGAAACCTACGGTGACCAGAGTATAAGCAGTCTGAAAGGCCCCGACCGTGTGCGAAAGCGCCCGGCGGTTATTTTCGGTTCGGACGGTCTTGAGGGATGCGAGCACTCGTTTTTTGAAATACTTTCAAACTCCGTCGACGAAGCCAGAGAAGGATACGGAAACGAGATACGCGTAAAGGTGTTTCTCGACCGTTCTATAGAGGTTGACGACCGCGGACGCGGTGTGCCGCTCGGTTGGAACGAGGCTGAGGAAAAATATAACTGGGAGCTTGTTTTCTGCGAGCTTTACGCGGGCGGAAAATACGACAACAACTCTGCCGATGCGTCCTATGAGTTTTCGCTCGGTCTTAACGGTCTTGGCGCGTGCTCAACGCAGTATTCCTCGGCTTATATGCACGTGGCTTCCTATAAAGGCGACACGGTGAGCCGTATCAGCTTTGAAAAGGGATATCCCACCACCGAGCTTGTGGTTGAGCCGCTTGACAAAAAGGTGCGCCGTACGGGTACAACGATTCACTGGATGCCTGACCTCGATGTGTTTACCGACATAAATATCCCTCATGAATTTTTCATCGAAACGATGAAAAAACAGTCTATAGTAAACCCTAAGGTTCGCTTTGTTCTCATGCTTGAAAAGGCACCGGGCGAATTTGAGGAAAGTGTTTACTTCTATGAAAACGGTATCGCCGATTATCTCAATGAGCTTTGCGGAGAGTCACAGCTTATCGCTCCGGTTCAGTGGCATCTCGAAACATCGGGACGCGACCGCGAGGACATGAAGGATTACAAGCTCAAGGTTGACATTGTATTCTCCATCTCCAACACAGTAAACGTTATCGAATACTACCACAATTCCAGCTTCCTTGAGCATGGCGGCTCGCCCGATAAAGCGGTTCGCACAGCGTTTGTATATGCAGTTGACAAGTATCTCAAGGCGCAGGGAAAGTATACCAAAAATGAAGGTAAGATAACCTATGATGACATAAAGGACTGCCTTGTTCTTGTGTCGAACGGTGTGTCCACGATCGCGTCGTATGCAAACCAGACCAAAAAGGCTATAACCAACACGTTTATCGCCGAAGCGATGACGGATTTCTTAAAGCAGAAGCTTGAGATATATTTTTTGGAAAATCCCACCGAAGCCGAGCGTATGGCAAACCAGATACTCATCAACAAGCGCTCGCGCGAAAAGGCGGAAACTATCCGTCTTGACGTAAAAAAACAGCTTACGGGAAAGATCGATATTGCCAACCGCGTCGACAAGTTTATCGGATGCCGTTCAAAGGATCCCGAGGTGCGCGAGCTTTACATCGTCGAGGGCGATTCCGCGCTTACTTCCTGCCGACTCAGCCGTGCCGCCGAATTCCAGGCGCTCATCGCCGTGCGCGGTAAAACGCTCAACTGCTTAAAGAGCGGATATGACAAGATTTTCAAGAGCGAGATCATTTTGAATCTTCTCAAGGTAATCGGATGCGGAGTTGAGATAAAGGGCAAGGTTAAGGGCGATATTGCGTCGTTTGATATAGATGTGCTCAGATGGTCGAAGATCATCATCTGTACCGATGCCGACGAGGACGGCTATCAGATACGCACGCTTATTTTAACAATGTTCTACCGACTCCTGCCTACGCTCATTAAAATGGGCAAGGTATATATTGCGGAATCTCCGCTGTTTGAGATCACAAGCAAGGATAAGATACAGTTCGCGTATAACGAGCAGGAAAAGCAGGAAATTCTCAAGAATCTCGGAAACGCGAAATATACCATCCAGCGCTCCAAGGGACTTGGTGAGAACGATCCCGAGATGATGTGGCAGACCACAATGAATCCCGAAACACGCAGACTTATCAAGGTTAACGAGGCGGATGAATTTGAAACCGCGCGTATTTTTGAAACCCTGCTCGGTGACGATTTGGAGGCAAGAAAAGAGTACATCACTCTCTACGGAAACGAATACTATACGAGTGAAACTTAAATAAAAACCGCATCGGTAAATCCGATGCGGTTTTTTAGATTTTTTCTGATGTTTGGGCAGTTATTTTTGCGCTTTTAACGTCATATAAAATTAAAGGGCAAAATCCCCAAAAAAATCAACGTTAAATTAGTGAAAAATATTTGCGAAAACTATAGACTTTTAGCGAAATATGGTGTATAATATATAGGTAAGCCTTAAGGGGTAGTGTTGAAGTGGATTGTTATAAAAATAACAATCTCTTGACGTGCCCTTTATGTCTGAATAAATTTATTCCTTTAAGGAGGATAGGCACAACATATGAAGAAAAAGTTGACCACAGTAGCTTTCAAGGGAACTCCCGAGATGGAAGCAAAGCTCGACAAGATTATTGCCGAGTACAAGGGTACCAGAGGTGCACTCATGCCTGTACTTCAGGGCGCGCAGGAGATATACGGATATCTTCCCACTGAAGTAGTAAAGCATATCGCACTTGGTCTTGAAATGCCGGTTGAAGAGGTTTACGGCGTAGCATCGTTCTACTCCCAGTTCTCTCTCAATCCCAAGGGTGATGTTTCCATCGCAGTTTGTCTTGGTACCGCTTGCTATGTAAAGGGTTCCGGTGATCTTATCAACAAGATTTCCGAAATCATTGGCATCAAGGCCGGCGAAACATCTGCAGACGGCAAGTATTCACTCGACGCAACACGCTGCATCGGTGCATGCGGACTTGCTCCCGTTCTCACTGTAAACGATGAGGTTTACGGAAGACTCGTTGTAGACGACATTCCCGGCATTATTGCAAAATATCAGTAATTTATTCTGACATACGGCAAAGGCCGTTTACGGAGAAAAAGTATGAAGATTACAAAAATCAGAGAACTTCTCGGCGCAGAGCTCCTCACAGGTGAGGAACATCTCGAAAACGATGTCTTTTCGGCATGCTGCAGCGATATGATGAGCGATGTGCTCGCATACGTAAAGGATCAGGGCGTACTTATAACGGGACTCTTAAATCCTCAGGTTATCCGTACTGCAAACATGATGGATATGCCGTGTATCGTTTTTGTCAGAAGCAAAACTCCAACGGATGAAATGATCGAATTGGCTAAAGAATGCGGAATCGTCGTTATGAGGTCTGATCTGCGTGCTTTTGAAGCATGCGGCATACTCTACTCGGCGGGACTGTCAAGAAAGGCTGATGTGTGATATGTCTGATGCGGTAAAGTTTCATTTCGATGTTGACGGGGCTGACTTTTCGTCGGCGGGCGCAGCATCGGTAATGGTTAAGAAGAAGCTGCGTCAGCTCGGCTATCCGCCGGAGATCATACGCAAAGTCTCCATTGCAATGTACGAGGGTGAGATCAACATGGTCATTCACGCAAACGGCGGTACTGCCGACGTTGAGGTGTCTGACGAAGCAATCGTAATTACTCTTTCAGACAGCGGACCGGGTATTCCCGACGTTGAGCTTGCAATGCAGGAGGGTTATTCCACAGCACGTGAGAATATCCGAAATCTCGGATTCGGTGCGGGAATGGGACTTCCCAATATGAAAAAGTATACAGATTCCATGGAGATCGACACTGTCGTAGGTAAGGGCACTACTATTACGATGAGAGTTAATATTTAACTCTTATAAAGAACAATCGAGGTGTCTATGGCTGCAGATTACAAACATTCGGTGTCACTGGAACGTGACAAATGCAAAGGCTGTACGACTTGCTTAAAGCGCTGTCCCACAGAAGCGATACGTATCCGCGACGGTCACGCCGTTATAAACTCCGGACGCTGTATTGACTGCGGTGAGTGCATAAGAGTTTGTCCCTATAAAGCAAAAAAGGCGACGCATGACAGTCTGTCCATACTTGACAACTACAAGTACACGATAGCACTGCCGGCTCCCTCTCTGTACGGTCAGTTCGATAACCTCGACAATATCGGTTACATCATACGCGGGCTTCTTGACCTCGGCTTTGACGATGTTTTTGAAGTGGCGTGCGCGGCGGAGCTTGTGAGTGCATACACACGCAAGTATCTAAAACGCGAGGATGTAAAAAAACCGATAATCAGCTCGGCATGTCCGGCGATAATGCGTATTATCAGCATGAATTATCCCTATCTTTGCGATAACATCATGCCGATTCTGCCGCCAGTTGACATTGCCGCTATACTCGCAAGAAAAAAAGCGCTGACAGAGCATCCGGAACTGAAACCGGAGGATATCGGAATTGTCTTTATCTCTCCGTGTCCGGCGAAAGTAAGCTATGTCAAAAATTCGTTTGCAGGCGAGCGCAACTACATATCGGCAACCGTTTCGGTTCGCGATATCTACTTCGCTCTGCTCGACGTTATGAAAAAACGTGAGGATGAACCGCTTGACATGACAGAATCCGGTATGATCGGAATCGGCTGGGCATCGACCGGCGGCGAATCCAGTGCAATTCTGAATGAACGCTATCTTGCGGCTGACGGTATCGAAAACTGTATCCGCGTTCTCGATCAGATCGACAATTCGGATATAACAAATCTTGATTTTGTGGAGCTTAACGCATGCAGCGGCGGCTGTGTGGGAGGTGCGATGACTGTCGCAAATCCGTACATAGCACAGGCGCGTCTGCAATCGCTCAAACGTTATCTCCCCGTTTCACCCAATCGCCCCGCGAGCGACTGGATTCCCGATGAGTACTTCCACGGGAAGACTGTAGAGTATAACCCTTACAGCTTACTCTCGGATGACAGAAAGACCGCGATGCGGATGATGAGTGATATCGAATCGATAACGCAAGAGCTTCCCGGACTTGACTGCGGCTCCTGCGGAGCGCCGACATGTATGGCGTTTGCGGAGGACATAGTCAAGAACGAAACCAGTGCAGATGAATGCACGGTTATAATGCGTGAGATATTCCACGATTACCTCGGCAAAAGACGCGATCAGGCACTTCTCAACCGTCTTAAGCCGTTAGGACAGTTAATTAAAAAAGATAAGGAGGAGTCGGGCGATGACAGTAAGTGAAATCCTTGAGCATTTATGCGCAACGGTCGTGTGCGGAGATACAGACAAAATGTTTGACGGCGTTTATGTCGGAGATCTTCTCAGCCGCGCTATGAGTCATGTGGACGCCGACAACCTCTTTGTAACGATTATGGCAAATACGAACGTTATCGCAGTTGCAAGCCTTACCGAAGCGGCGGCTGTGGTACTTGCGGAGGATGTAAAGCTCCCCGAGGATGCTCTCGAAGCCGCTAACACAAACGGTATTACGGTGCTCTCGTCTCCGCTGTCAGCCTATGAGCTGTGCGTGCGTATCAACGCCTTTCTCTCGGGGGCTGCAAAGTGAGCAAATATCTTTGTGACCTGCACATCCACTCATGCCTCTCGCCCTGCGGCGATGATGACATGACTCCGGGAAACATAGCCGGTATGGCGGTGCTGAACGGTCTCAATATAGTTGCTCTGACGGATCACAACACGTCAAAAAACTGCCCGAGTTTCTTTAAGGCCGCGAAGGCCTATGGGCTTATACCGGTAGCCGGTATGGAGCTTACCACCGCCGAGGATATTCATGCGGTGTGTCTGTTCCGGAGTCTTGAATCGGCGATGGATTTCGACAGCTTTGTTGAGAGCCGTCGGTTCCCGATAAAGAACAAGCCCGAGATTTTCGGTAAACAGCTTATAATCGATGAAAATGACGAGGTGTGCGGGGAAGAGGAAATCCTTCTCATAAACGCTTGCAATATTTCACTCGATGAAGCGTACCGTGAGGTAATAAAGCGCGACGGTGTTTGTTATCCGGCGCATATCGACAGAAGCGCAAACGGTATTATCTCGATGCTCGGCGATTTTCCGCCGGAGCCTCAGTTTACCGCGTACGAGCTTAACGATATCGCATCGCTTGATGAGTGCCGTTCGAAGTTCCCGATAATCACAGAGCGTGGACTTATCCATGTTCAGTCATCGGATGCACACTATCTCACAGATATTTCCGAGGTTGGATTCCCGATAGAGCTTGAGGACGAGCCGTATTCCTCGGCAAACGTCAGAAATCGGCTCATTGATTATCTTCTCGGATACAAATGATTTTTGGGGGAAAAGATGGACGAGCTTTCACTTTATGTTCTTGACATAACAATGAATTCGGTCAGAGCCGGAGCTACAGAAATACAGATAACCCTCCGTGAAGATGGCGAGTGGCTTTGTTTCAGTGTTTCGGACAACGGATGCGGTATGAAAAAAGAGCAGGTAGAGAAGCTCTCAAATCCGTTTTTCACCACAAGAAAAACACGTAAGGTCGGACTTGGTATTCCGTTCCTTACAATGCTTGCCGAGCTTACCGGCGGTAATGTGACGATCACCTCGGTTCACGAATCCGAGAGTGAGGAGCACGGCACCACAACAACGGCAAAGTTCGGCCGTCACCACATCGACTTTATCCCGCTCGGGGATATGGTTGAAACGGTGAAAACGCTTATCCAGGGCTCACCCGATATCAACTTCACCTACACTCACACAACCGAAAAGGGAGAGGTAACACTCTCGTGTGCCGAGATCAGGGAAGTGCTCGGCGAGGAAATACCGCTAAGTGAACCGGAGATCCTTATGTGGATCGACGGAACACTCAGAGAGCAGTATGAAGCACTGGGTGCGTAATTAAAACTGTTAAAAATTTATTGTAAATACAGAAAGGATAAACCATTATGAAGTCACTTGAAGAGCTTAAGGCAATAAAGGCTAAGATGCAGGACAAGGTTGCAATTCGTACAAATTCCGGTGAAGCCAGAATTGTTGTAGGTATGGCAACCTGCGGTATCGCAGCAGGCGCTCGTCCCGTACTTAACGCTTTCGTTGAGGGTATCACCGAGGCAGGTCTTGCTGACGAGATCATCGTAACACAGACCGGATGCATCGGCATCTGCCAGTATGAGCCCGTTGTTGAGATTTATACCAAGGACGCTGAGAAGGTTACTTATGTTAAGATGACCGCTGAGCGTGCAAAGGAAGTTATCGAAAAGCACATTAAGGGCGGCAAGGTCGTTACCGAGTACACTATCGGCGCGGCTACGAAATAATTAGGAGGAAAAACACTTATGATTCGTTCTCATGTACTGATTTGCGGCGGTACCGGCTGTACATCTTCCGGTTCTGTTGCACTCCGTGACAAGCTCGCTGAAGAGCTTAAGGCTAAGGGCCTTGAAGAAGAAGTAAAGATCGTCATGACCGGTTGCTTCGGTCTTTGCGCACTCGGTCCGATCATGATCGTATATCCCGAGGGAACCTTCTACTCCATGGTTCAGGCTTCTGATATTCCCGAAATCGTTGAAGAGCATCTTCTCAAGGGTAGAGTTGTTGAGCGTCTTGTTTACAACGATACCGGTGATGCAGAGGTTAAGGATGTTCACGCATCTCTCAACGACACCATGTTCTATAAGAAGCAGAAGCGCGTTGCTCTCCGTAACTGCGGTGTAATCAACCCCGAGGTTATTGACGAGTATATCGCAATGGACGGCTACTTCGCTCTCCAGAAGGTACTTACCGAAATGACTCCCGATGACGTTATCAAGACTATCCTTGATTCCGGTCTTCGCGGACGCGGCGGCGGCGGATTCCCGACCGGTCGCAAGTGGGCTTTTGCTAAGGCTTCCGTTTCCGATAAGAAGTACGTTGTATGTAACGCCGATGAGGGTGACCCCGGTGCGTTCATGGACCGTTCTGTTCTTGAGGGGGACCCCCACGCTCTTATCGAGGCTATGGCTATCGCAGGTTACGCTATCGGCGCTGACGAAGGTTACGTTTACGTTCGTGCAGAGTATCCGATCGCGGTTAAGCGTCTTACCATTGCTATTGAGCAGGCTCGTGAATACGGTCTTCTCGGCAAGGACATCTTCGGTACCGGCTTCAACTTCGATATAACCATCCGTCTTGGTGCCGGCGCATTCGTATGCGGCGAGGAAACCGCACTTCTCACCTCTATCGAGGGTAACCGCGGTGAGCCCCGTCCCCGTCCTCCGTTCCCGGCTGTTAAGGGTCTTTACGGACAGCCTACCATCATCAACAACGTTGAAACCTACGCTAACATCGCGCAGATACTCCTCAACGGTGCTGAATGGTTCGCATCCATGGGTACTGAAAAGAGTAAGGGTACTAAGGTATTCGCACTCGGCGGCAAGATCACCAACACCGGTCTTGTTGAAATTCCGATGGGTACAACTCTTCGTGAGGTTGTTGAAGAAATCGGCGGCGGCGTTCCGAACGGCAAGAAGTTCAAGGCTGCGCAGACCGGTGGTCCTTCCGGCGGATGTATCCCCGCTTCTCTTATCGATACTCCTATCGACTACGATAACCTTATCGCTATCGGTTCGATGATGGGTTCGGGCGGTCTTATCGTTATGGACGAAGACTCCTGTATGGTTGATATCGCTAAGTTCTTCCTCGAATTCACCGTTGACGAGTCCTGCGGTAAGTGTGCACCCTGCCGTATCGGTACAAAGCGTCTTCTCGAGGTCCTCGAAAAGATCACCGACGGCCGCGGAACTCTCGAGGATATCGACAGACTCGAAGAGCTCGCAAACTACATCAAGAGCGCATCTCTCTGCGGTCTTGGTCAGACAGCTCCCAACCCCGTACTTTCCACTCTCCGTTACTTCCGCGATGAGTATGTAGCTCACGTTGTTGATAAGAAGTGTCCTGCAGGCGTATGTAAGAAGCTTCTCACCTACGTTATCGATGCAGACAAGTGTAAGGGTTGTACACTTTGCGCACGCGTTTGTCCCGCAGGCGCTATCAGCGGAACTGTTAAGCAGCCTCACGTTATTGATCCTGCAAAGTGCGTTAAGTGCGGCGCTTGCGTTGAAAAGTGTAAGTTTGGCGCTATCAGCAAGAAGTAATAGAAAGGAGCACGTATTTTACAATGGATATGGTAAATGTAAAAATCAACGGCAGAGAATACCAGGTTCCCGCGAACGCTACCGTTCTCGAGGCTGCCAAGTATGCCGGAATTGAAATTCCCACTCTCTGCTATCTTAAAGATATTAACGAAATCGGCGCATGCCGTCTTTGCCTCGTTGAAGTTGTACGCGCCCGCGGACTTGTTACCGCTTGCGTATACCCCGTAAACGACGGTATGGAAATCTTCACAAACACTCCCAAGGTTCTCGCTGCAAGAAAGACCAACCTCGAGCTTGTTCTTTCCAACCACGAGAAGAAGTGTCTGTCTTGCCCCCGTTCCACCAGCTGTGAGCTTCAGACTCTCGCTAACGAGTACGGCTGCGATGCAGGCTACTTCGAGGGTGAGAGCGTTCACTATCCGCTTGACACCTCCACAGCGTTCCTTGTACGCGACAACAACAAGTGTATCCTTTGCCGCCGCTGCGTAGCTGCTTGTAAGAACATGCAGGGTATCGGCGTAATCGGTGCAAACGACCGTGGATTTGACACACACATCGGACATCCTTACGAGGTATCCCTTGCTGAAACATCCTGCGTATCCTGCGGTCAGTGTATCGTAGCTTGTCCTGTTGGTGCTCTTTATGAGAAGGACGACACCCAGAAGGTTCTCGATGCAATCGCAGATCCCACCAAGCATGTTGCTATCTGCGCTGCTCCTTCCGTTCGTGCTACTATCGGTGAGTGCTTCGGCAACGAGCCCGGTACCGACGTTGAGGGCAAGATGGTTGCAGCTATGAAGCGCCTCGGCTTTGACGGCGTTTACGATATGAACCTCACCGCTGACCTCACCATTATGGAAGAGGCCACCGAGTTCCTTGAGAGATTCAAGAACGGCGGTAAGCTCCCGCTTATCACATCCTGCTCGCCCGGTTGGATCAAGTACTGTGAGCACTACTTCCCGGATATGACCGAAAATCTCTCGAGCTGTAAGTCTCCTCAGCAGATGTTCGGTGCGCTCTACAAGACATTCTACGCTCAGAAGCACGGAATCGATCCTAAGGATATCTTCTTTGTATCCTGCATTCCTTGTACCGCGAAGAAGTTCGAGGTTCGCCGTGACGGTCAGTCTGCGGCTGGCGAGGGCATCTACGACGTAGACGTTGCTATCACCACTCGCGAGCTCGCTCGTATGATCGAGAAGGCAGGTCTTCAGTTCAACAAGCTTCCCGATGAGAAGTTTGACCAGCCGTTCGATATCGGTTCCGGTGCAGGCGTAATCTTCGGTGCTACCGGTGGTGTTATGGAAGCGGCTCTCAGAACTGCTGCTGAAGTTATCCTCGGCAAGAAGCTCGAAAAGCTCGAATTCGACGACGTACGCGGTACTGCTCCCATCAAGCGTGCTACCTACAAGCTCGGCGATATTGAAATCAAGGTTGCTGTTGCTTCCGGTACAAAGAACGCGAAGGAGCTTCTCACCAAGGTACAGAACGGCGAAGAGAAAGTAGACTTCATCGAGATCATGGCTTGCCCCGGCGGCTGTGTAAACGGTGGCGGTCAGCCTCTCCACACCGCAGCAGAGCGTGCGAACTACGATCTCCGCGCACTCCGCGCAAGCGTTCTCTACAAGGCAGACGCTGCAATGGACCTCAGAAAATCTCATGAAAACTCCGGCGTTAAGGCACTCTACGAAGAGTTCTTTGGCGAGCCCGGCAGCCATAAGGCACACGAGATCCTCCACACCACATACGTTAAGCGTGGTCTTTAATTAAAACAGATCAGCACCCCGATTGGGGTGCTGATTTTTTGCGCCAATATTACATTTTATATTGCTTTTTTATTTTTGTTGTGGTATAATTATGTAGGAAAATAAACGTCTTGAGGTGTCCTATGAACAGAATCGAACACAGAGAAGAAAAGTGGGTATTCCCGTTTGTGGAATATTCTCCGACAACAAAAAAAGATAAGCTGCCGCTGATCGTTCAGCTTCACGGTGCAGGCGAGAGAGGCGAGGGCGGTGAAGACCTTTGCAAGGTTGACGTTCACGGCTTCGCAAAATATCTTGCTAACGCCGAGCACGAGTGTATTGTCGTTATGCCGCAGTGCCCTGCGGATACGTTCTGGGCGGCGAGAGTTGAATCGATCATTAAATTTACAAAGCAGTTGACCGAAGAATATAATGTAGATGAGGATAGAGTTTATCTCACAGGACTCAGCATGGGCGGATACGGCACATGGTTCACATCCATGGCGGCGCCTGATATGTTTGCGGCGATTGCTCCTGTTTGCGGCGGCGGAATGGCATGGAATGCAGGCGTTCTGAAAATGCCGATATGGGCGTTCCACGGTGCGGCAGATCCTATTGTCAGTGTAAATCAGTCGGATGAAATGGTTGATGCACTTCGCAAATGCGGCGCGGACGTTGCATATACCCGCATTGACGGCGTCGGACATAATTCCTGGGATTACACATACGGTAAGGAACTTATTGAATGGATGCTCAGCAAGAGAAGAGCATAAAATTTTATAATATACAGAGGTACAAAATGGATAAGAACGAACTTTTCAAGCTTATTGACGAGCGCAAGGGTGAACTTTTTGAGTTGCTCAGCAGTCTTATTAAAATCAATTCCGAGAGCTTTCTCTCATACGGAAAAGAAGAGGAATGCGCGAAGTATGTCTACGGACTTTGTAAAGATCTCGGACTTGACACCGAGATTTATTCTCCGCTTGACCTTCCGGATTTTGAGAATCATCCCGACTATGTGCCGGGACGTTCGCTTGAAAATAGATACAACGTTTCCGCTGTTTGGCGCGGTGAAACCGATGTGGATAAGCTCATGCTCATGGGACACACCGATACGGTTAAGATCGGCGACGTTAACAACTGGAACGGTAATCCGCTTTCCGGTGAGATAAAGGACGGAAAGATTTTCGGCAGAGGTGCGTGCGATGATAAGTACGCTCTTGCAACAATCCTTTTCCTTATAAAGCTTCTCAAGGAAAAAGGATTTACGCCAAGCTCCAATCTCGTATTTGCGGCATATTCGGATGAAGAATACGGCGGATCGCACGGCGCACTTGCGGCAGTTCTCAAAAATCCGTGCGAGCATATCGTCAGCATGGACGGAAGGGAAGATCAGATCTGGCACTGCGGTTCGGGCGGCGGAGAGGTAAAGTACCTCTACCACACGAAGAATATCGCGGACAGTGCGAAGCTTGCCGGCCAGGCAATTCCCGTTGTTATGGAGGTTGTTGAACAGTTTGCGGCAAAGCGCAGAGCCGAGATGGAAAATAACCGCTTCTACAAGGGAACTATCATTCCGGAAACCTCCCTTCGCTATATGGGAATCCATGCCGGCAGAGATGGCGCGGACCTTGGTCGCGGTGAGGTGTATTTCGTATTCTACACCGATAAGACGGAAAAGGAAATATGGGCGGAGTTCAGAGAGCTTGAAAAGGTTCTCGCCGAAAAGCTTGAGCCCATGGGCCTTATCGGTGACGGCTTCAAGCCCAACACACGCTTCTTCCACTATGTATTCTGCGAGCCGGACAGCGAGGATGTAAAGCTCATGCTTGAGGCTTCGAGAGAAGCTATTGGCAGTGAACCTCTTGTTTGCGGATCGTGTCTCTCCGACTTGTCCGTAATTTCAAAATACGGCAACAGCAATGCATTTGCATTCGGTGCAGGCCGCGACTTCAGCAAAGAGGGCGGTGCGCATCAGCCTAACGAATACATTGAATGTGATAAGTTTGTTGATTATACGAAGGTTATTGCGGCATACATACTCAAGATGCTCGGATAAATATAAAGAAAACGCCGATGAGGTTACTCATCGGCGAATTTTTATTATTTGGCACACACGATATTTTCCGGCTTATCAGAACACGGATTCATGATGCTGTAGACCTCTTCGGATTGTTCTCCGACCAGGGCTTTGAATTCATCCGCGGTGGCATCGGTATTGTAAGTTTTATAACGTACAGTAACAATATCACCTGCACCGATTCCCGCTTGACCGTAGTTTTCACGTGCACGTTCAAAGGAAACCACAACACAGGAATCTGGCCAAAGGATATCGCGAAACTGTTTGCCAACCACAAATGAGTTGGAGGTCACAGTGAGCGGTACCACAATAACTGTCGACTTTTTGCCCTTGCGGATAGAGCGCATTTTGGCTTCTATAACCGTATCGGTAAAGTCTTCAAGGCCTGACATTTCTACAGTCAAAAGCGCAACGACCGTAGCAATGATAAGAGGCAGAGCGTTATAAATACCGCCAAGCGCTTCAATAGCAAATACAGACGCAGTTATCGGAATACGCGATGTGGAACCCAAAAAGGCGGTAATGCCAAGCACTACAATGAGAAGATAATGTTCTGGTGCGAGCCAACCTAAAGCAATCATTGCCTTTGCGCAGAGCGAACCGATAATGGCACCAAAAGCGAGAGTGGGTAAAAAAATTCCTCCGGTTGTTCCTGCGGTATTGGAAAGCATCATAGCAGCGGCACGGATCAAGAACACAAGAACAAGGATGTACCATGCAGCTTTGTTGTGGAAGAGCTCATCGACTAAGCCGTGTCCGCTTCCGAGTGTGTCGGAGATGAAAAATCCGACTAATGCAACACATGCAAACAGTATGGGGAGCACTATCTTTACGGAAATCTTTTTGAGGGCAGAGTGCATTACCTTATCAATTATGTGGTAAAAGCGTGTAAACAGTATGGAGCATATGCCGCATATTAGTCCTACCAAAAGCGGAGCAAAGAAGAGTTTCGCTTGGAGAATCTGAATTTGCGGTATGTGAAATAAGCTGCCCGATCCGATTCCAAATGATGCAAGGACTTGAACTGTGATTTGGGCGGTCATTACAGAGAGTGTGGCAATTGTAAGCAGAAGCGGAGAAAACTGCTTGTGCAGTTCCTCTATAGCAAAGATGATGGCGGTAATTGGGGATGAGGTTGCGATAGAGAAGCCGGCAGATGCGCCGCCTGTCATTATATATCGCCGCCAGCCTTTGTGTTTTTCGCGTCCAAAGCATTTTATAACTCCGTCGCCTATAGCTGTTCCCATTTGTACACACGGGCCTTCAGTGCCAAGCGGAACACCGCATAAGTAAGTCAGCAAAGCGGAAAAAGGAAGCAGAAAAATAGTTTTGATCCAGTTAAAGTTGACAATACCGCGAATTGCAGCAACAGATGTTGGGATTCCTCCGCCTTTGCAGCTATGTGAGAATGAAAGGATAAAGCTTGCCGCAAGTCCGATAGCAGCAGCCCCGAGTATAAGCACGGGAAGCCATACGGGATTTGTGCGCACTGCATCATAAATTGAGCCGGACAGATGAATTACTGCTTCGGCAGCTAATTTGAATGCGGTGACAATGATAGCAGACAAAAGTCCTGCCGCCACCGAAAAAACAAGGCAGGGCAAAAGAAGATTTTTGATATGATTAAAAAGACGGTTGCACATGGTAGTATCCTTTTTGAATGTGTCAGCTTAAAATATCGGAAAGGTTGTTAAGTATCTTCTGTGCCACGTCGGGCTTATTCATTGAGTAAACGTGAACGTTGCTAATACCGTTTGCAAACAGGTCGATTATCTGGTCGGTCGCGTACGCGATACCTGCCTGCTTCATTGCATCGGGAGATGAGCCGAACTTATCGACAAGGCTCTTGAATCTCTGCGGCATGAATGAGCCGGAGAGCTTCACCGCACGCTCAACCTGATTTGCATTTGTAATCGGCATAATTCCGGGAATTATCGGCACAACGATGCCGGCTTCGCGGATCTTATAAAGGAAATTGTAGAGTAAGTTGTTGTCGAAAAACATCTGTGTTGTGAGGAATGAACAGCCTGCGTCAACTTTCTCCTTCAAATACTTGATATCCTCGGCTTGATTTGCGCTCTCGGGATGTATTTCGGGATAACATGCGCCGCCGATGCAGAAATCGGCACCGCTCTCTTTTATGTCACGGATTAAGTCAATTGCGTGTCTGTACGCCCATTTTGAGCGGTCGCTCGTCTCAAGCTCGGGCGTGAGGTCGCCGCGCAGTGCCATTACGTTTTCGATTCCGGCGGCTTTCATGTCGGCGGTACGCTCTCTCACGGTTTCCTTGGTAGACGATACGCAAGTCAGATGTGCGAGAGTGGGGACGGAGTATTGCTCTTTTATATTTTTCGCTATTTCGAGCGTGTATTTGCTTGTGCCGCCGCCGGCTCCGTATGTAACGCTCATGAAAGCAGGATGGAGCTTGGCAATCTCCTCGGTGGCGTGCTTAACGCTGTCAAACGCGCTGTCAGTTTTAGGCGGAAAAACCTCGAACGAGAGGGAAAGTTTGTTTTTATTAAAAAGTTCGGTGAGTTTCATGATAAGAACTCCTTGAAAATTTTCTGTATTACTATTTTAACACAGATTTTTTGATAAATCAATAGGCGAAAATAAAAAGAGGGGGGATATGGAGAAAAATTGTCCTATCAGGGTGTATATGTGTAAAAAAACGCCCCACACAAGGTGGGGCGATGGGATTACTTTGCAATAGATTTCTTAAACTGAATATATGCTTCATCTTCTCCGAAAAACGCATCATATTTTCCGAGTGCTTTTTCAGGATAGATATTTGACATATATTCTTCTCCGATTTCCTCGGAGATGTTTGAAAAATACATCGGATTGCGAACGGCGATATTGAAATCACTGTTCTGCGCAACTGCTTTGACTTGTTCGGCGAGCGCAAAGAAACGTTTTAGTTCTGCAAGGCATTTTTCTTTGTCGCCCATATTCATATAAACTTTCGCTTTGTTTTCGCAAGCCCAAACCTTATATGTGGCGTAGAAATCAGGACATCCGCTATCAAAAATCGAAAGCAGTTTTTCGTGAGCATCAAAGAATGCAAGCGTTTTTTCGTATTCTTTGTTGACCGTATAAGAGTGAGTCATATATTCAAAAATATGGCTCATAGTCCAATAAAGATTAAAAAGTGAATCTTCGGCGAACTGTTCTTGCTCCGCAAAGCATTTTTTGCATCCCAACATACAAACCATGCCTATAATACGTGAACTGTAACCATCGGCGCTGATCTTGGAAATTGTTTCTTCTGCCTTATTATAGTTTCCGCATTCATTATAAATGCGAGTCAGCATATTGAGTGCACCGTCCACCTGTTTGCTATCACCGCAGCTGTCTATTACTTCCGTGCAGAGCTTTATGGCTTTTTTAACTGCTTCGCTTTTTTCAGCTTCATCCTTTGAAATTCGATTTACCATAGATAAGGAAAATGCGAGATAAATTTTCAAATCGGGACTATTGGGATATTTCTTTAGCCCATCGCTGATAATCTCAATTTCCTTATAGGTATCCATGCTGTCATCTGCCGCTTTCATAATCGCCTTAACTTCATCGGCATAGCTGTTCATATGGTACCCGAAAAGACGGTCTATGGAAACGCCGAAGTATTCTGCGATAATCGGAAAAAGGCTCACGTCGGGAGCACATTGATTATTCTCCCATTTTGATATTGCCTGTTCCGAAACTCCAAGCTTTTCGGCAAGCTGTGCTTGCGTGATCTTCTTTTCCTTGCGGAGCGTGTATATATTTGTTCCAATATTCATAGGTTTATCTCCTTATAGATGATTTCAGTGATCACTGTAATCATTATAACATACAGAATAACGCTGTACAATATATCGGATTTATTTTTTTATCCCCAATAGCTCAACTTCAGGTTGGATTTCATTCGCCGGAAAACTTTCAGGAAACCAAAACGGCGGGGGAAATCCCCCGCCATACGTTATTGGGTTTAAGTCGCAATGCCTGCGTACTGATTCTGATAGAGCTTGTAGTAAGCGCCGCCCTTGGCGAGAAGCTCCTCGTGTGAGCCAACCTCAGCGACTCTGCCTCCGTCGAGAACCACTATCTTATCCGCATCGCGTATCGTGGAAAGTCGGTGCGCGATGATGAGTGACGTGCGATTCTTCATGAGCGCAACCATTGCAGACTGAATGTGCATCTCCGTGCGGGTGTCAACGCTTGACGTTGCCTCGTCGAGAATGAGTATTTTCGGGTCTGCGAGGACTGCACGTGCGATCGAAAGAAGCTGTCGCTGTCCCTGCGAGAGATCGCGTCCGGATTCTGCCAGAACCGTGTCATATCCCTCGGGAAGACGCTCCACGAACACATCGGCGTGAGCCATGGCTGCAGCTTTTGCCACTTCCTCATCGGTTGCATCAAGCTTACCGTAGCGGATGTTTGAGCCAATAGTGTCGGAGAAGAGAACAGTATCCTGGAGCACTATTGCAATCGCACGGCGAAGTGTGGATTTCGGAATATCGTTTATATTGATGCCGTCGATTGTAATTTCGCCGCTGTCGATGTCGTAGAAGCGTGTGAGCAGATTTACAACAGTTGTCTTGCCCGAACCCGTTGCACCGACAATTGCGATCTTCTGTCCGCGCTCAACCGTAAGATTAAAGCCTTTTAGCACCGGCTCTCCCTCTATATAGGAGAAGTACATATCCTTAAAGCATATGTCGCCGCGGATATCATCCACACTGATAGGGTGCTTGCCCTCGTCAATCTCCGGCTCTGACTCCATGATATCGAACACACGCTCTGCACCTGCGATAGCGGTGAGAATTTGCGCGTACTGATTTGCAAGTTCGTTTATCGGGCGCGTGAACTGCTTTGAGTACTGGAGAATTGCCTGAATTGCGGGAATACCGATCATTCCGATGAATGAAAGGTATCCGCCCACCGCAGCTACAAGCAGATAGCCGAGGTTACCGATCATGTTCATGCACGGTCCCATGACTCCACCCCAGATGCTTGCTTTAACACCGACTTTTCGGTATTTTGCGGCAGTTTTTGAAAACTCTTCAACACAGGAGCCTTCTTTACCGTATGCCATGACGGTTTTATATCCGGTTACTGATTCCTCAATATGACCGTTGAGCTGTCCGAGTAGCTTTTGCTGTTCAACGAAGAATTTACGCATGAACTTGGAAAGCTTTGTGGATACAAGGATCGTCAGCGGTATTGTAACCATTGACACGAGCGTTAGAAGAGGGCTGAAATAGAGCATCATCACAAGTGAGCCTATAAGGGTTATAATACCGGAGAAGAGCGATGCGATCGATTGGGAAATCGAGTTTGAGATGTTTTCGACGTCGTTAGTCATGCGGCTCATGATGTCGCCGTGGCGGTGTGTGTCGGTATAGCGTATCGGCAGGCGGGATATTTTAGCAAAAAGATCGTTTCGCATGGTGAGAACCGTATTTTGCGAGAGCTTCGCTGCCGTTATGCCCTGAAGATATGTGAGGAGGGAGAGTACAGCGTATACAACACCCATTGCCGCAATGGTTGTGTAGAGCTTCGGGAAATCAACATGGAGTTTTCCCTTTTCGATATCTATAGTTATCGCATCTATGGCAGTCGCCTGAAGTGCGGGGCCGGCGAGTGTCAGTGCGGCGACGAGTGAAACGATAACAAGAAGGAAAATCAGGAGATATTTACTTTTTCCGATGTAACGGATAAGCTTTCCGAGCGTTGCTTTCATATTCTTCGGCTTTTCACGTATCATCGGGCCGCCCGGTCCGCCGCGGCGTGGTCCCATGGGAATAACCGGCTTTTCCTGTGTGTTCTGTCTGTTTTCTGCCATTACTCGTCACCTCCTTCGGTATTTCTCATCTGCGAAGCGTAAATATCGCGGTAGGTATCGCTTGTTTTCATAAGCTCATCGTGCGGCGCAAATGCCACGATAGTTCCGTTTTCGATAACCGCTATGCGATCGCAGTTTTTGATCGATGCAATTCGCTGTGCGATCATTATTATTGTTGTGTCCTTGATATTCTCGCGCAGAGCCTTGTGGAGTCTTGCCTCTGTTCCAAGGTCGAGTGCGGAGGTTGAGTCGTCGAAGATAAGTATCTCCGGGCGGCGCAGTATTGCACGCGCTATGGCGATACGCTGTTTCTGACCGCCAGAGAGGGAAGCACCCTTTTCAGCGATCATTGTATTGTAATCGTCGTTGAATCCCATTATGAAGTCGTCTGCCTGCGCGATCTGTGCCGCAAGCTTTACCTCCTCATCCGACGCCTCGGGACGTCCCCAACGGATGTTTTCTGCCACAGTTCCCGAGAACAGCTCGGTTTTCTGCAAAACAAACGCTATTTTTTTGCGAAGAGTGTCGAGTTCATACTCGCGTACATTGACGCCGTCAACGAGGACATTACCCTCGGTTGCATCGTAAAATCTCGGAATGAGATTTACAAGCGAGGATTTACCCGAGCCGGTAGCTCCGATTATTGCAACGGTTTCGCCGGGCTTTATGTCGAGATTTATGTCAGACAGCACAGGGCGGCCTGCGGCGTTGGGATAGCTGAAAGAAACGTTTTTAAACTCAACTGAGCCTTTGTTATTATCAGTGCCAATCAAACTGCCGCCGCTGATTGCGGGATCGCATTCAAGTATTTCGGTGACACGCTTTGCACTCGCTGCCGCACGTGTCATTGTCTGGAACATCATGCTTACCATCATCATAGACATAAGAATTTGCGTTATGTATGTGATGGCCGCCATAACATCGCCGACCATTATTCCGCCGATGGTACCAATTGCCGCTTCGACCTCATTACCGCCGATAAGCAGTATAGCGATTACAGAACCGTTCATTAAAATCATGAGCACAGGTCCGAGCTTTGCCATGAGTCGCTGAACTGTGAGGTTTACATCGCGCAGTTCCGCATTTGCAGTCGAGAAACGGTCTATTTCGTAATCTTCCTTTACATACGCCTTAACAACGCGTGCACCGGATACGTTTTCCTGAACAACGGAGTTTACGCGGTCAAGCTTTTTTTGCACAACACTGAAAAGCGGTCCTGCTTTTTTTAGCATAAGGAAGACGAGAAGCAGCTGTATTGGCAGAGCTATTGCGAGTACTATGCCAAATTTTGGACTTATGCGAAGTGCCATGTATATTCCGCCGATAAACTGCATAGGTGCGCGGACAAACATACGCAGCAACATTGCAACAAAGTCCTGAACTGCGTTAATATCGTTTGTGAGTCTTGTTACGAGTGAACCGGTGGTAAATTTATCGGTTTGTTGAAGAGAAAGGCTCATCACCTTTTTAAAGGCATCATTTCTGAGATCGTTACCAAATCTCTGTGCGGCGTTGCTGGCGAATACTGCGGAGAGTATGCCGAAAACGGCACCGACTGCAACGAGTCCGAGCATACGAAGTCCCGTTGTGATAATAAGTGCCATGTCGTGACCGATAACGCCTTCGTCAACGATTTTTGCCATCAACTCAGGCTGCATAAGGTCTATCATAACCTCGCCAACCATGGTGAGCGGCGCTAAGATTGCGAATAGCCAATAAGGCTTCAAATATTTTGCAAGCTTCATATTTACCTCTGTTTTGTTTAGTCTTTTTGGAGAAGATTGTCTATTACTTTATTAAGAAGAGTTGACAGCGTTTCGATTTCCTCGGCTGAAAGATTCTCGAGGGCAACTTTGTCCCCCTCCTTGTGAATTGCGCGCACACGGTCGTCTATGGCTTTTCCTTTATCCGTGAGATAGACAAACGTCTGGCGCAGATCCTCCTCGTTATCGCGGCGGATGACAAGACCGTCACGCTCCATTTTCTGAAGCGTTACACTGACTGTCGGCGGCTTCAGATGTGTCGCTTTTACAAGATCGAGCTGTGTGACGCCGGGCTGCATTCTCGCAAGGTGGAAAATGAGCATACGGTAGCTTGACGGAAGACCGTCATGATCGGAAAGTCTTCTCATTCTGTCGTGATAGAGCTTTGCTGCATCGTGTATGCGCATCATTGCGTTATAATTTGAATCAAGTCTGCGTTTGGGGAGTGATTCAAAGAATTCTTCGGGTAATGGCTTTGACTTCATGCTGTTCCTCCTATGTATAGAATTAGTTAGCAAACTAATAAATATTATACAGCAAAAGCTGCAATTTGTCAATGGTGATATCGTGAAAACTGGGTGAAAAAAGGAACACCTTTCTGTGGTGTTCCTTTTGGAATATCAGTTTTTGAGCGAATGTATCGGCGCGGGGATGCGTCCGCCTCTTGAGATAAACTCCGCGGGGGAATTTGTGTTGAGTGCGATAACCGGAGCATATCCGAGTAGTCCCCCGAAGTTGACAACCTCGCCAACTCCCTTGCCGTATGCGGGGATAACACGTACAGCGGTAGTCTTGGTGTTAGCAACGCCGATTGAGATCTCGTCGGCGATGATTCCGCTTATAACCTCGGCAGGAGTGTCGCCGGGGATAACGATCATGTCAAGTCCGACAGAGCATACAGCTGTCATTGCTTCGAGCTTTTCTATAGAAAGTGCACCGCAGGTAACCGCGTCGATCATGCCTGCGTCCTCGGACACCGGGATGAACGCGCCGGACAGTCCGCCGACGTGACTGGATGCCATAACGCCGCCCTTCTTAACCGCATCGTTGAGAAGTGCGAGTGCGGCAGTGGTTCCGTGTGCACCGCAGCGCTCGAGTCCCATGTTCTCGAGAATATGAGCAACGGAGTCACCGATTGCGGGTGTGGGCGCGAGCGAGAGGTCAACGATACCGAAAGGTACGCCAAGGCGCTTTGACGCCTCAAATGCAACAAGCTGACCCACACGGGTAATCTTGAATGCAGTCTTCTTGATGATGTCTGCGAGCGTTGAAAAGTCGCAGTGTCCTGCGCGCTTGATAGCGGACGCAACAACGCCGGGACCGGATACGCCGACGCTTACAACGGCTTCACCCTCACCAACGCCGTGGAATGCGCCTGCCATGAAGGGGTTATCCTCGGGGACATTTGCGAATACCACGAATTTCGCGCATCCGATCGACTGATCGTCACGAGTCAGATATGCGGCACGCTTGATGATGTCGCCCATTTTCGCAACGGCATCCATGTTGATGCCGGCTTTGGTTGTTGCTACGTTGACGGAGGAACAGACGCGGTTTGTTTCGGCGAGTGCCTCGGGAATGACAGAGAGGAAGGTTTCGTCCTTCTTTGTCATGCCCTTGTGAACAAGTGCGCCAAATCCGCCGATGAAGTTTATGCCAAGCGTGCTTGCGGCACGGTCAAGTGCCTTTGCCGCCTTTATGTATCCGTCGGGCGAAAATTCTCCGCCGCACAGAGATATAGGAGTTACAGCAACACGCTTGTTTATTATCGGAATACCGTATTCCTTTTCGATGTTCTCGCCGGTGACTACCAGCTTTTCTGCGGTTTTGGTTATCTTGTCGTATATTTTCATCGCGAAACGGTCTTCGTCCTCCGAAGCACAGTCGAGCAGGGAAATGCCCATTGTGATGGTTCGGATGTCGAGGTTTTCTTCGCGAATCATGCTTATCGTTTCAAGTATATCGGCTGTGTTAAGCATAGTTATGACCTTTCTTTATATAGTGTGCATTGCGGAGAAAATATCCTCGTGCATTGTCTGGATAACAAGACCTGAATCATTACCGAGTGCGGTCATCTTATCAACAAAATCGGTGAAGTGTATACTAAGCTTGTCGATGTCAACGAGCATGATCATTGCGAAGTAATCATCGAGTACGCTCTGCGAGATATCGACAATATTAGCGCCATGGTCAGCGCAGGAGTTTGCAACCTTTGCGATAATTCCCATTGCATCTTTTCCGGTTACGGTGATAACAGCTTTCATTTTTGTGTGTCCTTTCGTTTGTGAAAATAATACTCCTATATTATAATACACTATTTTCGCGATTTTTGCAAGATAGTTTGCAGATAAAATTTGAATAATGTTATGTTATTTTACAAAAAAGAGCGGTGCACCGTTATGTGCACCGCTTTTAATAAGCTTATTTATTTCGCCGCCTGCTCTTTTTCCCACTCATTGAAAATGGAAATATTCTCCGTGAGCTGGTCGTGATGCTTCTGGAAGACACCCATAACAGCAAAGTCGTTAGGCTTTAATGTGTTGAAAATTGTGTTGTACGCATCCTTGATGAGCACCTTTCGCTCCTCGGGAGTCTTTTCAACAAGCATCTGTCCGCCGGCGAAAATCTTGAACGCAATTATCGGCTTCTTAACGTCCTTAAGTACATCAAGCATAAGCGGTCTGTCCTCGGGAACAACGATGATTCCGCTCTTACTCTTGCCGGTTATGAATCCGCTTTGCTGTCCCTCGCGTCCGCGACGGAAATTGTACATGCATGCCATGTAGAAGTCAATGTCCCAGCCCTCACGCTCACTCTGTGCGATAACCTCGGGATGATGTGTGCCGAAACCGACCTTGACTCCGCTCTCACGCATTTCGCTGAGCGTTTTAATATCTGCCAGAACGTCTTTGGTGTTGCCTTCCTCCCATCTCCAGTCGACAGCCGAGCCGGAGATGTACGCGCCGATAGGGCCAACGCTGAGCATCTGACGCATGCTTACGTCAAGGCGGACGGGAGCGTAATGCTGGAAGATGAAGTTCATCTTACCGCCGTTGCTGCGGTAATGCTGTAATATTCTGATTATGTACGGATCGGCAAGGGGAAGCATGGTGTTAACGCCGAGCTCTTCCATTTTGTGCATAGCCTCGAGGATTTTGTCCTCGGTGTGATATTCGAGCATCTCCTCGCGTGTAACATAATCTGTTATATATGAGTGACCGTTGAAGGGATTATCTCCCACGATAAGCTTTGTTACCTGGTGACCAAAAAAATCTACACTGTACATAATAATTCTCCTTTACAGTTAATGTAGGTAAATATCTCCATATACATTATAGCACCTAAGTGTCAACTGTTTCAAGCATAAATGTCGCTAAAGTCGGCAAATTTGCGCGAAAATTATTGATTTTTTGAAAGCAGTATGATATACTTTTTATATAACATTTGAAGTATGAGGTAACGGACATGGCAAACTGGTTTAATAATGCTGTGGTTTACGAAATATATCCCCAGTCTTTTAACGATACAAACGGGGATGGCATCGGCGATCTTCGCGGAATTACCGAAAAACTCGACTACATCAAAGATATGGGATTTAACGTAATCTGGCTTAATCCCATTTGCGAGAGCCCCATGCGTGATGCAGGCTATGACATCACGGATTTCTACAAGGTGGACAAGCGATACGGCACAAACGAAGATTACAGAGCGCTTTGTGACGCGGCGCATGAACGCGGAATGAAGGTGATGTTTGACATCGTGCCCGGCCACACCTCCGTTGACCACCCGTGGTTTCAAAAATCCGCAATGGCAGAGGAAAACGAATACACAGACAGATATGTCTGGACAGACGATACATTTGACAACGAAGAGGGCGTAAAGGGTTACAGTGAGCGCAACGGAAACTACATCACAAACTTTTTCTGGCATCAGCCGGCGCTCAACTATGGCTACGCCAATCCAGATCCCGCAAAGCCCTGGCAGCTTCCGCTGGATCATCCGGCTTGTCTTGCAAATCGCGAGGAGCTTCGCAAAATATTTGATTTCTGGATAGACCTCGGCACCGACGCGTTCCGCGTTGATATGGCGGCAACTCTCATCAAGCGCGACTGGGACAGAAAGAACGTAACGGCGCTGTGGACCGAAATGCGCGAGTATATAAGCTCAAAAAATCCCGACTGTCTGCTTGTTTCCGAGTGGGGCTCCCCGGCAAAGGCGATAAATGCAGGATTCCACCTCGATTTTCTGCTCCACGATACACATTCGGCATACACATCGCTCTTCCGTCACGAAAACGGGCGAAATACTACCAAGCTTTACATAGGTCACAGCTATTTCAGTAAAGACGGCGGCGGATTTTTAAATGAGTATCTCGACTGCTTCATGGGACATCTTAACGCCACAAAGGGTAAAGGCTACATCGGTCACATAACCGGCAACCACGACATACCGAGAATTTCGCTTGGCAGAGATGCCGATGAAATAAAGACCGCCATGGCTTTCCTCTTTACCATGCCCGGCGTTCCGTTTGTATATTACGGCGACGAGATCGGCATGGCATATAACAAGGATATCCTTTCCAAGGAGGGCGGATATAACCGCACCGGTTCCCGTACTCCGATGCAGTGGGATGACACTAAAAATCACGGCTTTTCTATAAGCGACACCCCATATCTTCCGACTGACAGTTCACCCGCTGCGCCAACTGTTGCCGCGCAGATTGCAGACGGCAACTCCATTCTCAACTGTGTGAAGGCTCTCGCCAAGATTCACCGAGAATACAGTGCACTTTGGGCGGACGGAGAATTTAACGTTATCACATCGGGATATCCGTTTATCTTCGAGCGTTTCGCTGACGGAAAACGTCTGCTTATTGCAATCAATCCGTCGGATGCGGAATATTCCAATAAGATTCCTAAGCTTGCGAAGATTCTGCTTTCGCAAAACGCCAAAGTTGACGGCGACACACTTACCCTCGGCGGCGTAAGCTTCATAATTGCAGAGGAGATCTAATGAACGACTACAAAAATTTCACGGAATATGTTGTGAAGCCGGAGATGACGGCAAAAATCAAGCTTGCACGTGTGCTCCTCATTAGCGCATACACGGTTTTTACAGCAGTATATTTGTTTATATTCTGGGTTCTGCTTGAGGGAGTTGCGCTTTTAATACTCCTGCCGTTTATACTTTTCGCTATAGTTAAGCTCACGTGGCGCTTTACTTGTCCGGAGTATGAGTATATAATCGAAGCCGGAGAGCTTTTGGTTGCCGTGATATACGGCGGTGCGGCAAGACGTGTAAAATGCAGAGTGTCGCTCCCCGATGCCACGCTTATAGCCCCATTTGATAACGAGCGTGAGAGGGTACTGAACGCTCCCGATATTTCGGACGTTAAAAGGTACTGCGCTTCGGAAAAAAACGATAATGCATACATTTGCGTCTATCCTGCCAAGAACGGCTCGAAGAAACGTGCGCTTATATTTGACACCACCCCCGAAGCACAGCGCATAATGCGTATCTGCAATCCGTCTGCGTTCATCTCTTCCGGAAGATAAAGGGAATAGTTTACCGCCTTCGATAATATAATGTATCAAACATTATATCGGAGGCGGTTATGCGATTTTTTACCTTTTGCGTGACGCTTTTGCTCACGCTTTTTTTTACATCGTGTACCATGAATGAGGATACTCAAAGACTCGCGTATCAGGACGGGAAATTGTATGTTGAGGCAATATTCACAATCGGGGATGAGAACATCCCGGCGGCGATAAATATTGAGAAAGCGGAGTATGACGAGAACGGCGTGATGCTTGCACGGAATGCGTCGCTGACATTCGGAGAAAACAGTATAATTTCGGGCGTTAGCTTTGAGTTTACCGGCGGCAAGACATATGTTTCATCGGGGGAGCTTAAAATACCGATAGAGGATGCGGCAGTTGTAAGCGGAATATCCGACATGATCTCGCTTTTCTGTATATCGGATGAATACTACTATTCATCCGAGAAAGTAAAGTCCGGAGGACTCACATACGAGAAGAGTGTTTACGTAAACGGTGGGAACAGCGTTGAGGTGACGCTTGATCTTTCCTGCATGCTTCCGACCGATATTGTGGCAAGCATTGACGGGCGTACGATATCTGTGCACATAAATATGATTAAAGCCGAATAAAAAACAGTCGCCATACCGATAGTCAATGCGGAAATGGCGACTGTTTTATATTTTATTTTAAAGTATTGCTCCGCCCTCGACAAGGATTCTGCGAAGCTCCTTAACATCAATTTCTTCGGGAGAAATTCCCGCCTTTGCTGCCATAGCAGCCGCAACACCGGCAGCCTCACCGAGCTGCATACAGATTACCGACACACGAAGTGCACCGTGTGCAAGCTTTGTTGCCGAAACACAGCGACCGGAAACAAGCAGATTCTTCACCTTTTCGGGAACCATGATCGAGTAGGGAATATGGAAGCGCCAGTGGTTCATCTTGGCGTTTCGAATTTCTTCGGGAACCTTCGGTGCGTCAATGTGGTGACCTCCGCCGCCGATGGAATCATCGAAATCGCGTCCGGTCATAACGTCAATCGCCGTCATTCTGTATTTGCCGACGATGTGTCTGGTTTCACGGACGCCGATGTCGGGAACGTGTACTACCTTGGTGTTCTCAAAGCCGGGGTATGTGCGGCGGAGAATGTCTGTGATCTCAACTGCGCCCTTAAGCATAAGGTTGTGTCCCTTTGTAATGCTGGATGCGTCAAGACCGTCGCCGGGGAATTCATTATGTGTGCGTCCCCAGGACTGAAGAACCGCTCCGTCCTGCGAGGGGGAAATGTATATCTGAACAGGAATTATCTTACGGTCTTTTCCGGTAATTGGATCGGGATTCTCAATTTGTACGCAGAAACAGCACATGTCGCCCTTGCGGTAGCTTTTGCGAACATCCTTAAGCTCCTGCTGTGCAATGCCTTGAAGCTCAAAGCGCTCGGGGTGCTCCTCAAGATAGTCAAAAAGCGCCTCATAGTCGATGTTTTCCGCGCGGTACATGATGCCCATGGGCTGCATCTGTCCCATGTATCCGTCGAACTCGTCCTTATCGACCTCGCTGTAGCCGACATTATATTCAACGCCTGCGAGTGCCGCGGCATCCGCGTCACCGGTTGTGTCGATTACACACCTTGCCGCATATTCCGTGAAGCCCTCTTTATTTACAACAACAACGCTTTTTACAGTATCTCCATCCTTGCAGACATGGCACACGCGGCTGTCGTAAAGGATAGTTACGCCTGCCTTCTCGAGAAGCTCTATGATCTTATTCTGTACAGCATAGCGCTCTGTGAAAACATATCCGCCGCAGTCACCGTTTGTACCGGTCGCGCCGCCCTCGTCTATAAGTGACTTGCATATCTCGTGTGCAATACCGCCGGCAACCTGAACACTTCTCGGATTTGTGGCAAGCACATCGAGAACCTCTCTGTGATACTGCTCCACGTCCTTGCAATGCTCGGTGAACTTGGTAATACCTATGTTACCCTCTGTTACCATTCCGCCAACGGTGAACGAGCGTTCAAGAAGCAGAACTCGCGCACCCTGACGTCCTGCGGCGATAGCCGCAACTGTTCCGGCAGTTCCGCCGCCGCAGACGATAACGTCATACTCGCCGCCGAATTTTGCATCAACTGTAAATTGCATTGTAAACCTCCGTTTGCAAATAATTGCATTTATTACACCTTGATTGTATCATACTACGCCTGTATAGTCAAGTGTTTTTTTCACGAAACATTTTCGGAATTTATATTTTTCTGACATTGCCCGAAATTAGCAAAAAATTAAGCAAAAAAAGAATACGCCTCACCTTTCCGGTGAGGCGTACTTGATTTATTTAACCTTGATTATTGACTCATCCCAAGCTGCGGGAGCTTCGTATCCGAGAAGATTTACCATAGTTGCCGCAACATTTGAAAGACCAAAGCTTCCGTCATCAGCCTTAACTTCATACTTGTCAGCGGTGTAGTTATCGTAAATATAGCAGGGGACGGGATTTAATGTGTGGCTTGTTTTAGCCTTGTAGGAGCCGTCCTTGTTCTTCTTGGGCTCACCGGACTTCTTGTCAAGCTCATACATCTCGTCTGCATTACCGTGGTCAGCGGTGATGAGAGCTGCGCCGTGAAGCTTGTCAACAACAGCAAGGATACGTGCGAGCTGCAAGTCAAGCGCCTCAACGCTCACCTGAGTTGCGAGGAAGGAGCCGGTGTGACCGACCATGTCGCCGTTCGGGAAGTTTACACGCAGATACTTATACTTGCCGGATTCAAGGCATTCGATAAGCTTGTCGGTAATCTCTGCGCACTTCATCCACGGGCGCTGTTCAAAGGGAACAACGTCGGAGGGGATTTCGATATAGGTTTCAAGCTCTTCATTGAACTTGCCGGACTTGTTGCCGTTCCAGAAATAGGTTACGTGACCGTACTTCTGTGTTTCGGAGATTGCAAGCTGGGAAACACCGGTGCCGGCGAGATACTCGCCCATGGTTTCGGTGATTTCAGGAGGAGAAACGAGATACTTCTTCGGAATGTGTAAATCACCGTCATACTCGAGCATGCCGGCATACACAACCTTGGGGTAGCGAACGCGGTCAAACTTGTCGAGATTTGCGTCGTCGAACGCCTTGGAAATCTCGATTGAGCGGTCGCCGCGGAAGTTGTAGAAAATAACGCTGTCGCCGTCGTTTACGGTGCCAACGGGCTTGCCGTCCTCAGCGATAACGAAAGGCGGGAGATCCTGGTCGATAACCTTGAGTTCCTCGCGGTAGGTCTTAACAGCGTCGGCGGCACTTGCGAACTGTCTGCCCTGTCCGAGTACGTGTGTCTTCCAGCCAAGCTCAACCATGCCCCAGTTAGCTTCGTAGCGGTCCATGGTGATCTGCATGCGTCCGCCGCCGGATGCGATCTTGATATCATAAGATGCATCGCGAAGATCAGCGATAAATGCTTCAAACGGATCGATATATTCAAGAGCGGAGGTTTCGCCAACGTCACGTCCGTCGATGAGGATGTGAATACGTACGGTGGAAACGCCTTCCTCCTTTGCTCTTACGAGCATTGCCTTCAAGTGATCAATGTGGGAATGTACATTTCCGTCGGAGAAGAGTCCGAGGAAATGGAGAGTGGAGTTATTTGCCTTAACGTTTGCAATAAGCTCCTGCCATGTTGCGGATGCGAACATTTTGCCCGATTCGATAGACTGGGAAACGAGCTTTGCGCCCTGTGCGAATACCTGACCTGCACCGAGAGCGTTGTGTCCAACCTCGGAGTTACCCATGTCGTCATCGGAGGGAAGTCCGACAGCGGTGCCGTGAGCCTTGAGGTTTACGTGGGGATACTTTGCCGCGAGCATATCAAGAGTGGGGGTGTATGCCGCGTTTACAGCGTTTGCCGCATTTGCGGGAGCAACGCCGATACCGTCCATGACGATTGTGAGGACGGGGCCTTCAATTCCGGCAAAGCCGTTTGACTTGGTGAGTTTCTTGTCCATTGATATAAGCCTCCAAAAATATATTAAAAATCATTCACATTATATTATACACCCAAATTGTGAACAATCAATGGCGGTAAGGAAATTTCTGAAAAATTTCTCAAATAAATAAATTGCCCGACAGCGAAAAGGCCTAATTCGGGCAATTAAACGAATGAATTATGATTGAATTTGGATTTCCGCCTCGGTGTTATACACAAGCGTGTGTTCGATCTTGGCGGTGTACTTCTTACCCAAAATATAGTTTACACATTCCTCGGCAATTCTGTCGGTTGAATATTCCACGCTCAGAACACGTGTGTCGAAGCTTTGCAGCGCGGAGAGGTTGTCAAATCCCGCAATTTTTACATCTTTCGGGTATCCGAGGTGCTTTAATACGTTGATCGCATAGTAATCCGTTGCGCACACAACTGCCGAGAAGTCTGAAAGACCGTCGAAATCTGTGGCAATGCAGTGTCCTCTTTC
Organism: Candidatus Flemingiibacterium sp.; assembly: GCA_045636265.1. Taxonomy (GTDB): domain Bacteria; phylum Bacillota; class Clostridia; order Oscillospirales; family CAG-272; genus Flemingiibacterium. Next base: position 47,766 of record JAZTXD010000076.1, read on the forward strand.
CATTTCGGTCATAGCATCAACAAAGCCACGTGCCCGCAGACGCTGCGCGTTCGTGGAATGAAGCTCTCGCTTTAAAATCGGCGCAAAATAGACAATATCCCCCGTCGGCACTTCGCTCACAAGCTGTTTTGTCAGGTCATACATCGCCTTGCGGTCGTCGATACCGATATAGGTGAAATCGAACATGCGATTTCCGGTCAGAACAAGCGGCGTTTTCAGCGAGTGGAGATAATTCTCATATTCCTTGCTGTCGCTGCCCGTGGAAAAGAGGATGATACCGTCCACACCGATGTAACTTAAATATTCAAGCGATGTGCGCTCGCTCTTTTCGTCCTTGTCAGAAAACTGAAATATAACGGAATATCCGAATCTCTTGGCACTGTTTACTATACTCATGGCAAGCTTTGAGAAATATTCGTTGTACAAATCAAAGAGAATGACTCCGATAAGCATTGAATTTGAACCGTTACCGCCTTTGATGTTTGGCAGATAATCATATTCTCTTGCCACGGACAAAATTTTCTCTTTGGTTTTTTCACTTATTTCTCCACGGTCGTGCAGGGCACGGTCAACCGTACCCTGCGACACACCGCAAATTCTTGCAAGCTGTGTGGTGGTTATTTTCGAGAAGCGTTTCATGCCAGACGCATTTCTTTGGTGATCGTTACGCCACCGAGCATGATCTTTCCGCCCGTAACCTTGAAGTCGATCGCTTTTCCGTCCACAGTTACTTGTGTGATGCTATGGGCACCGGGTACAGAAACAGAATCAAGCTCGAGTGCATTTCCGAGAACAGAGATGCAAACGGACTTATCATCAAACTCTGCATTTCCCCAGCTCTCAGCAACGCTGAACAGATACTTACCGGTCTTGTTTATGGGAGCAAAGCCGATGTGCTTTTTTGACATGTCAAAGGTGAAGCCGCTGTAGATAGGCAGGAGCGCGAAGGATGCCATGGATCTTGCATAGTTGCTTCCGCACTCTATCTCGTTCCAGGGGTTACGGTTTGCGCCGTTGTATTTGTCACGGATAGATTTAACGATTCGCTCACCCTCGGTGACGTATCCTTCGGCAATCAAAAGACCTGCAAGGGAATACTCAAATCCTGTCATGGTTTCTTCGCAGTACGGAATCGGAATTGCAGGCTTATCCGAGCCTTCGGGATAGGAGCAGATGAGCACTCCGGCCTCATCGTTAAGCGAGAAGTTACGCCACATGTTAGCAACGTCGCGCATAGACTCTTTAAAGTTGTTGTTGTAAAGATTTTTGAGAGCAACCTTCTTCTTGTCGGTATCGAATACGGGAGCGGAGCCAAGGAGCACAGCATGCCAGTCGGCGAGCATCTGGTCGATGATACAGCCGTCTGCAACCTGGTACTTGATTTCCTTTGCTTCTTCGTTCCAATAGTGCTCGGTGCCCTCGAAGCTGTCGGTGATAGACTTGTCACAAAGGTCAACCTTGTGCATGAAGTATTTTCCGTTAAAGAGGTTTTCGTTTGTCCAAGCCTTGCCCTTATTATAAATATCAGTATAAAGCTCCGCGCGCTTGGTGTCACCGAGATACTGCGCCATCTTCGCGCCGCAGTCAAGTGCCAGGAGATAGAAGCCCTGGAGCCAGGAGCTGGGACCGAAGCACTCAACGTCGAGTGTGTGGTGCTGACGTCCCTCGAGAACGCCGTCCATGTTGGCATCCCATCTGTCAACATTTTCCTTAGACCATGCGAACTCAAGCATCTTGAATATGCTCTCGGAGTTAGCCCTCAGCCACTCATCGTTACCGGAAATCTTCCACTCGCGGTAGCACTTGATAACCTCACCCATCTGACCGTCGAGGCAGGGGCGTGCGGTGTCCATAACAGCCTTTTCAGGGAGGGGGAGATTAATTCTGAATCCGGATGCGCCGCTGTCGATGAGCGCGTACTTTATGGTGTTCTCGCGAAGAGAGCGCTCGAGTCGCGGGAAGAGGTAGGGCATAGCATATGCATAGTTCCAAACGTGCTGACAGCTTCCGTAGCAGGAGCCGTCGGTTGAGTTGCATCCCTCAAAGCCCCAGAATGAGCCGTCCTCAAGGCGAAGTGACGTCGGGGATTTGAGAACCGAAAGGTTCGCGGAAACCGCGTCGATCACCGACTCGGAAAGAGTGCAGGAGTGGAGCGTGGATGCGAAAAGCTTGGTCTTTTCATAGAGCTCGTCAAAATTTGCGAGCGCATACTTTGCAGAAACTTCAGAGTTTGCAAACTGTGTTGCATAGTAGTTACGCCAAGTGGTCGGCCCCTCTTTGCGTTGCCACCAATAGTTGTATGCAGTGGGCACATTCCAAGCAACAACGAAACGAAGCTTTGCACTCTCATGGGGTGCAACTGTAACATACGATGTAACAGTTCCGTGATCCTTATTGCCCGGCTCGTCATAGCTTCTCTCGGGCATGCGAGCAAGCTTGGTGAAGTTGTTCCAATACATTGTAGGGGCATCCATCATCTTGCCTCTGTACCAATATTCCTGAACGGTGGTGTCGGCATTATCGGTAAGGATGCAGAGATCCGAATAGTCGGTTTCGGTGTCAGCCTTGCCGTCACTTATGAAGAAAAGACCGTTAGCGTTTCCGGCGGACACGCGGCTGTTTTTGGAAACGGGGGAAGGGTTCTGCACAGTAAAGCTGAGCGCGAATTCAATAGCTTCATCTTCGGTATTTTCAATTTCCCACTCAAAGAACGCCGCAGGAATACTGGAGTTGTATTCATCATGGGGGATAAACGGGTTGAACGCATTAAGCGTAACAACCGCCGGGAATCTTTCATCGGTAAAGGTTAGCTTTGCGGTGGGGAAGGTTCCGTCAAACTTAACGTTTTTAAAATGGGGGAATCCTGCAAGGGAGTCAATCGAGGGGCCGTAGCCATAACCCATGTAGTTCTCTACGCGGTATGTTCTTCCTACGAGGCGTTCATTTGTGTCGCCGTGGAGAACCATTGCGGTGCTCTTGCCGCCGCGGGTTGCTTTTATAGCGAAGTGGGAATATCCGTTTCTTGTGTCCTTATTCGGGCGGTTGAAAATTTCCCAGTCGATAAGCTCACCGTTGCCGGCAAGTCCGATACATCCACTGCCGATGCCGCCGAGAGGGAAGGAAATGTACTTTGTTTTTTCGTTTTGATAGATCATGATAAACGTCCTCCATGAAATATTATTTTTTTTAGTTTAACATAAAAAGCGCTCCGTGTCAACTTACACGTAGCGAAATCTTTATTTTTTTCCTCCAATAATGCTTGCATATATATGGTAAGTATGATACAATATAATCATAAGTTTACGTTATATATTTTAGGAGGAAATCATGGAAAGAATAGGATATTTCAACGGTGAAATAGGCAATCTTGATGAAATGAAAATTCCGCTTTGCGACCGTTCTGTATTTTACGGAGATGCGGTTTACGATGCGGTGCTTATAGTTAACAAAAAGCCGTTTGCGCTTGATTTGCACCTCGACAGACTGTATAATAGCTGCAAACTAACTGAAATTGATTTTACCATGCCGCGCGAGGCGCTTGAGGCGGAGATAGACAAGCTGCTCGGCGTTTCACCTGATGGTGAGGTTATGCTCTATATTCAGGTCACACGCGGTGCGGCACCGAGAAAGCATGAATATCCTGCCGGCGCACAGCCCAACCTCATCATGTTCACGCAACCTATTAAAATTGCACCGAAGGATAAGTGCGCAACGCTTGCGAGCGTTGAGGATCTCCGGTTTAAGTACTGCAACATTAAAACCACAAATCTTCTGCCGAATGTTTTCGCGGCGCAGAAGGCGACAGCGGCAGGTGCCACAGAGGCACTCTTACACCGCGGCGAGCGTGTCACCGAGGCGGCGCACAGCAGTATTCTTATGCTGAAGGACGGCGCACTGATCGTTCCGCCGCTTGATGAGAACATCCTGCCGGGCATCACAAGAGCGATAACAGTAAAGCTTTGTGAGGACAACGGAATTCCCGTTATCACACGTATCTTCACCGTGGACGAGCTTATGGCGGCGGATGAGATATTCCTTTGCAGCACAACGAAGAATATTATCTGCGTTTTCGGCATAGACGGCAAAGACGTCGGCGGCAGGGACAGAGCACTTGCAACAAAAATTCAGGAGCTTTTCCTCTCGGAGCTTGAGCGCCAGACGGGAGTGCGGCTGTAATAAAAAAATTCTCCGGATGAATTAACATCCGGAGTTCTTTTTATCCCTTGCTGATCTTTTTCTTCTGCCAGGAGTGCTTGCCGCACTTGGGGCATTTCATGTATCTGGTTCTGCCCGTGTGCATAGCCCAGAATACACTACTGTATCTTGGAATATGTCTGTGGCCGCACTTCCTGCATTCATAGTAGCCTGCTTTTTGCTCTATCTTTAATGCAAACGGAGTTGCAACAAGCAAAGGAATCAGGCTTGCTAAAACAATTACCCCAGACAACCATTCCTCCATCGGCACTGTCAAAGCGATTATTACCGAAGCAATAAGCGGCAAAATACAGCATATACCCATTACAATTTCTATCCGAAGTAATCTTTTGTCGCTTTCTTCCTTTTGCTTTACCATTTCGAGTAAGTTTTTTTCAAGCTCCTTGTTGTAATTATCCATTGTAACTACCTCCCCACAAAGTAAATCGTTTACAGTGATACCGAGAATATCGCAGAGCTCGAGCATGATTGAAGAATCGGGCAGTGATTTTCCCGTTTCCCATTTGGATACTGCTCTGTCGGTGATACTTAACTTTTCCGCCAACTGCATTTGAGTTAAGTTTTGGCTTTTTCTGCGCTCGGCTATGAATTTTCCTATTTTGATCTGATCCATTGGCTACCTCCTTACGCTTTCAGTATAGCGTTTGCATAAACGAAAGTCTACATACCGTCGGTTGATGTGGGGATTTTTTTATCAACCGACAGTTTGTGTGGGGGATTTTGCCCTAAAAATTACCAAAAAAGGGCGGATATTGAATCCGCCCCTACGGTTACATAAGTATGTCGAGCTTATCTCTGAACTCGTCCCGAGCCGTCGCCGCCGGCGAGCTTTTCAACCTCGGCAACGCCTACACGGTTGAAGTCGCCCTCAACGGAATGCTTGAGTGCGGATGCCGCAACTGCAAACTCGATAGCCTGTGCGGAGGTTTTGCCGGAGAGCAGGGCATAGATAAGACCGCCGCCGAAAGAGTCGCCGCCGCCAACTCTGTCAACGATGTGGAGGTGATAGCTCTTGGAGAAGTAGTAGTCCTCACCGTCGTAGTGCATACCTGCCCAGTCGTTGTCACCTGCGGGGATAGGGGGGCGAAGAGTGATAGCAACCTTTTCAAAGCCGAACTTGTCTGCAAGCTGGTTTGCAACGGACTTGTAGCCCTCGTGATTTAATTTGCCGCCGTAAATGTCGGTGCTCTCAGCTTCAATACCGAATACGTCCTTTGCATCCTCTTCGTTTGAAATGCAAACGTCAACATACTGGCAGAGATCGGTCATAGCCGCTCTTGCTTCTTCTCTGGTCCAAAGCTTGCCGCGGTAATTGAGGTCGCAGGAAATTTTGACGCCCTTTGCCTTGGCTGCCTTACAAGCTTCGCGGCAGATCTCAACAAGGTTTGCACCGAGTGCGGGAGTGATTCCGGTAAAGTGGAACCAATCAGCACCCTCGAAAATGCTGTCCCAGTCAAAGTCGCTGGGGGAAGCTTCCTGAATTGCGGAGTGAGCGCGGTCGTAGATGCACACGGAGCCTCTCTGGGAAGCGCCCTTTTCAAGGAAATAGATTCCCACACGGTCGCCGCCGCGAACTACCTTGGATGTGTCAACACCGAAGTAACGGAGCGAGTTGATAGCCGCCTGACCTACAGCGTGCTTCGGGAGCTTTGTAACGTAAACGCTCTCCATGCCGAAGTTGGCAAGAGAAACCGCAACGTTTGCCTCACCGCCGCCGAATGTTGCCTGCATCTGATCGTTCTGGAAGAAACGGTCATAGCCGTTAGGCGCGAGACGCAGCATTATTTCACCGAATGTTACTACTTTGCTCATGATTATTTTCCCTCCATTTTATCAAGTGCTTCCTTAACGAAGAAGCTGCCGCCGATAGCCGCGATCTTGTCAAACGCTAAAAATTCGTCAATGTTCGAGCGGTCAACTCCGCCGGTGGGGATGAAATTAACCTGCGGGAACGGAGCGGAGAGTGCCTTGAGAGCTTTAAGACCGCCGTAAACGTTAGCGGGGAAGAACTTGACTGTGGTGATGCCAAGCTCAAGTGCCTGCATGATCTCTGTGGGAGTTACGCATCCGGGATAGTAGGGGATGTTTCTCTCACTACATATCTTTGCAACAGCAACGGAAAGACCGGGGGAAACGATGAATGTCGCGCCTGCCGCAAGAGCTGCTTCACACTGTTCTGCGTTGATTACGGTGCCGGCGCCGATCTGCATATCCGGATAATTCTTAACCGCGTATGCGATTGCTTCTGCGGCGCAAGCGGTGCGGAATGTAATCTCTGCACAGTTGATGCCGCTTTGTTTGAGAGCGGTCAGGATCTTGTCGGTTTCACCGAGCTCTTTGATGACCACTACGGGAACAAATTTTTCCATAACAGTACCTTGCCTTTATAAAAATATTTTTTAATTTCAATACTACGAATGGCAAGCGACAAGGATGCCGTTTGCCGTGTAGTTATATATACACTAAAATTATAGCACAAATTTTTCGTCTTTGCAATAGATAAATGCTAACATAGCAAAAAAATCGTGTTTATATGCACGTTATGATTGTTTTGCTGTAATCTTAACGGCACATCAATTCTTTTTGGCAAAAACAGAACTTACACTTGAATTACAACGCGGTATATGTTATAATTATTTATAATGAATATCAAAACGTGACGGAAGAGTGATTGATACGGTTTACACGAAAACATATCGGGACATACCTGTGGACAGCGGCGAGATACTGCGCTATGCCGGAGTGTCCGGAGAGGCGCTGTGCGTTGAGTCGCTTATTTGGGATTGTCTTGCTGAGGCAGAAAAGATTCTCGAATATAAGGTGTGCTTCAGCGAATTTGAAATTGAAAAGTCATCAAACACACTCGAGCTTGGCTTCATGAAATGCGAGTCGGCGGCGCTTTCCAAAAATCTCGCCGGATGCGACAGAATTATTCTGTTTGCCGCAACGCTCGGTATCGGCATCGACAGACTTATCGCCAAATACAGCTCGCTGTCCCCGTCGAAGGCACTTTTACTTCAGGCGATTGGTGCGGAGCGGATCGAGAGCTTGTGTGATGCATTCTGCGCGGACATTTCACAGGAGTTGCAGGCGTCGGGATTTAAACTCAAACCGCGATTCAGCGCGGGATACGGAGATTTTCCGCTGTCGGCGCAAAAGGATATTTTCGCCGTCCTCGACTGTCCGCGAAAGATCGGTCTTATGCTCAATGAAAGCCTTCTCATGTCGCCGTCGAAATCGGTTACGGCGATAGTGGGAATTTGCAAGAACATATAACGAAACCGGAAAGGAAGTTCCAAATGAAGATTACGGATTATATAAAAGAACACATACTATACCTCGACGGAGGCATGGGCACGCTTTTGCAGGCTAGGGGACTTGTTCCCGGTGAGCTTCCGGAGAGATGGAACATCACCCACCCCGACGTAATAACGGATATCCACCGCGACTATTATAATGCCGGAAGTAATGTTGTCAACACGAATACGTTTGGTGCAAACTCGCTCAAATTCTCCGATGAGGAGCTTGAGGAGATTATAAAAGCGGCGATTGAAAACGCCCGTAATGCCGCGAAAACGAGCAGTGTGACCGGCGAAAAGTGGGTGGCACTTGATATCGGTCCGAGCGGAAGAATGCTCGCGCCCTACGGAGATTTCGATTTTGAGGATGCCGTAAATATGTTCGCCAAAACCGTAAAGCTCGGCGTAAAATACGGCGCGGATCTTATCTTCATCGAAACGATGAATGACAGCTATGAAACCAAGGCGGCACTTCTTGCCGCAAAAGAAAACAGCGATCTGCCCGTGTTCGTTTCAAACGCGTATGGCGAGGATGGAAAGCTTATGACGGGTGCAGTACCTGCGGCAATGGTTGCAATGCTCGAGGGAATGGGCGCGGACGCTATCGGCGTTAACTGCTCGCTTGGCCCGAAGGCACTTGCTCCGATTGTGAGAGAGTATCTTGAATATGCCTCCGTTCCCGTTATGTTAAAGCCGAACGCCGGACTTCCGCGCTCTGTTGGCGGCAAAACGGTATACGATGTTTCGCCTGAGGAGTTCGGTGCGGACGTTGCCGCTCTCATCGGCGAGGGAGTGCGCGTTGCCGGCGGATGCTGCGGTACGACTCCCGACTATATCCGCGCGGCGGTAGCGGCATCTGCGAATATCGCTCCGCGTGCCGCTCAAAAGAAAAATATCACTTGCGTTTCATCCTATACCCATGCGGTTGTGTTCGGTAATGAGCCGATACTTATCGGCGAGAGAATAAACCCCACAGGCAAAAAGCGCTTTAAAGAAGCGCTCAAGGCTCATGATATCGACTACATTCTCAAAGAGGGTATTGCCCAGCAGGAAAAGGGCGTGCACATACTCGATGTTAACGTGGGACTTCCCGAAATTGACGAGTGTGAGATGCTGACGAGCGCCGTCACAGAGCTTCAGGCGATAATCGATCTTCCGCTGCAGATAGACACATCCGATGCCGTGGCAATGGAGAGCGCTCTTCGCCGCTACAACGGCAAGGCTATGATAAACTCCGTTAACGGCAAGAAGGAGAGCATGGACGCGGTATTCCCGCTCGTTAAAAAGTACGGCGGACTTGTTGTGGCGCTCACGCTTGACGAGGGCGGAATTCCAACGAAGGCTGAAGATAGGCTCGAAATTGCCAAAAAAATTCTGGCTGAGGCAGAGAAGTGGGGGATCGAGAAAAAGGACATAATCTTCGATCCGCTCGCGCTCACAATAAGTGCCGACAACACAGCGGCACTTGAAACCATGCGTGCGGTGAAGCTTATACGCGACGAGCTTGGCGCGCATACCTCGCTTGGAGTTTCCAATGTTTCATTCGGTCTTCCGGCACGTGATATGATCAACGGCACATTCTTCGCGCTCACGCTTGCAAACGGACTGTCTGCGGCGATTATGAATCCCTATTCCGCGGAAATGATGAAAACATATTTTGCATACCGCGCTTTAATGGGACTTGACGAAAATTGCGCGGAGTATATCACATTTGCCGAGAATGCGGCACCGACTGTTACCGCGGCTCTCCCGGAGAAGCCGTTGACATCGACTGCGGAGCAAAACGACTTCTCATCCGAGCTTCAGCGAGCTGTTGTAAAGGGACTCAAGGAGCGTGCGGCGCTTCACACAAAGGAGCTTATCTCCAGCCGTGCGGCGCTTGACGTAGTAAAAGACGAGATAATCCCCGCACTCAACACAGTCGGCGAGGGATTTGAGAAAAAGACTGTATATCTGCCCCAGCTTTTAATGAGTGCCGAGGCGGCAAAAGCAGCGTTTGAGGTTATAAAGGAGAGCATGTCCGGCGGCAGTGCGGCGTCGAAATGCCCGTTCATCATTGCCACGGTTAAGGGCGACATTCACGATATCGGCAAGAACATCGTAAAGCTTCTGCTTGAGAATTACGGCTTCGCGGTCACCGACCTTGGGCGTGACGTTCCGCCCGAAAAGATTGTGGACGAGGCAAAGCGCATCCACGCCCCCATTGTGGGACTCAGCGCACTTATGACAACTACAGTTCCGGCTATGGAGGACACTATAAAGTTGCTTCGCAAAGAGGCGCCTTGGTGTAAGGTAATAGTGGGCGGCGCGGTTCTGAATAAAGAGTATGCGGATGCGATAGGTGCCGACAAATATGCGAAGGATGCAATGGAAGCGGTACGCTACGCCGAAGAAATAAACGCCACTTTATAATTTACGGGAGAATAACATGAACTACGAATATGTCGCCACGTGCCTTTTCGGACTTGAGGCACTTCTTGGTGAGGAAATAGACGCGCTCGGATATGAGCGTATCGAAACAATAGACGGACGAGTAACATTCCGCGGCGATATGGCGGCGATTGCACGCTGTAACATAAACCTGCGTTTCGCTGAACGCCTGTACATTAAAATGGGCAGCTTTAAGGCTGCAACCTTTGCCGAACTCTTTGACGGAACCAATGCACTTCCGTGGGAAAATTGGATTGGACGCGACGATATGTTCCCCGTAAAGGGACACAGCATAAAATCGGCGCTCACAAGTATTCCGGATTGCCAGAGTATCGTTAAAAAAGCGGTTGTTGACAGACTGTCGAAAGAATACGGAATCTCCTGGTTTAAAGAAGAGGGCGTAAAGTATCAGATTGAATTCTTTATCCTCAAAGACGTTGCCACTCTTATGATTGACACGTCCGGCGTTGCACTCCACAAGCGCGGATACCGCCCTGCGGCAGGTGTCGCACCGCTTCGTGAAACTCTTGCGGCGGCTATGGTGAAGATAGCAAGACCGCGCGAGGAGGTTCTCTTGTGGGACCCGTTCTGTGGTTCGGGAACTATCGCCATTGAAGCGGCTATGATGATGACCGGCACAGCTCCCGGAATTATGCGCTCCTTTGCGGCAGAAGAGTTTTACGATGTTCCCGAGAAGATATGGAGCGACGCACGCGAGGAAGCAAACAGCCTTCGTCATAAGAGCCAGTTTGAGGTTTACGCGAGCGACATTGATCCCCACATGGTCGATCTTGCGCGCACCAATATTAAGAGAGCGGACATGGGCGCTCATATCAAGTGCTTTCAGCGCGATGCAACACAGATTGTTAAGGCAGACAGACGCGCAACTATCGTGTGCAATCCGCCGTACGGCGAGCGCCTTTCCGATATGAGCGAGGTTGAAGCACTGTACCGCGACATGGGCAAATGCTTTGCAAAGCTTGCTCCGTGGCAGATATATATACTGACGTCCGTGCCGGATTTCGAGCGCATGTACGGCAGACGCGCGGACAAGGTTCGCACGCTGTATAACGGCATGATAAAGTGCGGATATTTCCAGTATTTTAAGAATCCGCTGAAGGAAGACTTCAAAAAACGCGGATATTCCAAATAAACAAGTGAGATCTCACGGCAAAACCGCGAGATCTCTTTTTGTTTTATCTGAACGCCCTTATCTTTTCACAGAGTACCCGAACCTCTTTTTCGGTGTTCATAGCACCGAAGCTTACGCGAACTGCTCCCTCACTTTGGAGCGTATCATGCGCGAGCGGGGCACAGTGTAGTCCGGCACGTACGCATATCCCCTGGGAATCGAGATATGTCGCAACATCTTCAGAATCCTTGCCGTAAACGGAGAAAAGCACGATGCCGCCGTCATGGTCCGGCGCATATATGCGTATCCGCTTATCCTCGGAAAGCTGATTTTTCAGCATGCGCGACAGTTTTTCCTCATGTGTGCGTATGGTGTCGGGTGATTCCCGACGGACAAATTCAATTCCTTGGCGAAGTCCGGCTATCAGCGGCAAGGGAAGGGTGCCGGCTTCATATCGCTCCGGCGGAAGCGCCGGCATTGTGGAGGCGCGCGAGTCAACTCCGCTGCCGCCAAACATCAAAGGCGGAAGCGTAACATCTTCGCCGAGTATCAACAGTCCGCATCCCATGGGACCGTAAAGCCCCTTGTGTCCTGGCAGGCACAGAACGTCAATGCTGTCACGCTTCACATCAATATCCAGTGTACCGCCTGCCTGCGCGCCGTCGACGATAAACAGTATGCCATGCTCACGGCAGAATTTGCCGATTTCGGCAATCGGCATCTTTAGTCCGCAGATATTTGAAGCGGCGGTGCAGACAAGTATACCGGCATTGTCGGAAAATGAGTTTATGCCGGCGAGTATCATGCCGTCCCGCTCCTTACCGGAAAGCTCCGGATAAGAGCTGAATATCTTCACCTCACGAGTGCTTGCAACAGCCGGGCGGAGTACGGAATTGTGTTCAAGGTCGCTTATAAGAATAGACCCTTGCCGTTCTCTGCAGGCTCCAATGGCGAGATTCAGGGAATGTGTTGCACCCGATGTGAAAACCACATTTTGCGGCTTTGCACCGAACATTTTCGCCGCGGCAATACGGCACTTGTATACTTCATCGGCGGCGCGCATAGCGAGCGCATGGGCACCACGTCCGGGATTGCCGAAGTTTTTCACGGCATCGCTCACCGCGCGCACTACCGATTGCGGCTTTGGATAAGTGGTAGCGGCGTTGTCAAAATATATCAATTGTTCATCTCCTTGTCAGCGCCCTTCATTTGCGAACGGGCGCTACGTCAATTTGTGCTTTTTTCAGGAGATTTTCAGCACGTACTATATCTGATCTCGGAATTTCAAGTCCGAATGAACAGCCCTCATACCCCTCGTTCGGTCGAAGGCGTACAACCGTCGCTGAAATACCGTAGTTTGAAAGGATATCACGTCCCTCAAGCGCATAGGTAACGGAGCGCATGGCAAGGCGTGCGGTGTTTGACATTCTCTCACCTCCCTTCGATATATGGTATGCGATAAAACCCGCACGGGTGAAAGAAAAACTCACCGCGAGGATTAATATCCATGCGGTGAGTTTTGGTGATGTAAAAACTTTTTACTCGCAAGCCTTGCGAAGCTTTGCAATTGCATCTGCGGGGTTCTCCGCCTTGAATACGGATGAGCCTGCAACGAATACTCTTGCACCTGCATCGTATGCGGTACGGATGGTGTCAGCGGTGATGCCGCCGTCAACCTCGATTTCGATATCGCGGCCGGATGCCTTTATCATTTCGGAAAGTGCGCGAACGCTCTCCATGGTTTCGGGGATGAAGGACTGGCCGCCAAAACCGGGCTCAACAGTCATAACGAGAACCATGTCAACATACTCGAGAAGCGGCTCGAGAACGAACGCGGGAGTTGCCGGCTTAATGGAAATAGACGGCTTTACGCCAAGCTCACGGATAGCCTTGAGGGTTTCCACCTGATTGTCACAAGCCTCGTAGTGAATTGTGATTATATCAGCGCCTGCCTTTGCGAACTCCTTGATGTAGCGCATAGGCTCGGTTATCATGAGATGTACGTCGAAAACAAGATTCGAGGACTTTCTGAGCTGTCCGATAATGCCCATACCAAAGCTCATGTTAGGTACGAAAACTCCGTCCATAACATCGAGGTGGAGCATGTCGGATGCGCCTTCAACGCGCTTTACGTCGTCAGCGAGTCTTAAAAAGTCTGCCGCGAGGACAGAGGGGGAAATCTTTATCATGATTGTTTGTTTTCCTTTCGGTATTTATTCTTTGCGGTATATTTTACGTGCGGCGGTTTATCACCAACCGTACGGTACTGCCATATTATATTAAGGAGCCGAAAATTCGAACGGCAAGTGTCGGTCGGGAAGTGCAAAAAACAGGACTCAATGAGGCTTACCGATGTGAGCCGTTCTGGCACCCTGCAACTTGTGGGGTGCTTTTATTTTGTTTTTCCGATCAACGCTATAGCGCTTGCAGCGATACCCTCGCCGCTTCCGGTAAATCCGAGTCCTTCCTCGGTTGTCGCTTTAACGCTCACATCTGCGCTGTCAATTCCGATAGCGCGTGCAATGTTTTCTCTCATAGTGTCAATATGTGGCGAGAGCTTGGGGCGCTGTGCAATAACTGTTGAATCAACGTTTACAACGCTGTATCCATTGTCGGCAAGGCGCTTTGCAACAGCAGTGAGAAGCATCAGACTGTCTGCCCCGCGCCACGTTTCATCGGTGTCGGGAAACATTTTACCGATATCACCGAGCGCCGCCGCACCGAGCAGGGCATCCATAATAGCGTGAACGAGTACGTCGGCATCCGAGTGTCCGTCGAGTCCTTTTTCATATGGAATGTTGACACCGCCGAGTATCAGATCTCTGTTCACCACAAGCTTATGTACATCATAACCTTGTCCGATACGCATTTTACACATTATTCTTACCGAAGCTAAAAAAGCTTTTTCCTATACAGTTATTTTATCTTACCCATGAGCTCAAGCCGGAGCGTTGAATATTTATAAGCATTCTCAAAGTCGAAGCAACACTTACAGCAGAACTCAAGGTCAGTATATATCGCCCATAAAAGCGGCACGTTAAGCTCGTATGACAGCGCCTTTATAAGCTTTGCCTTGGCGGAAAGATAGTCCGCGCTTATCATGTCAAGCTTGGCATCTATATGGGACTTGTAGCCGCCATCGCCGAGCGCTTCAACAATCGGGGAAAAGTGTTCGCACAGATCATCTGCCTTTTCGTGCGGCTTTGTATACTCGGTCTTTGAAATTTCATCAAGCGCGCCAAGCGCGTAAAGATACAGTGCCACGGCGTTACTGTCGAAAGCGAGCCTTTGCATTACATCTTTGCTAACGGCATCGACTGAATCGGTAAGATGTGAGATACCGATAAGACCGTAAAGCACACGGGCACGGTCGGATGCCCCCGAAATTTCACTTGCTCTGTCAAGCAACGACTTTGCTTCGGCAAGCCTGCCACTGTTATAGCAGATATAAGCGTATTCAACAAGTGCCGTTGTGAGGGAAGCTTTTATTTCTTCGGTAACGTCAGCAGACTTGTTTTCGTCAAAAAGACGTATTGCCTCAAGGTATTCTCCGCAATCAACGTGGGTGCGAAGCTCTGCGCCGAACTTATAGCTTTCATATCCGTCAAGCTCGCCGAGAAGCAGACTCACCGGAACACCAAGCCCGTCGGCAATAGTGCAAAGCGACGGCAGAGAGGGAAGCGCCACGCCGTTTTCAATGCGGGAGAGCATGTTTCGCGTGATTTCACCGCCAACAAGCTCTGCTTGCGTAAGTCCCTTCCTTTTGCGTATATCACGTATACGCTCACCTATTTTTTCATAGGCAGAGTGCTTTCTGTTCAAGCTCATTCAGGTCTGTCTGTGTCGCCCTTCGCGAGGGTTGTGTTTATCGAAGCGCGTGTTTCCTTTATCATGCTCTGCGCTTTCTTTTCGTATACATCCAGCACATTCGCTATGGATTTATGCGTTGTGTCAAACAGCTCATCTATAACGCTTCTCTGCGAAATCGCATAGTCAAGCAATGTTTTTTCAACCAGAAGCGCATGCTTGTCGCACTTTTCTTCGGTTTCACGGACGAGAGCATCGGCTTGGGCCTTGGCATTTTCCTTTATCTTGTCGGCTTCGGCGGTGGCACCCATGAATATGTTGCCCATTCTCGCACTCATCGCCTCGTATTCGCTTATCTTGCTCTCGATTTCAGAGAAGTGCGCGAGCTTTTCTGCCGTGCCGGCAATCTCTGCGTTAAGGCGCTCGATCTCAGCGCTTTTGGCGTCAAGCTGCTCGTTTTGCGAAGCGATAATACGCTCGGCATCCTCAAGCTTACATGAAAGCTCACTGTCGTCCGAAAGCCTGCTCTCGCTTGCTTCCAGCTTTTCCTTTTCGGCGCTGAGAAGCTCTTTTGTATTTTCAAGCTCCGCCTTTAAGCGCTCTATCTCCTTTTCGAGTTCTGTGTTCTTTTCGTCAAACTCATTTGAGAGTTTTGCTATGTAATCATTGACGTCCGCTTTATTAAAGCCGCTAAGAGATGTGCGGAACGCCGGAGAGATTTTCTTATCCATTGTAAATGTCCTTTCTTAGCTAATGGGCATAATACCATAATTATATTCTATCACACAATGTCGGATTTAGCAAGAGAAAAACGAAAAAATTTCTCCGAGCCATTGATTTTTAGCGAAAAATAAGGTATACTACAAGTAATACATCAGTTTTTGACAGAGTTACGGCAGAGAAGCGGCATAATCGTTGAGGTCGTTTTCTTCTTCCTCGTCTAACTCAAAGCGGTTGATTGCTGTGTATGCGTCGGGGACTTTTCCGACTATCACAGTTTCAGCAAGTGTGATATTGCTCGCCACCTCGAGCTTTTCGCTTTTGCCTGCCACGAACACGTTAACGGTCACTCTTACGCGAAGCGATATTTTGTGAAGCGTCTGATTTATCCCGGATTCAATAAATTCCGTGTGTACATCCGCTGTCACGTCACCTATGCGAACGAGCTGTATCTTCACGGGCAGACCGTGACCTGCAATCAGCGCGGTTCCGGTGAGATTGCCGAGAGGGACGGAAAAGCTCATTTTTTCCTCGGCGGACATAAGGCCGGACAGGTTAGATATCGCATCGGCGCGCAGCTTTGACAGCGCCGCAATATCGGTTTGGACGCTTGCAACGCCGTCCGAGGTTGAGTTTACACTCACGACGGGCGCGCTAACCGACAGAGCTTCAATAACGGCGCTGTTCATTATCTCTGTGGCGTAAGCACGGGCGCGGCTTCGGGAAGCCTCACATATGAGCGGACGTATTCTGAATTCAACGATGCAAAACAGTATAAGCGATGTCACCGCAAGAATAAGCAATATGAACCCAACCAGCGCAGATAAACGGAAACGTTTCAAAAAATCACCCCACTACCGTCAGTTTATGGATAACCTTAAGGTTTGTGCGGGATTTTAACATAATTTTGCATTTTTAGGAGAAAAACTTATGAAACTGCTTGAAGAGCGTATACTTAAAGACGGAGTTATAAA
The DNA here is from genome assembly GCA_045636265.1 of Candidatus Flemingiibacterium sp. Taxonomy (GTDB): domain Bacteria; phylum Bacillota; class Clostridia; order Oscillospirales; family CAG-272; genus Flemingiibacterium. Next base: position 64,343 of record JAZTXD010000076.1, read on the forward strand.
AGAGGGCGGCATTGTAAAGGTTGACAGCTTTTTAAATCATCAGATGGACGTGGAGCTCATCAACGAAATCGGCAAGGAATTCCACCGTCTGTTTGCAGATGCCGGAGTTACAAAGATTCTGACCGTTGAGGCATCCGGTATCGGTATTGCATGCATTGCGGCACAGTATTTCGGCGTGCCGGTGGTTTTCGCAAAAAAGGCGGAGTCCAAGAACCTTGACGGAGATGTCTACACCTCGAAGGTGGTTTCATACACCAAGGGCAAGGAATACGACATCCGCGTGTCAAAAAAATACATAACCGCCGAGGATAATGTGCTCATAATAGACGACTTTCTCGCAAAGGGCAAGGCTGTATTCGGTCTGTGCGATATTCTCTCGCAGGCAGGCGCTTCACTTGCCGGTGTGGGCATCTGCATCGAGAAGGGCTTCCAGGAGGGCGGCGCTATAATACGTGAGCGCGGCATACGTCTTGAGTCGCTTGCCATAGTTGAGCTTGATGACAACGGCGGAATAAAATTCAGAAATCAAGAGGCATAAGCATGATAAATCTACAGCCCAAAACACCCGGGGACTCATATACGGAATCGGTTCAGATATTAAATCTCGGAACGATGAACGGCTACAACCGTTTGTTTGGCGGAAAGCTCATGGAGTGGATTGACATATGCGCGGCTGTTGTGGCACGCCGTCACGCAAACAGAAACGTGACGACGGTTCTTGTAGACACACTCGAATTCAAGGAGCCGGCGTATGCAAACAGTCTTGTTGTGCTTTGCGGTAAAATTGTTTATGTGGGCAAAACCTCTATGGATGTGCGTGTTCAGTCGTATGTGGAGAAGCTTGACGGAAGCCGTCAGTTAATAAACTCCGCATATCTCACGCTTGTTGCGCTTGATGAAAATGACAAGCCGACACCCGTCCCGCCGCTTACACTCACGACCGACGAGGAAAAAGCAGAATGGGAAGCGGCAGACGCGCGGCGCAAGGCTCGCTTGGCGTAAGGAGAAAATTATGGAAAAGACACCGTTTTATAAAAAATGGCTTCCGTATTTAGCCGTTATGATAGTGGTTTTTTATATAGTACCGCCAATACTTCGCGGCACTGCGTTTGAAGATTATGCGCTGAAGATAATCACACCGGCGTGCTGTCTTGGCAGCGGTCTGGTATTCGGAAAGATAAACGGCTGGGTGTGGTACTACTGCATTATAATATCGCTCGTATTTGCGCCGACACTTGTGTTTTACTACGCGCAGAGCGATATACACTACATATTTGAATACGGCTTTTTGGCGCTTATGGGAAGTGCTATCGGCTACGCGTTTCACAAGGATAAATATTAAAAAATCCGTCCGGAAGGACGGATTTTTTTGTGTGTATAATTTCGCGCGGCATCAGTGAACACATCCGCCCCACTCAACGGCGGTGAAGCCATATCTCTCGAACGTGGGGAGTGTCTGCTCGCGTATCGTCATTGGAGCATCCAATGCCTTTATGTGCATTGCCACACGTAGCAGAGAATCCGGGGCAGGGGATATCTGAAGAGCATTTGATGCCTCGCGCTCGTCTGTCAGCTCAAAGCGGATAAGGTTATATTCGCTCGACTCAAGTATTGGCAGCCAATAGATGATAAACTCATTTGCTTCCTTGTCGGTGAAGCCAAGTGCGGCAAGCTTTTCTTCGAGGAAAGCCGCGCTGTCCTCACTCTTTACACAGAAGCCGTCGGTAAAGTGGTAGTACGGACTGCCGCTTGACTCTTCCCAGTAAAGCGCGTAATATTCGCGCCCTCTCGAATCCGTGAGCGTTCCGTCGGGAGATGCGGTGACATGCCAGCCATCGTTGTATGCAGGATAGTCAACGGTGAGGCGGTCGTGATGCTCAAATGTTACGGTGACGTCGGTTTCCTTTTCGGGATAGAGGTAGAGCACCGGCTTTGCATAGGCGAAATCCTGATATCCGTTGTCGATAAGACCGTGCTCGCCCGTTTCAAAGCTGTAGTAGTATTCATA
>JAZTXD010000077.1:0-1189 GCA_045636265.1 Candidatus Flemingiibacterium sp.
TGGACTTTCCAAGGTAGCTCCGGAACGCAGCCTTCTCGAACCGATGAAGAAGCATTCCGGTCGTAACTCCTACGGCCGCATCACCGTTCGTCATCGTGGCGGCGGCAACAGAACCAAATATCGTATTATCGACTTTAAACGCAACAAAACCGGTATGATGGCAGTCGTTCTCACTCTTGAGTACGACCCCAACCGTTCCGCTCACATCGCTCTTGTTCAGTACGAAGACGGCGAAAAGAGATACATCGTTGCTCCTCACGGAATGAAACCCGGCGATAAAGTTACTTCCGGTCCGGAAGCAGACATCATCCCCGGCAACGCTCTTCCCCTTGTAAACATCCCTGTTGGTACTTTCATCCACAACGTAGAGCTTTATCCTGGAAAAGGCGCACAGCTTGTTCGTTCTGCAGGCACCATGGCACAGCTCATGGCTAAAGAAGGCAAATATGCTCTTATCCGTCTCCCCAGCGGCGAGCTCCGTAACGTTCCGATCGGATGCTACGCAACCATCGGCCAGGTTTCTAACGTAGAACACGCTAACGTTTCCTACGGTAAAGCAGGCCGTATGCGTCACATGGGTTGGAGACCTACCGTTCGTGGTTCCGTAATGAACCCCTGCGACCATCCTCACGGCGGGGGTGAAGGTAAATCTCCTATCGGCCGTCCGGGCCCTGTAACCCCTTGGGGTAAACCTGCTCTCGGTGCAAAAACCAGAGCTAAACACAAGGCTTCCGATAAATTTATCGTGAAACGCCGCAACGCGAAATAATCGAGAAGGAGGATAAACGAAATGAGCAGAAGTGTTAAAAAAGGACCGTTTGTGCAGCCTGTTCTTCTTGCAAGAGTTCGTGAAATGAACAAAGCAGGCGAGAAAAGAGTTCTTAAAACTTGGAGCCGTTCGTCCACGATCTTCCCGGATTTCGTAGGACACACCTTTGCGGTTCACGATGGACGTAAACATGTTCCGGTATATGTAACCGAAGATATGGTTGGTCACAAACTCGGTGAGTTTGCTCCCACCAGAACTTTCAGAGGTCACGCTGGTTCCAAAAAAACTAACAACGGTAAATAAGGCCGAGAGGAGGATTTCAAATGGAAGCAAGGGCTATTTTGAGATATGCCCGCATCTCGCCTCGTAAAGTCCAGATCGTTCTTGATCTTATCAGAAACAAACCTGTTGACTATGCGA
>JAZTXD010000078.1:0-150623 GCA_045636265.1 Candidatus Flemingiibacterium sp.
CGGTTCTCCGTCCTTGCCGTCGACCACCGTAACAAGCTCACGCCACCTGTCATCGTTCTCGTGAGTGTACTTCCAAAATACAGTCTTGCCCTCACAGCGAAGCTCAGGTGTTTTACCTTCTGTAATTCCGGCAATCACGGCGAGAAGCTGCTGATAAATGTCAGGCGTAGGCTCGCGCGCCTCGTCGCCGTGCTCGGCACCCTCGTATACGGTCTTGCGGCTTGCCCAAAGCGTCGGGCGCTGTTTGCCCCCAAGCTCACCGCGAATGCCAACCTGAAGACTTCCGGCTTCCTCAAGCACTTCCCACGGTATTTCGCATTTGCCGTCAACGACCACCTGCTCAACCGTCACGTTGCCGTTTCTGAACACCGCCGTTTTCGCATATTCGTCCCACGACTCGTCAAATGTGAACTCGGCATAGTGTACGCCAACAGAGCCCGCGACGAGCGTTTCATCATCGACAAGCGTTATGCTCGCGCTGTTAACTTCGTATTTCATAAGATTACATCCTCCCAATCGGGCGCATATTCTTCGGGGCTGAATGTTGTGTCGCGAGTGGCGCGTTTTGTTGTGCCATCTTTCCATACCATACACTCGCCCCTCTTATACGGATTCGTAGCGTCAGGCTGAACCCATGGTTTAGCCTTGTACGGATTGGTCGTATGCTTTATTCTCCAGAACGGAGCGCCGCCTTGAGTGCCGGGCTCAACATTCTCATAATGAGAAGCATCGTGCCCTTGAATCAAACCATAAACCTGTCCTTTCCAAGTAAAGGGGGTGTCAACAGCCATGCCAATATAATTCCGTTTATCACTCCACTCAGGAATATCTTGCTCATTATCAATAATCTCTGTGTCCGTTATGTCACCAGCAACAGCCTTTTCGCGGAGAATTCGAGCATTCTCTCTACCCATATTAAAATGGGCGTTTATAACAATATCCTTATTCGTCAATGCTGTTCACTCCTTCCGTGTATGCATCTGCAAGCTCTCCCCATGTCACGGGTTTATCGTAGTCATCGTAGCCGTCAGGGTATTCAGGCTCTTCAGGTTCGGGTGCCGGCTCAGGCTCGGGCTCGTTTGTAAGAACAAGAGTGCCGCCTGAGAATGTCTGTCGGAGATAATCCTCAACGGTGTCTGTGCGCATGACAAAGCCATCTTCCGCGCAAAGGGTTATTTCTCCGCTCACGGGAACGGGAAAATCTTCCGGAAGTCTGCTGTATGTGATTTCGTTTGCCCTCGGACGACAAGTGCATCCATAGTCTTTGCCTTGATATTTGATGTACATATTTTCCCCTCCAAAATTAAATAATCTCGAATGCATCCCACGTTGTTTGGGTTGCAACTTTCGTGAGAGTAATAGTTAGGTTCGAGCTACTAATTGAATCGACGGTAAATTCTATCAACGTATTGTCAGTAGTGAATTCCTCCAAATACGTCACTTCGCCACTTGGCGCAATAAAGAGGCCACATCGTAAAGACGACGGATTAGCTGATGAGGTCAGTAATATAATCAAACCTTTGTTTGTTTTTGAAAAATTGAATGTTACCGTAGTAGAAAAGTAATAGAATCTTTGCAAATATTGAACACCGTTAATTTCCGCCTCACCGCACCTGCGGGTTATGTATGCATTCCCCATTATCTCACCACCTGTAACTGTATTGTGAAAGCAGTCAGAGGAGCTGATTCGTTAGCCCATAACGTGACTGCGTTTTCTGATGTAGTTATTCGGGTGATGCAGGACCACGCATCGAGGTACAGCGCATTCGCGGCAATGTCTGCGCTAAGCACGACATCGGCTATAGGATTATCGGTTGCCTCGATGCCTTCAATCGGAATCGTTTTATAATAGCCTCCGTTCGCGCCGTCAATGTCCCACTGTGTATTTGCAGAAAATATATACTGTGCCAAATGTGTATGTTCGCCTGATGCTTTTTCGTCATCCAATTTTTTCAATTGTTCGTCAATAATATCCGCATTATAATTGAAATCATCAGGTTTTGCATATTCATTGGCAAGCGGCTTTTTTAGACTGTAGTTTTTTGTTAGATCTGGCATTTACAGCTCTCCTTCCGAAATTCCTGTCCATGTTTTTTCTGCGATATCCGACCACAGTTTGGCCGCTACATCCGACCAAACATGATATATAAATACAAACGTGTAAGCAAGATGGGCGGGTATGATCTCTTCAATTGCCGCCACAACATCATCAAGATATGGAGGTAATCCATACTCACCCAAAAAAGTGATTGCGATTAGATATTGATCATAGTATTCTGTTATATCAACTTCTCCATTAGAAAACGAAGATATTACATTCTTTAATTTTTCTACTGTTATTGTCCCATACCCACGCTTGCGAGCAAGCAGTCGCTCACGGCGGCGTTCATCAGATTCATGACTAGCTGGGATGCCATAGATGCATTCCCAGCGACCCAATGAAACATCCGCCGTCGATATGGCACACTGCGCATCGACAACTTCTAACATTGCCTCCGCTTCGCCCAACGCTACCTCGTCAGTACTGAAGATATGTGCCATTACCTTGCTATTTCTGTAATATTTCGGCACCCTCTCTATGAGTTTACGTGACATAGATAAATTCCCCCATCATAGGCACCTCATCGGCACCGATAGCCACATTAACATTTCCACTGTTGACAAGCAAATCTCTGTAGTCTTCAACGCCTTCAACCTTAAGTATCTCTGCACCTATCTTCGCATACGATACAACTTCACCCGACAAACCAAATGTTTGTAGGTGCGCTATTAACGCTTTTCTTATTGCATCGCTCACAAGCTCGGCATCATACCCATTTTTAAAAGCGATAATTGCAGATACATCCACGATCTTTGCCGAAGCCGACATTACTGTTACATTTGCCCCCACAGGTCGCTTTTTTTCTATGTTCGCCGCAACATCCGCAACTGTTTTCTCACTGGCAATCTCACCGTTCGAGTCTACGATAACTACTTTTACTGTACCGGGGCCGTTCCAAAGCGGTGTTACTTTTGCTCCCCCAACGCCCTCTACCTCTGTTGCCCAGTTAATGTAGTCATATTTATTTCCTGATGTACTTGGAGTTCGAATTTTTATATATGTACGTTCGCGGAGTATTTCGTCTGTTTCTCTGTCGTATCCACCAGTCATCGCGCTATCGTTTTTTACCGAATCAACACCAGCAAGTGTTATAGGAATTCGAGTTATACGGCTTGCACCGACATTACCAATCGCTCCAGGGACTGCACACACAACCGATGCTGTGATCGTGCCATCATCTCCAATAACAACATCTTCTTTAACATAATACTGCACCGCTTCAGATGCAACAAGTGCCCCTGCAGATATAACAGTATTTGGTGTTCCGCTAAATGTTACCGTTCCTTCAGCATACTGCGCTTTCTTACGTTCAACTCCCCACTCGCGAACGGCAGCATCAAGATCCTCCCCCGTAGCGGTGTCGAGAAGGCGGGCATTAAGAATTGCATCTGCTTTAGCATGAAGCTTATCAATTTCTTTTGCAACAGGAGTAATCGCATCATAGAAAATGCTGCCCTCCGTTTTGTCGTAGCTATCAGGAATATTTGACAGCATAGAATTCAAGGTGTTATCCACAAGTTCATCTCCTTGTTTTTTGTATACTCGGTTTCTACCGACAATTTTATTTTTACACCGCGACGATCAAATTCGAACGCTATATCATATACACGTATTACCCCTCTCACAAGATTGGGTATGCGCTCACTCAGTTCTCGTGTCATTGCAATTTGTATAAGCTCACGATCACGCTGACCATATATCCAATTGTGGTACGGCATTCCGTATATGGTGTATATATCATATCGATCAAATTCGGTCCGAAGTAGTTTTTCAATTTTATTCTCTATAAGATCGATTTCGCTTATTCTTGTCACTTTGCCGTCAATGACCTCAAAATCCCCACGTGCGAAATCAAATTTAAAGCTTGTCATGCTCGCACCACCTTTCCTACAACATAGAACCTCTGATTATCGGAAGATGAAATCACGAGAACCTCATCGCCGATTTCAAACGTCATTCCTTTGAGGTAAAATAATCTTGGCGGTTTTGCGATAATTGCATCACTTATACGCACATTCAAGGGAGTGATTAAAGTCACTCGCCCTGTGGTAGCTCCGATAATTAAATCCTGGGGCTTAAGCATTCGCCCCAATTGTTCAAGCGGTTTCCCCATACTTCTCCTAACAATTGTTATTCGTATCGTTCAACGATCTCTCTTGATGCCGTGAGTGCCTTGATAGATTCGGACGTTGAGGCAGCGATCGTTGACTTAAACGACGGTTCGGAATAATATTCTTTAAGGCCCAGCGTAGTTTGGAAATCGTCGCCAAGTTTATGTGATACTGATGTTATAACATAAACTCCGACGAGCCCAGATATTGGCTCGTTTATAACAATGCGATTGCCGACTGCTGTCAGCGCCCAATCCCCCTTCACTGTCACATTTCCTTCAGCAAGCAAGAGTTTTAAACGTGAAAGTCGATTCTGTGCCACTCCAACCGCACTTGAAGCATCTGAAGACACATTAATATATTCCCGCAAAAACATGCCGTACTTTTGAATACTCGGCCAATCTCGCGCAGACTCGGTAACTGTATAACCATTACCGTCTGATACAAGAATAGAAACATGATTCTTGACACCATCCAACGTCGCCGATTTAGTCGGTGCCATTATTACACTTAAAGATGCAGGACACAGTTTCTGACCAAGCTCATAGATTTCCACCGTATCGAACTCCTCTGATGTGATATAATATTCTCCGCCGTTGTTTTCCTCTTCAATGGAAACGAGTTTTTTGGCTATATCTGCAGGCGATTGTGCGTAATGGACACTTTCAATTTGTGTTGTCATGTTTGGTATGTGTCTGCTCTTAACACCGCAATATCGCCACAGTTCCATTAGAGCATCACTAACCGTCATGCCATCAAACTGTATCGCGATTTTCGATTTTTTGAGTCGGTAACAGCAATCATATGCGGTTATTGAGAGTTTTTTGTCCGTAGATGTATTCTCGGTAATTATTCCACGAAAGTAACTTTTTCCATCCTCTATAACTTCAACAAAATTGCCGATATCGGCAACAATATTTGTTTCGATATCGGACAATGGAAAGGATGCCTTTACGCATGCGCCAAGCTGCTTAATCGACTTTGAATAAGACAGCTCAACGGGATATGTAGGCCCTTTATTGATCAAAAAGTCCATTATCTCTTCTCCTTAAATTGCATCGAATAATACACATCCTTACCTTGTTTCATACTGTACTCGAATCGCTCAAGTATCATTGTTTGGTCTATTCCCATTCCTATAATAATGAGGCGATAAGGCATACGATGCTCTTTAAAGCGTTTGATCGATTCGACGTAACTCATACCGAACATTGAATTATTAAGCGAATACTCACGCCTATTTGAAGGAAAAAATGACGAGAAGCCAACACCCGTCAACTCCTCGAATCCTATATGTGATATATTTCCGTTATTGACTGTTTCATAAGCGCGCACTCCCGTCCCATCAGAAACAGTTATCTCCGAAGGAGTTACAGGAAGCAGCAGTGTGTAGGACATATCTTCACTGCACAAATAAACCTTTACCATGCATTTTCAACCTCCTCCACAATTCGCTTTGCCACCATATCCGCTATTTCTTCGTTCGAACGATTTGCGCCGCTGATAGTTATATAGTTATTGACCGTCGTACTACCGCCAAATTTTCGCGTTCTTTCTGCGGTCATCACTCGAGACCCGGAAGGAAGCCTAATCAACTCGGGACCGCGCTCTCCTACAAGCGCGAGTCCTCCGGTATGGTATTGAGTTCCATTGGCGTAAGGTTCCCACCCGCTGCTGTCTCCGATTTGATAATATGCAGCTCCCGCACCAGAATTCCACGGCACACGAACCATTTCATCATCTTCTGCAATTACAGGTATCGCAGAATCAGAAAACGGGTTTAGAAGATTTAATATCCACGCAACAGTGTTGTATGCCCCTCTAAGCAGATCTATAATGACATTACCTAATGCATTCCCTATAGCGCTGCCGAGATTGTCAAACTTCTCGGATGTCCCGTCCAAAATATTCGGTAACTCTTCAAACAACTCTTTGAATGATTTTGTTTGCATTATTGCTAAGCCTATTCCAGCAATAAGAATCATTATTGGATTCAAGCTTATTGCACCATTAAACAATATGGTTGCAACACGAGCCACCTCGGTTACCGTTTTGTATGCCATCATCGCCTTTTGCGCCGCCCAAATAGATGCACCAACTGCAGCTATTCCTGCAACCAAATCACGATACTTCCATAGAGTTGTAAAAACTTTTTCTCCAATATCCCACACCGTACTGAGCGCACTTCCAATCTCACGTGCATACTTATCCAGTTGTCCATTTTCTTGCCATTCAACAAGTTTTCCAGAGAAATATTGAGCTTTTTCACGAAGCATATCGAGTGCCGAACCAATACGAACGGTACCGTCGGTTCCCATGCCCACCATCTGCGCGAGTGCTGATTTGGTTACGCCAGTAATCGTTGACCATGCACCCGATGTCGTTTTTGCCAAATTAGCCATACCGCCACCAAATTTTTCATCGAGGAAACGCTTCAGTGCTATTTGCGTGTCCTCAATAGATGCCGTCGAAAGCTTGTTAGCTTTGGCAAAATCCTCAAATGATTTGCGTGATACGTTTATGCTGTCGAAGAATTCGCCGGTCTGCCCCGTTGAGAATGCTTTAATGAATTGTGTCTGAACTTCAGATATTGAGCGGTTTACTCCCGCAGCGGTATCGCCGAGTGTAGTCAAATATGTTTCGGTTGATAAGCTTGCCATCTCAAGAGCCGCCGATGCTGCCACCATGTCGCCGCCTTCAAACGGCGTTGAGTTGGCAAGGTTAACGGCATACCGCATAACCTCTGACGCTCGCTCTGTATCTTTTGTTGCCGTTTCAAGCTGTGTGCGGTACTTCTCAAGACTAAGAGCTTCAGAAAAGCCCAACCCCACCGCAGATACCGCAATTGCCGAACCAAGCTTAAGTACGGATGAAATCATAGAAGATGCCTTTTTCTGCATCTTATCCATTGATGCCATCGCACTCTTTGCAGCAGCCTTTTCCTTGTTGCTCAGTTGATCCCAGGCTTTACCACAATTAATCAACTTAGGCGACATTCTATCTGAAAGCGACAGAATTGCCGCAATTACCGAACTTGCCGTAATACCCCCCCTCACTCCGATAAAAATAGCGCACCCTCTCGCGATTTTTTATCGTTCGGGTACGCTGTAATATTCATAAGGTAAAAGCACCGAATGATATCGGTGCTTTGTTTATTATTTTATTCGTCCTAAAATTTCTCGCAAGGCACCAAAAATGACGCCCATGCCAATCCACGGTACCAATGCTATCAATCCAAACACGACCATTCCCGGTACCCCAAATGCCGCTAACAATGTAATAACAGCGCATACGTAACAGAGTATCTCAAAAACTCTTAAACGTTTGATATACTTGGATGGATAAGGTCCACCTACACTGGATGGCGTTTCGCAATTTACACATATTCCTTGCTCGCGCTCATAATCATTTACCAGCTTTGTGCCGCAAACACTGCAATGACCGCCTTCGTATCCTCCACAGTTTGGGCAATGTATCGCATCATCCGCGACTTCGCATCCACATTCCTTACATTTTTTCATGATGTATTCCTCCCATAATAAGTATGCTACTATTATACATCAAGCACCGGAATTTGTCAACTCTTGGCTATATATCTCGCGTGCCGCTACAAGGAACAACTTTTCCGCCTCTGTGAGCGCCGCGAGATCGCAAAGGCGATAGCCTCGAAGCGCCCAAAAAGCGAATAAGTTCATTTCAGCGTCACGCTTGATCAGTTTTTTACGTCATCCGCTATGGCTGACATATAAGCATCTGCAATGTGATCACCAATATTCATAACTTCAACAGGTGCAAAAAGCTTGTCGACAGCGTCATATGGATCCACCACACCAAGTTCAGCGTGCAGTTTTGTATCATGAAGCGCAGGACAGCAATCGTAAACAAGCTTACGATATGCATCATATGAGCCGCTTATATCTCCGAATTTGCGAACTTCGCTCACAAAATCAAGTTGCTGATCGCGCGACGGTGCGATAAACTGCAATGTTTTTCCAAGCGACGCTATATCCAAATCAATGGAACTTTCGCGACGCTGTTCCTGACGAAGTTTCAATCTGATAAGATCATCAAATGTTGCTCTTGCCATTATTTTATTTCCTCCAAAATATCATATCCTGATGCCTTAATGGGAAATTCCTCATCAACGAGTGTTTTAGCCTCAAATCCCATAAGCGGCAGTGTTGTAAGCACCGCACCGGTTACCGCAGCACGCTCAGCTTTCTTTGTATTGACATCCGTAAGGCTGGATACGATCTTAAGCTCGGGCATGATTCCCGACTTGTAAGCTGCCGCATATTCTGCAAGTACTACCGAATCCACCTTTCCAAAAGTTACAGAACCACTTACGGAATATCCGGTGTACTGGGGATACGTTGAGTAATCGCCTGCTAATGTAACATCTTCGAAGTTACCTTCGATTTTTATGTCTACTTTCTTAAGATTTGCCATAGCTCTGCCATTAAACCAAAGCTTACCGCCGGAGCCAGTCAAAAATCTGTTAGTTCCGATTTCCATCTTTTCATTTCTCCTTACGCCATATTGATTTCAAACGTGAGATGCTCCATAGAGCCAAGTATCTTGATGTCCGCCGTTAAGTAGACGGTGCGCTTGAATGCCATGCGCCTTACCTCTTCATCAGACCATTCACTCGCCTCTGCCTTGCCGGTACCGATCCACGCTGCGCGTTGTGCTGCGATGTTTATATCGACAACATTCCCATACTCTGCATCAAGAATGTTCTGCTTTGCAAGCTGTCCAAGATAGTAGCGAACTGCCGCAATAAAAAGCATCTGATTGTCATAACTGTTTCTGTACTTACCGACATAGTTATTTTTATACTCATCACGAATATCGTCAGCGATAAGATCCATTGCTTCAACGGTTTCGATATATTTCATATCCTCAGTGAGAGTAGAACCGTTTGTAGCAATCAGTGAATTAACTCCTACGCCAACACGAACAACATCCACATCATTTACAAGAATGAAATTTCCGCTCGAAACAGCCTTGGATGCATCTTCGACAGCAGCAACAGATTGCAGGTTACCGCAAGTCGCATTTGTCACTCCTGACACTACGTTTGAGCCAGCGAGCAAACCTACGAGTGAAGGAAGATATTTTTCACCTGTCGCCTCTTCACGACCATCGGCAAAAGTTACCTTCGTGTTGACAAAGTTTACAACGTGCTTTTTGTCGGGCGCAACCGCAATACCATAGACAAGTGCCTTATAAGTCTTGGCATTCTGTTCGCAAGTACCAATCCAAGACACAAGTGCCGCGAAGTCTTCTGTTGTACCGTCGGCTACTGTTACCCATCCGGTGGGGACATTGGCTTCGATGATTGTAATAGCATCTGTTATCTCCCCATCTTCAGCAATACGCACGATACAAACGCGATATGGCTGTTTGAGTGCATATACATCCATGATGTATTGATAATTTTTCGAGGCAAAAGCTTCCTTGGGCACTTCTGCAGATGACTTGAAATTATAGAAAGCCGTATCTTTGGTATTATCGCGGACGATAAGCACCGCAATACCGCGCTCGCTGCGCTCGATGAGAGACACCGCTTTCTGTGTAAATGTGATACCGATAGTAGGTAATGTTACTGGCATCAGTTTATTTCCTCCGTATAATCTAAAATTTCCATATTTTCACCGCTTCCCTCATCGAATCCGATATCCTCTGTACCGAAACCACCGATTTCAGAAATCTCGAAGTCGATTATAAGAACTGCATCTTCGCTATTCACAGCCGCAGCAATATTATCGCAAAACTTAAACAATGTGGGTTCAAGCTTTTCATAGGTGTCAAGACATTCGATCTTTGGCCTCTGCTTATCTTTAGCAAAATAAACGAGTTCTATGGGAAATGTGCGTTTAACCGAGCCGGCCGTATACCGCTCTGTTTTTATTTCATCAAGTATCAATTTGAACGCAGGACGCTTGATTTCCTCAAGCTTTTCCTGGGCTGTAAATTCTACTTTTGGGAATTCCGCCTTAATGCATGAAATGATAGCGGCATTGATTTTATTTATGGATATCATAGTTTACCTTCCTTTACCATCCTTTCTATCCATTCAAGACCGTCCTTCCCAAAGTCGGATTCAAATTTCGGCGTAACTTCGTGATACACCTTGTAGTGCTTTGATTGTCCAACTTTCGCCGCACTCTTATATCCACCCTTTTTCTTGTACCCCCTTGCCACAGGGCGCCCCGCTTCAACGAACCAGCCGTGCCGCGACGCGTTATAAACCCTCTTTGACAGCGCACCGCTCATACGACTTTTATAGGTTTTTCCAACCTTAAAGCTACTGTTGTATTTACGATGCCCTGCAACAGTTACTTTAGATTCAGGCACATTCTGCGATGAATAGGACATTAGTCTGCGCCGTAGTTTCTGTGTTTCGACTTTTAGAAACGCTTTGCTCTCCTTGGGTATTTGCTCTTGTGCGAGCTTCAGCATGCGGCGGCGATACTCATCAATACTGATATCACTGCTCACAGATTTACCTCTTCGCGACAATATGCGATAATTCGGTCGGGATTGTTGAAGTGTGGCATAACGTATTCGATTTCAAGTCTTGCCTTGCCGTATCGAACATGATTTTGGGCAGTGAGATGTCGCAAAGCGGAACACCTGAATGTTAATTCATGTGATATTGTCTGATAATTCGCCGCTGCGTTGGGGATTTCGGATACAGCACCACCCTTTGGCACAATATCACACCAAAGAGTGGCGAGCTTTATTTCCTTTGCGTCAACCTCATCAAGTTCGTTTTTGCTATCGGAAAGTCCCCAAATCTCAACACGATTTTTGAGGTCACTTGATAATGTTTTTGACATATTTTCACCTCATAGCAGATTTATGCGATGCATATCGAGAACAGCTTCCACAAACGGGTTAATCTTGTCGTTATCCACGCGATATGAGCGTGTGTCGTACATGTCCGCCACAAGAGCGAGGAGCACAGGAGTGAACTCCTCATGCCCCTCAATGTATTCAGCGCTCTGTCCTGTGTATCGTTGCATAAATGCAACTGCCGCAGATTGCATAATCTTTAATTGTGTTGTAATCGATGAGTGTTCATCCGGTTCGGGGTACTCTTCGCGAATATACTCAATGATATCGTCAACACTTATTTCGGATATTTTCATATCTTACGAAGCAGCCTTCATCTCAAGTGTACGAAGCTTCTGCGGCTCGCAGATGTTGGAATCCGACTCTCCGAACAACGAGATGCCCACTTTGTGCTGCTTTGCGTAAAGCTCGTGAAGCACCTGCATAGTGGGGGCCTCGGCAGTCTTGAGCCAGAGACCTGAAAAATCGCCATATACAATAGCCTTTGCACCGGCTACCATCTTTGGAGCGTTTTCAGAAAGCATAACAGGCTTGCCAAGAAGTGTCCATCCAAATTCTGTGGTAAGATCCTGATTAAGCAGATAGTTATTATTGCCATCTTTGAGTTTGCGAAGAGCAGTGAGGGTATCTCTGTGCATAAGCCAACGAGCATCCTTCTGATACTGCTGGATAACGGACATCTGGAGGGTAATAAGCTCGTCTGCAGTAATCGCCGTAGCGGATGCCGCAGTAACGCCTACCGTCGCGGAAACAGCTCCCGTCATCTTCTTGTCTGTACCGTTGATAAGCTCTTTATCGTAGAATGCGGCAACCGCCTCTGCAATTTTCTTGATAACAAATGCAACCACGTCAAATGCCGTGTTGTTGATAAGGGTTTTGGAAATCTTCGCCTGTGCGGAGAAAAGATATCCGGTGAGATTGATAGATGTGAACTTACCGCTGTGTGTCGCGGGCTCGGTGCCTTCGGTTGCATACTCGCAAGTAATGTCATCCGATCCGTCAGGTCCCCATATAGGAACCACGACTGTGCCCTTTGCGGTAATCTTTGTTACAAGAGAGTATATCGGCGAAAGTTCCTTTACAGTTTCAACGATCTTACTTGCAATAGTTGTGGGAATCACGACGGTATTATCCGCATATTCGGTATTATTGTCAGCTCTGAACTCATCGCTGATTTTGCCAGAGCGAATTAACGCATCAAACGCGCGGTATTCCTTCTGCTCGTCTGTTTCTTCACTTCCGGCACCAGACTGTGCCCCATTGGACTGCGACGCATTGGTCTGAGCGCGTTTCTCTGCATCCTGCATTGCGTTAATAGTAGCAGTAAGGTTTTCCACCTCGCTCTTTTTTGCATCGTACTCTGTAAGCTCCTCGGATGTTAACGCGCGAGTTTCCTCGCTTGCTTTGTTAAGCATTGTGTCCATCTCCATAAGGAGCGCATTTCTCTTTTCGATTAAAGCTTTAAGTTTCATATTTTTGTTCTCTCCTTTAAAATTTCAAGTTTTCTGCGCTGAATATCAAGCGCGTTTTTGTTGATACTCGCTGTATCAACGAGTTCCACCGTGTCATCTTCGGATGCGCGGGTTTCGGTTGTGATTTCGGATTCGCCGCGGACTTCCACACTCGTGCCGATGTAACACGGCATCATCGTATTATCGATGAGCGATACCTCTGAAACATCGATATCCGTAAGTGTTCTGCGCGCATACGGTTTTGCTGTATCGTCCCACAAATCGCCGCCAGGCTTTTTGATAAATCCAAACGACCAGCCGCGAAGCTCTTTGCGCCTTGCCTTCTCGGCGATCACTGTATCGCGTATGTCTACACTGATATGCAGTCCGATATTGTCCTCGATAAATTCCGCATCCGCATCAAGTGTGCGGTGGTGGTTATGCATTACAATGGGTTTGCGCGCTCTGCACGCCTTCTCGAACACACCCGGGGCCACCTGCTCAACATACTTACCACGAGCAGACGGAAGTGGGCGGCTATCTCTACCGACAGCGTTTACATATCCTTCGATATGCACGATGTTATCCGCACGTATTTCAATTTTCAAACTTTCTCACCTCCCCTCACAAGGCATAGAAAAAGCGCACCCTCTCGGGTACGCTTTGATATTAACTTAAGCAAAAAGCACCGACTTTCGTCGATGCTTTGGGTATCTGAATGCCTATCGATTACAACTTTAGCGCCTCTTCGTTCAAGCCAAAATCGCTGGGATCATAGCCATACATATTTATCCTGTTTTTTATGACGTCAAGAACCTCATAATAAGCTTGTGTTCGCCCACACAAAAAATCATTTTCGGGTGTTTCAGTCATTTCATCTTTTGACTGTGAAAAACGAGGTAATAGTGTATCAACTATCGCTTCAAGAATGTTTTTATAGTCTTCATTTTCCATTATTTTTTCTCCTTTCAATTTCTGTTTTCGCCTCGTTGATATCCGAAGAAAAAGCATTTATTTCATTCTGCCAATGTTTTAAATTCCTATCCAAAAAATCGGGGGAAACACGTTCCCAATCAACTTTGGTTAGATATTTATGCGGATTAGCAATTTTGTCCTTGTGCAAAGCAATGTTTTCTTCCCACGATTTAATAGATTTATTCAATTGAGAATTAGTCATTTTAGAAATGTTTTTGTTCGCAAAAAACTGTAAATTACTCTTTCTTGGTTTTATTATACCACTTTCCGTGGATTTGTCAACACCTTCGCCCGCTTCCGATGGTTTTGAACCGTTCATTTTGCCGTCTTTACCCTGTATGTAGCGCTGATCATCAGCTCGTGTTTCTCCGGCATTTTGCATCAGACCACCATCACCAAGCGCGGTAAGAGCGTTAGTGTTCGGAGTGTAGATGGTTTGCTTCACGGGATCGTACAATACATCATTAAGTCCGAGCTTGATGAAGTTAACACCAAGCGGCGGCAGATCCTCGGAATAACGCACCTCATCAAGTTGCATAAAGTTCGATGCAAGAGCAATCTGGTACGCCTTGTATCTTTTTTCGATATCGCCTTTAAGCAGTTCCTTGAGATCGAAAGCAAAATATCTCTTCCCTTTTTCGCTTTCAAGAAGCAGATCACGGTTAAGTGCCCCCTCAAAATCCGAAACGATTGGGATTATTGCGTTTTGTACAGCATTCGCCACCTCATCGGCGTTGGCAGTGCCTTTGATGATATCCGCAGAAAGCAAAAATATCTCATATATCTGCCCTGCGTTTGTAGTCTTATTCTCATTCATCTGCAGCTCGACAGGTGAAGACGACGCTTCCTTGACCGTTACACCTGCATTGAGAACAATAGCGGCATCACCATCAAGTGACCAAAGCTTACGCCAAGCTGCCTTAAGCTTTGCCAGAGCACCATCTTCGAGCTTTTTTTCTGCTTGCAGGTATGCCTTGCGGCACCCTCCAGATGCGGTAAGCTTCTCCTCGAATTGCATCGTAGAATATGCAATAGAGAGCATGCGCGAATTTTCATCTATAACAGAATACCCTCTGACGCCATCTCGTGTATGTCGTAAAATCCGTAATAGCCTAAACGGCATATATGAGCGTCCGTTTATGTAATATGTCGTCGATCTGAATATAGGATCCACCGGACTGTTATATGACACATCGCTTGATTTTACATAGTGAATACCTTTGACTGTGTTATAAGCAAGATCAAGGAAAGCATATCCGCGTCCGGTTAATAGATAATCACGCACCATCGCGTTTTTCATTTCTGACGCTATCATAGTATCGTTATCGCTTGCGTCGTTGAGATACCTCACGCGGTTATCATCTGTTATTTCTTTGGTTCCCTCTTCCGTTTCCTCGTACAATTTTATCGGCAAACTCTTGATTTTATTAGCTATCCAATCAACAGATGCTGCGAAAGCGGGAATTTCCATCGCTTCTTTTGCCGTTAATCTGTCAGTCAGAAGTTCTGTTATCACGGCATCCGCCTGCACTTCGTCTGCGCGGACAGCAGGCTCCGCTTTGCGTTTAAAAAGTCCTATTGCTTTTCCCTCCCTTTTTATCACCAATCAGCGCCCCAATCTTCGGCAACATCAAGAAATTCATTTTCTTCCACGAGATACATCGCGTTTATGAGCGCAACTACTTGGTCAACCTTGCCCGCACTGCGCCTTTTGTTGACATACTGATTCATATTGGTGTCATATGTACATTTGGCATTCTGCATATTTACCTCGAAAAGTAAACTTTGCTTATATTCGCACCTTCCATCAAGAAAAAGCTCGCGGAGCCGTTTTGTGGGCGCGTGTAAAACACTGCTGTGCTGACGCACCTCCACCGTTTGATAGCCGAGCCTCTCCCATTTCTGTGCGCTTGATGTACAGTTAAATCGGTCGAATGCTATACCGCCAACTGTGCAGCTAAATTTGTTTTGTATTTCATCTACCCAAGCCTCAATAGTTGGGTAATCTACAGTCATGTTTCCACAAGCTATGCACTCACCGCGCTTTTCCGCCTCGTAATAGTCAAACCTCTCGGAAGCTGTTTTTTCATCTTGCCGCCCGGCGGGATAAAAACCTATAGTGAGCATGACAACCCGATCGCGTTCGCTGTTATATCCTGCAATGGCAACTGCGGTATTATCGCCGGTCATGGAAAGGTCTACACCAACATATACGGTCATTCCACTGAAATCCACATTGTCAATCGCGCAAGCTCGCACTGCGTTAATGTCTATGTATGACTCTGTTCCCTCTCCTTGATAGATTATGTTACAGTGCTTTGTAACAAAGTTTTCGCGTTTTGGAGGACTGTCTATTGCTTCTTGACGGCGGCGTTTTAGATCTTCCATAATAGCGGGAAGTTCTATTGCCGCAGGATTTGCTTGTTCGAGGATACCGTCGTCGGTCATCCAGTCTTTTGTGTTGTCGGGTTCATACAGCAGTGCGAAACGCGACTCATCACCATCGGGCTTATCGAGCGCCGCTTTTGAAAGTTTAACCTCTTCCTCAAACGGATTATCGATTGTCGGATATTTAGTCGATATAATGCAGCCGAGCTTGTTCTTCAGGAGAATCTGACCTGACCGCATCGCCTCTATCGGATACGATGTGCGAAGCGCACCAACCTCATCCGCCAGAAATACAGATGGCTCTCGTCCGTCCATACGGTTTATCGAACAGGCGAGCGGCGTGAATTTATTTTGAGTCGATATACAAAGTATATAGTCGCGAGTAGGCTTGAATTTTGCCGTGTACCCTCTCTCCGCATCTCCGCGAAGCGCGGGCGTGGCGGATATTATCTCAGATATTGCAGATTGAACCTCTTTGGAAAGAACTCCGTCCGGAGCAACTGAAAAGAATTTTGAGAACTTCGGCTCTATAAAAAACAAGAGCAAAAATATTACCGCTATGGTAAATGTTTTAAAGTTTTTTCGCGCTATTTCGAGCACAGCAGTCTGATAACGTCTGCAAGACGTATCCTCTCGGTAAACAGTGCATAGCACCGCGATATAGAACAGCCATTGATAACCAATAGTCGATGCGTATATCGTTTCACCGCGCCTTACACCTTTGGGCATAATGAATATCTTTAAAAGCTCATCAATAGTCCGCACAGTAGCGATATTGATGCAATATGTCGCATCTTTACCGTCGGCAATACGAACAAATTGCCGCGCTTGTTTTATAACATACTTTGGCGCATTAACTTCCCCATCAACAACTTTCCTGGCGTATGTGTAGGACGGGTGCTCACATATAGACGTTTTTTCTGCAACACGATTATTCGGATGCATCGTGAGTAACGCCCTCCGTTATACCGCGAAGAAATGCCTCCTCCGGATTTTCAGTCTTTATCTTCGCAATAGCCGCTGCACCTATTTTGGCACGAGCTTGCGGAGATAGGCAAAGCTCGTTGCAGTAGCGTAAAAATTCGCTAACCGTCTTGTTTCGATTTCCGATAACATCGCGGTCACACAGTAAGTCATGATCCGCAGCAATCATCTCATCGTATTGACGTACACGGTCGATAGCAATCGCGCAGTTAGACAATACATACACATCAAGGTTGGACAGCACATTTGAATTTCGCAGTTCCTTTACAAGTTTACGAAATATCGACACCTGCTCTTCGGTCAAATGTTTTAAAGGTGTAAGCTTGCTTGCTCTCCCTTTCACCGTATTTTCTGCTATAGTGCGTGTTTCTTTCTCATTTTTTGTCATATGACCAGACCGTAGTCCGGCACTTTTGGCAGGACGCGACAAGCCTGCACCTCCTCTCTTCTGCAATCAAATATTTCGCCATTTTAGGAAAATTGTGTGTTCTGATGTGGGGCGGTTCGTGAACGAAAAGCTCAAAAATTTGCCTCCGCACTACCGGGGGGGTATTTAATTATCCGAAAGAGGTCATTTTTCAGAATCGCTCCTGAGTCCGCTTGCTTGTGATGATGTGAACAAAGTGTAACTAAGTTTTCATCATCCAAACGACGGCTAAAATCAGCCTTAAGAGACGTTATATGGTGCACTGACAAGCGTTCAGCGTTATATTTACGCACCGTTCCCGGCATATTATTTAGGCATGCTTGACATAAATAACGATCCCGCTCCATAATCTGCTTGACTTTCTTTCGCCAACTTCTCGTGTGGCGAAACTTTTCTTGTTGCGTATCGTTATCATATCGCCTTTTTTTAGGTTTGCGCGGGCAGTCGTAGCCTTCTTGATGTACTCTGCCGCAATATACACAGGATTTTTTCATGATTTGTAAAACACCATTGCCCCCACCAACTGCAATAATGCGGTGTGTTTTTTCCCTTTACCCTCGCGCACAGCTGAAAGGACACCGTGCGTTAAACAAGATCGAGAGATACGCCATCTGCACATCTCTCGACGCTAATATTATAACACGAAATTCACTATGTTTTTTATCATGTTTTTATCACGTTTTTACATCAAGTGCGCGAGCATGCGCATATTTCCTTAATGCGGCATATTTTATTCGATTCACCTGCGCATCGGAATATCCCGTCAATTCCATAGCTTCTGCAAGCGGTCTGGTGCTTGTCCCTAAATACCACAACCACACAACCTTGTATTCGACTGGCGTAAGCAGACGCAATGAATCTTCTATGGCTTTGAGATGTTTGGTTTGTATCTCTATCATCTGCTTGAGACGTTCACGACGCGGATCAGATATGATGGCAACTATCTTTTCTTCATGACGATTGCCGCCGCTGCGTGTTGGTACAGCTGATGTATTTGCGCCTCTCGGAGAATACAGTGCAACATCAATGGCTTTGAGTTCTTGTTTCAAGGATTCGAGGCGTTGCCGCTCATATGGAATTGATCGTAATTCTTCTATTGCAGCCTTTGTTAGTTTACTCATACCCGCTCCTCTCCCTTCACATACCGCTCTATAAGGCGTATCGCCTCGGCGGCACTGTAGCAAAGCGCGACAAAGTAGCCCTCCGCTTCAAGAGAGCGCATATATTCCCTTTGTGCAGGTGTCGGCTTGTTGTTTCCGACCTTAAGCTCTATGTAAAGCCCGTGATATCCCCCACGGGCACACGGCAAGCAAATATCGGGGACTCCTGCCCGTAGCCCCTTGCGCTTGAGCCTTGCTCCCGTCGCCGCGCTTCGCTTGCCCTCGTTTGGCGTGTGGTACATAAGCCTAAGACACGGATACACCCGTTCCATGTTCGCTGCCCATTCAAACACCGCCTCTTGCTCATCATCCTCAACGCGATATTTGTCAATCTCGCTCATTTGCACTCTCCTTTCCCGTTTTCCCTATAAGCCTTCCCTTGGGGGAAGGTGGTTTTTGCTTTTCGGCAAAAACCGGATGAGGGTTTACTCTTCCTTCGTTCCTGCAACTCCTTCTCGGTAAGACGCCTCAGTTTGATTCTTATCGACACGCCCGAAAGCTCGCTGTCCGTACAACGGTACGCATATTCGCGGTCATCATACACCGTCCATCCGGGATACTCTCTCTCCCACCATGCAACATCAACCGCATCCGCGTTGCGCTCTGCTATGCGCTTCACGTCGGCAATGTCATATTTGTCATCGTTTCTGCCCGATATGTAAGGCTTTTTTAAGCCAAGCGTAGCATACCAACGGCGTGCAATACCGTCACGAGGCTGTTTCTTTAAGTAAGCGCAAAGAGCCGCAAGCCCGTTGCCGTCCGGCTGAAGCTTTTTGATATTGGCAAAACCGAGAGGCTTGCCGTATCGCTCCTCTTCTTTCCCGGGCTTAAACCGTCCGCCCTTGTCAGCGCCGCGCCATAGCTTTTCTATCTCATCGCGCGGTACGCCGCCGCGCATGATAACGTGAATGTGCAAGCGGACAAGCTCTCCGCTTTTTCTTGTGAACTGTGACATTACCATGAGCGCATCAAGCTTTACGCCATGCGCGCGGTACGGCTTTTTCGCCCTTGAGAGAAATCTGTCATAATCGCGCTTGGCATCCTCGATACTCTGCGGCAAATGCTTATATGTGAGTACAGCATGATAGTCCCCCTCGCCGAAATTCATCTCGATAAGCATTTCGAGATGCTCCCACGCACGGCGATCGTTGAGCTTCGCCTGCTTCGGTGACGTCAGCGAAATATGAGCGCGGCCGCGATGAGAGCCGTAATACAGCTTACGCCCCTCGGTTTGAATATTCAGTTCGACAACTTTCTTCTGTTCGCCCTTGCGATTGCAAGCCACGATCTGAGTTTCCCTAACAAATGCGCTCATATTTTCACTTTCCTTTTCCTTTTGCTTTTGGCACGTGGAGGGAACGCTGACGCTGCCTCCACGTGCGACTTATCTATTCTTGAGAGAAAAACAAATTATTTTTTGGCAAAAACAAATCCGCGATAAAGAATTATCTGGGAGATATTAATACCCATTACAAGCCCGCAAGTGTGCGGCACACCGCACACTCAAGGCTTCGCTTATTTATATATGGTATAAAAGTTACGTCACAATGGTCTTTTGCTTTAAGGCTTCCCTTGGGGGAATAGCTGCAAAAGATTGGCTTCGCCAACTTTGACTGATGAGGGTGTTCTATTCTATAGAACATTTGGAAGCGTCGGTGTTTTCCTTGGTTGGGCAAAGCTCAGTTTCATTTATAATTTTAGCAACCATGCTTCTACTCAAATTGCCCTTGATTTTATTGAAATTTTCAGCCAAACAAGATTTGAATTCAACAACAATTTCGTCTGCTATTTCTTCTTTTGTCAAAGCGGCATCGTGCAGCATAATTTTATACGAATTATTTGCATCCTTGATTGTGGCAGTTTCTTTTCGGGCATCTTCTACTTTTTGCCTTTCTCTATCGAGCGCTTGTTCGGCCCTCTCAAGTCTTTTTTTGTACTCGTCGAGGGTAACTAATGCGGCGTCATACTTATATTTCAATTCTCTTGCATCTTCCAATTGAGATTCAAGATCTTCGTTTTTTCGCCTCAATTTCTCGACTCTTTCGTATTCGTTAACCAAATATTCTTTAATGTCGGGGACAGAAACAACTACGGGCTGTTCTTTGACAACAAGAGCTGTTTCGTCTTTTTTACGAAATAATTTCATTCCTGTTCACCTATCATTTCTTTTACAAGATTGTCGATGTCTGTTGCTATATCAAGATAGTCTTCGTTTAATACTCGAATATTTAACGAAAGCAATCCTTTCAACCGCTCCGCAAACTCTTTTATTGCTTCGGCTCTCACCTCGTTCATTCTTACAATAACAAGCTGTCTTGCCCTCTCGCTCTTACCACCGCGCCCCCCAACAAAAGCTATATCGGTGTGTACGATATTCTGCAGCCTCTCAATCTCTGCCTTTTGGCGGTTGATGAGGTCGAGGGCGTGTATTGCCAAAGCATTCTCCTTTTCTGTACAAACACCTTTTTCATCAAAAGGACAGCCTCTACACGCCTCGCTTGAACAACCGCTCGCACAATGCTCCAACGCTTTTATAATCTCGTTATCGCTCATTCCCTCTCACCTCCCTAAAATGGAAACTCATCATCGCCGCTTATAGTTTCAAATTGCGGAGCCACGCCGCCCGTCGGAGTATAGTAATTATCCGACGGCGCATCGGCATCCGTAGGAAGCGGCGCGCCCTCTCCCTTGCTGTCAACAAAATGCGCCTCGTCACAGACAACATCCGTCGCATAGCGCTTGACGTTCTGCTTGTCCACCCAAGAGCGAGTCTGAATCGAGCCTACAATGCAAATGGATGAACCCTTGCGGAAATATTTCGATATAAGCTCCGCTGTCTGCCGCCACGCAATTACGTTTATAAAGTCCGCGACAGCCTTCACCGAGCCGTCAGCTTGCTTTTCGCCAAAGCGGCGATTTACAGCAATACTGATGTTCACCACGGGCACGCCGCCCTGCGTCTGCTTCAGTTCAGGATCGGCGACAAGCCTGCCGCCGAGTATTACCTCGTTTAAATTAAAGTTTGCCATAGTTTCTTCTCCGTATCTTTATTTAGCCTTCCCTTGGGGGAAGGGGGACCGCGTCAGCGGTGGATGAGGGTTCCGCCGCCTCAACCTCCCCGATTGGTGCGATCACCACCGCCGAGCCGCAATAATCAAGAAGTTCAAGCGAATATGTATCAGCCTCGCCCGGCGTCACATTGGTTATCCTCTTGGTAATGCGCTCGTATCGGGTACCCTTGTATACCACCGGCACGCCAAGAGCCGATGCCCTCTTTGCTGTTGCTATATCCATATGGCTCCCATCCGCTCCCTCTCATGAAATTCCTCAAGATCCGCCGCATCCGGCATGATGTGTCGCCATCCTCGCACCCACATCACGCCGCGTATCGGTAAAAAGCATCCGCTTCTCGCATTGTATCGCGCCTCAAGTATGTTTGTGTACATACCATCCTCGCCCGAGACCGCCGCGAGTATCTCATATTCACCCGAGCAAGGCGGAAGCTCGTATTCGAGAGAGATAAAGCCGTCGGGTATGGTGTCATTCATCACGCACACAACACTTATTGGCAAGCGCCATCTTCGACAGTTCGAGCAGCCTATCAAGCTCGTCAATGAACGCTTTATCTATAACCGCCATCGGCATAACGGCGCCGACAAGTGCATATCCCTCTTTAACAACAACATAAGGCGCACCGTCAGAGGAGTGGCGTATATACAGCTCGTATCCGTTCTCAAGATCATCGAACGGGCGGAGATACCTCTGATTTATAAAGATAACGCCCTCTTCCATTTCGAGCGGTTCAACAATCTCGCCATGGAAGCATACCGGCGACATATCACGCTTGGCAATATACTCGCCCTCGACTGTATCTCGTATGTCCTGACCAATGCTTGAAGCCACATGAAAATGCCACTTGCTCCGCTTATCTTCGGGAACATCCCACATCGTGAGAAGATTTTCCTCTGAGAGCTTTGGCATACCGAAGACAGGATACAGTGCCGCGCCGTCGCTGAGCCATTGCACGCCCCCGGCATCATACATGATTACGTTCTTGTTGCGCTTAAGTATAGATTCAATCTGTTTGAGTTTCATTTGGTGTTTCTCTCCTTTCGCCGTAGCTGCAGAAATCGTCAGGCATCGGCACTTTATATCCGCCAGCAATGGAGTAAATCCCCTTATAGCATCTGTGGCAAACCTCGTCAACGATTAAATGCTTGCAATCCTTGCACCGCACAACTTCTGCGATGTCGCCCCCATTCTGCTTACGCCAATTTTTAGCGTAGAGTTCCTCTGCGACTATTTGACTCTTCGACTCGCTTTCGAGCATTCCGGAATCGTTTATATCTCGCGCCATTTCCTCAATCTGCTTTTCTTCGTTCATTGTCCCGAATTTCCTTTCCTGTATTTCTATCAAGCCACACCTTGTCTTGATAATAGTATTTAGCGTTACATCTACAAAAAAGATTGCCGCCTATATGATTTTCGCAAATGGAATGACAAAATGGACATTCTTTCTTGTATCTATTCTCTTTGTTCATCCTTTGCGCCGCCTTCCTTGTTTGAACGGTACATTATATCTCCGCATTGAACGTGTCTGTTTTCGGGTTCGTTTATTTGGCATCGGTCAAAGAAAGGGCAATAAGAGCATTTTCCTTTTCTTGCTGTGTCGTTGCAACGAATGACAACTTCTGAAAATTCCACCAAATCGTCATATATTATTCTCATTCCTTGCTCCTTCCCCTCTGCTCATCCGCATCCGTTGCAAGCGGCACCGAATAATCATTGCGATTCAATATAGGAGAGTAATGCGGCGAGTCGAACCTATAAACCATGCAAGGCTTTATCGCCATAATCACCATACCGGGCTTGCAATACTTACCGTCAGTCAACATGTAGTCGATATAAACAAGACAGCTCCTGCCGGTGTAGCACCTATTCTTGCCGTCATACTCATTTAACGCCAGCAAATCGCCTTCGTGATAAGGCCTGTCGAATTTGCGAACCTCAAAGCTTTTTCTGCCCGATATAACATCCTCAAAGAACTCGGGTAATATCTTTAGTTCGTGTATCATCCTCCCACCTTGTCAGCCATAGAGCCGACCACCTTTCCGAGCGCCGCACGGATCTTCGCTCCGGTTTCACTGTCGCTAACCTCAAGCGCCGACAGCTTCGAGAGCATACGGTTGAAGTCTTCCTGAAAAGCCTCAAACAGCGCCGCGAACTGCTGTACCGCAGCACCACTCTCGCCCTTCTTGGCGCGCTCATCAAGGCGTGCCACGTCGGCCTCAAGCTCCTTTATGCGAGCCTCGCGATTCGCAGCCTTTTCTTTTTCGGCGCTTTTCTGTTCTTTTAGTTTGTCAGCATCAGCCTTTGCCCGTTCGGCATACTCCGCCTCGAGCTTGGATGTAATCTCTGCACGAAGCTTTGCAACATCCTCCTCGGGAACGTCATCTATTGTAACCTGCTTCGGCGTACTCGCTTCGGTGGTAATAGCCTTAAGCTCCTCAAGAGCCTTTTCTGCCGCATCCGCCCTTGCACGCTCGGCGAGAACCTTCTGTTCAGCCATTTCAAGATCGCCCTTTGCGCTTTCGAGATCACCCTTGGTATTTTCAAGCTCACTCTCTACGCGCTTAAAATCTTCCTCGGCACCCGAAAGACTCTTCATATCTGCCTGCGCTTTACTAAGCGCGGCTTCCGCCTTTTCAGCAGCACGCTCTGCGAGTTCCTTTTCTTCCTTGAGCCGCTTTATCTCGTCTTCAACATCGCGTGTGCTCATGGAGCTCATATCGTGACTCTCCACGAAGCCTTCCCTCTCATGTGCCGGGAGCGCAAAAAGCGCAACCGCTTGGGAATATGTAAGCTCGCCGAAGATCTCAGACTTGGGCTTTGTAGAAAAGAGGTCATACTGACTGTCGCCGTACTCACGGTATATCTTCATTAAGTTGTTTGCCGTGGACTGCGAATAGTCCACATTCTCCGCAAGCCAATTTTCCCACTCGCCGTGGGCGACAAGCGCCTTCGCTTCTGTGAGCTTCTCGCCAATCTCAATGGATGCAAGAAGCACCGTTCGCATAGTCTGCGCCTTTATAGTGTTAATCTCACGAGCGAGCAGCTCTGCCCCTCTCGCGTCTGTAATCTCTCTGCCGGTAGTTTCGATAACGTCGTTCATTATAATTCTCCTTTATTTTTCGTGCTTTTTTAGCTCGCCTTTTTGGCGCTTTTCTTTTTATGTTTGCCGTGCTCGGCCGCATACGGCTCACCGCCGAGCTTGTCAAGCACGTCCTTCTTGTATCTTCTCCACCACTTCATAGTGGGCTCATCGGGATCGCGGTTCTTTTGGGCGCGTATCTGAACCTCACGAACACGATCCGCCTCCTCATGAAGCTCGATCGTGGCAAGAGGAACATCGGGTGCGTCCGACTTGCGGAGCAAAAGAATCGTGCAGTCACCCCTCGCATACTTGTCAATATATCCGCCGACACAGTGCCCCTGCATTTTACCCTCGTAAATGAGCTCCTCACCGTCTCGCGCCATGCGGATAATATATCCGTCCCTCTCAAGGTTGTATAAACTCTCGAGTGCCGCTCTCCGCTTCTCTATCTTTTCTCGGGCTTCTTTGTTCTGCTCATACTTTATCTGCGCAGACGTTCTCGTGTGAGCCGAAATAAGATTCTTCGGCATAAGGATGCTTGTATCGCGCAGATCATATCCGAGCTGTAAGCACTCGGAAAGATAATCGCGCCAATCTCGGATAATGTCACCGGTTACACCGGCGCGTCGGCGATTCTTGTATTCTCCGTTTTTCTGCGCAGTAACGAACTTTATAACCTTATGTAGCGTTGCGTATTCAAAGAATCGGTTATAGTGTCCACCGTATCTGCGATCCCCGTCTGTTATATCCCTCGCATCTATCCCGGCGGCACGGAGCTCGCGAAGATCCTTTTCAGTCGGAGCCTTACCGAGCGCACGCCGCTGACAATAGAAAGCAAATTCCGCCGGCGTTATATCAAGCTTTGTAAACATGCGAAGCTCCGTCTTGTTTATCTTAAGTATCTCTGTAAGCGGCGAAGCGCTGTTTCTGTTTGCACCAAGGATATCCTCCGAGGAATAACCGTAGTGACTCGACACAAGCAGATGCGCCAGCTTATAAAGTCCGAGCTTCGCCATTTTCTCAATAGGAGGACTCACAATCGACATGCGAAGATACCTTCCGAGATTAACATCAAGATCACTTCTTGCAAATTCCGGAAGACCCGTGTATTTCCATCTCGTATCAGCAAGAATGCGCTTTAGGTTGTACGGATATATCTTGCAGGACACGCTACCGTCATATCCCTCAATAACATACCACTTATCTTTGGTAGGATAAAGGCTATTGTTGCGGGTTGTGTATTCGTAGTGCCGCTCATTCCCGCTGTATGTTATATGTGTGCGTCTTTCAGGATAAAAACTTTGGTAAAACATACTCCCCTTGCAAGCGTCCTCGCGTCGGTGTATCCGGTTAACAGAATACACCGTCAGCATTATTCCATCAGGCATGGGAGCGACTACGCCAAATACGCCGTGATCATGCACCGTTGCCGAGCGGTTGATGCTCTTTATCGTCACTGTCGAACCGCATGCCGGACATTTCCATTCGCGGTCAATAAGGCGTCCCTTCGGGTACTTGTCCGTGCGTACCGTTTTTTTGCAATGAGAGCACACGCCGACAAGCGTCTTTCCCTCTTTGTGGTACCACAGGTACCGGCTTTCTTTCATCACGTGGTTGTCGATATATCTTTCGATATCCTTCGGCACGCCCGGTACCCTATCCATAAGCGCATCTATCTCGCGTCTGGAACGAACAAGCGCGCATCTCGTGCGATATGTTCGGTTATCCCTCTGGAACTCATCAAGAGAGCGAAGCGTGTCATAGTCGGTGCTGCCGAAATAGTGTCCGAGCGCAGCCGAAGCCTCGTCCGCATATATATACTCATGCTCGCGATATGCACAGTACCCGGTAAGGTTGCGAAGCATCGCCTCTCGCCAAGAGTCGTTAACGTGACTTCGCACACACCACTTCGCGCTGTCAGCACTCGCATACACCGTGTATATCTGCTCGCCGTCGAGCCGCAAAATCCAAACAACAAGAACCCCCGACTCCTCACCTTTATGTACCGGCCTAACTATCAGCTTTCCCGCATCGTCAACCACGGTTTCCGTGTCCTCTTCGCCGAAGCTTCCCGGCACGATGCGCGCGAGCACAAAGCAAGGCGATCTCCATGTGTGATACTTATTTCGGTATGCCTCAAGGTTGATTTTGGGAAGCACAACCTCGGGCATGGGTATCTTTAAAAGATCTCGTTTTTGCACATTCTCCGCCCCCCCTTAAATCAAATCAAAGAGGCTGGTGACCGTGGAAACATTCTCAGGCGTTTGGGATTTTGCGCTTTCGGCACCCGAGTCCTTGCCAATGCCGTAATATTTTAATATGATGCTCTGGGCTTCATCGGGCGCTATAACGGCACAGTTTCCGTTTTTTCTCTTTTTGGCAACCTCGTACATAGCGTCATACGCGCCCTTCATTGTCTTTCCGTCCGCAAGCACCTTCTCGCAAGCGTCAGCATCGTTTTTGCATACCTCTCGGAGCATCCCTTCTATCGCTCTTATGGCAGGGTTCTTTTCTTTCTCTGCTTCCTTATCGAGCTTGTCTATGACCTTCTGATATACTTCATTCATTTTGTTATCCCCCCTCAAAACGTTACCGTAATATTGAGCACCGCCGCGGCGATCCAATAGATCACCTTGCGCGCGTCGCCGTTTATGCCGTAAACGATAGCCGCGCCAAGATCGAGCGCGATAAGTGCTATCGGAAATATGTATTGCTTCATGTTATTATCCCTCTCATTTAATACCCGCGCTTTACCTCATGCACAGAAAGGCGGCGGCTCTTAAATAGATTCGCCGGATAATTTCCGGGCACAACCACCTGACGCGGATATATTGTGTATACGCCGTCCTTGTAATAGCCGGTGTAACGTATGCGCTCCATGGAATCAACCACATATGATATGAGATACGCCGCACCGCCAAGCGGACCGTAGTTTACATACATACCGCCGTCCTCCTTTCTTTTTTTGATAAAGCACTTGATTTTCATTTGAAATTATGTTATACTATTGGTGAGGCATAGCCTCGTTGATGCATATTTGTTTGCCGCTTACGATATTGGCGTATCGTGAGCGGCCCTTTCTTTTTCCGCCCTTGGGTAAAGCCCGACACGGCGTAAGTACACGCGAATCGTCGTCGGCGCCCTTCCGAGCTTGTCCCCGATTTGGCTGAGCGTCTTCCCATCGCCCCACCATTCACGCGCTATGCGCTCATCCTCCGCGCTGAACGGTCGGTACAAATGCTTTACCGGAAATTTCTCCGGGTTACGCTCGATCAAGGTGCGAACCGAGCCGCCCGTCCTGCCGAGCGCCTTTGCGATCTGTGCAAGCGTGCACCGCTCGTTTCGCATCTTTATAACAAGCGCAATCTCACTGCTCGTCCAGCCCTTCCCCTTACCGCGCGGCACCGGCTTGCCTATACCGAGAATTTCATCCCACGTCTGACCGCTCAAGATAGAGCGTATCACCTTCTGCGTGGTACAGTTAAGCTCCGCAAGCACGCGCACTTGATGTTCAGGAGCCTTCGCAAGCCTCACGTCGCGCCTGATCTCCTCTTCCGTCATTCGCTGCATATGCGCACCGCCTCCTCCATAACCTTGTAAGCGTACGCATCTATCTCGCCGCTGTAATGCCCGGTACGGTACGCTGTCAGCGCCTTGAGATAATCGCCGCCGTACTTGTCAAGTAACTCATCAAGAATATCAACACCAACACGCACATTTTGCACACCATCGAGCAAATTTTGCACACCAAGCCGCGCCATGCGCTCCTCGTGGCACTCTCGTAGTATCTGCATAAGGCCGAAGCTTCGCTCGGCATCACCAATCTTGTTTTCAACATATCGGCTCTCGTGGTAGATGATCGCCAGCGCCACCGCCGCATCCACATCCCGCGCCGTGCACATTTGCTCTATCTCAAACTGCACCACAGCCCGAAGCGGAGTATCGTACATAAGTTCAAAAGCGTCTACATAGGGCGCTTCCGCTTGCACCGAAGGAATGTTCTCCGCAACGTCATTCTCGTCGCTTCCCTTGCCTTCCCTCGGGGGAAGGGGGACCGCGCCGGCGGTGGATGAGGGTTCATCCTTTACCCTCTCATGCTCATCCGCGCACACCACCGCGCACGGCGCTGTTATCCTCGTAGGCTCTATCGCCTGAACTTCATCACCGATGAGCGCACATTGCGCGGTCAGCACAGTGAGCGTCAGTATAGCTGCCGTGAGTAACACTGATTTGTACATCGTTTTCATTTGCTTTCTCCATTTCCATTTTTCTGTCATTTTCAAGGATTATTGCATATTCTTCCGGATGCCTGGTGTAATATTCGCTCATCGCCTCGCCGAGGTTCTCCATCATCTTATCAAGATAGTCCTCGGGAAGCTTATCCACCCGCCTTTCACCTATGTAAAAGGAACAGGTTATCTCGTTTTTCTTTGCCGTATGTACCCCCTCCATTCTTATTGCAGTATATGCCGCATCCGTAATTGCGGCAACCGCTCTACTCCTCATAAAATTTCTGCCAGTCGAACCCGAGCGCCGATGCTATCTTCTTGGCGGTCCACACGGGTACTTTTCGCTTGCCGTCCTCTATAAGCCCATAGTATTGCCTTGATACGCCGCACTTAACAGCCATTTCTGCCTGAGATACCCCAAGCTTCCGTCGCAACTCTTTGAGGAACTCCATTAAATCACCTTCCTTTTATTTTTGCTTCGCTTTGTTGCGGTATTTTTATTATAGCATCAGTTTGAAGCATTGTCAAGAGGTTTTCGAAAAATAATTTTATTTCTTCTTCATTTCGTGGCGACACTTGACACGCAACATTTTGTAGCGTATAATATAAATGAGGTGAAGAATATGGAAAGGTTAATACAACTTCGCAAACAGCGAAAAATTACGCAGGATGTTCTTGCCAGAGAACTGGGTATATCTCGTCAAGCTTACTCCAATTACGAATTAGGCAACAGAGAACCAGATTTCGATATTCTAAAAAAGCTTGCAAAATACTTCAACGTGTCTATCGACTATCTTGTCGGCAACTCGGATACGCCTAATGACGCTTCCGCATACAACGATATTAAAGTCGCCCTCTTCGGCGGCGACGGTGAAGTAACGGACGAGATGTGGGACGAGGTAAAGCAGTTTGCCGACTTCGTGCGTGCAAAATATAAGAAGGAGAAAAAATGATCTCGGACAAGCTATATCTTGAGGCAGAACAAGCAGAAATCATGGTTTACTGCGGAAAGGGCCTGCAAGAAACAAAATCTATATCTGTAAGTTCCGACGGCGATATGTTCATCGGCATAGACGATAGCGCAATGCAAACTCGCGCCGAGGAGCGTGTCCATCTTGCACATGAGCTCGGGCACTGCGTTACGGGTGCTTTTTACTCGGTGCGCTCTCCGCTTAACACCAGATCGCGCTGTGAACGTATAGCGAATAATTACGCAATAAAAAAGCTCGTCAATGAGGACGAGTTGATAAAAGTTATAGAAGAAAACAACGGCGACATAAGCGTGTGGGCGCTCGCGGAGCACTTCACCGTGACCGAGGACTTCATGCGCATGGCGCTCGAATATTATTTTGACAATTAAATTCTAAAGGAGTATGTTATGATAACAGTAAGCACCAAAATCAAAGACAGAATCACCAAGGGATTAAAGAAGTTTCAACCGATCCTGCGCAAAGCACAAAGTGCCGATTTAAACGAAAGCGATACTGTCACTATTATAACCGATATAATGTGTGAGATTTTCGGATATGATAAATACGAAAACATAACATCTGAATTCGCAATCAAAAAGACTTATTGTGATATCGCCATTAAGTTAAACGAAAAAGTGCCATTTCTTATAGAGTGTAAAGCTATCGCCATTGACTTAAAAGCCGATTACATAAGACAGGCTACTGGTTACGCTGCGAACTCCGGCATAAACTGGGTTGTACTTACAAATGGCGCGGTATGGCAAGTATACCATATGAGTTTTGGAAAAAACATTGATGCAGAATTAGTGTATGAATTTAATTTATGTGAAATGAGTGCAAAGAAGCAAAGTGACATCGAGCTTCTGTATTATCTTTGCATAGAAGCGTTTGCTAAAAATAGCAAAGCAACACTTGAAGATTTAAGAGCGCAAAAACAAATCCTCAATCGCTTTATAATAGGACGTGTTATCCTGACTGATTCCGGAATTGATGGCATACGCAAGTGTGTTCGCAAGCTCTTCCCCGATATAAAAGTCACTAATGACGAAATTTATGACATTATCTATAATGAGATTTTCAAGCGCGAAATATTAGAAAGCGATGATGCTGAGCTCGCAAAAAAGACTGTTGCCAAGCAGGAACGAAAGTTAAATGCCAATAAACCTAAAAAGGAAACAGAGCAAACCGATAGCACACCGATATAAAATAAAACACTCCCCGACATAACGCCGGGGAGTTCGCATCAATACAACGAGGCCTGATATAATAGAAAGGAGCCTTTCATTGAACATAGACAGCTATTCCAAAGTAGCCGCCGCATATATCCGCGTGTCAGATGAACGCCAGGACGAATACAGCCCCGACAGTCAACTTAAGAAGATCCGCGAATACGCGTCAAAGGAAGGCTGCTTCATTCCCGATGAATACGTGTTCTATGATGACGGTATCTCCGGCAGAAACGCCAAGCGCAGAAACGAATTCAACCGTATGATAGCGATCGCAAAAGAGAAAGACCGCCTATTTGATGTCATATACGTGTGGAAATTCTCGCGATTCGCCCGTAACCAGGAAGAGAGCATGGTTTATAAAAACCTGCTCAAAAAGAAGGGGGTTTCCGTTGTATCCGTGTCCGAGCCTATCCCAGAGGGACACTACGGTACACTTATCGAGCGCATAATAGAGTGGATGGACGAATTCTACTCCATTAACCTCGGTGTAGAGGTAACACGAGGCATGACGGAAAAAGCCTCGCGCGGAGAGCCGACGTGCGCCCCACCCTTCGGCTATATTATGCGCGACAAAAAATACTATCCGGATGAAAGCGGTGCCGCAGATGCCGTGCGCGAGATCTTCGAGCGCTTTGTAAACGGTGACGGCATGCGTGAGATCGCCGTCGATCTTGCAAATAAAGGCTTCAGAACAAGGCGCGGCAATCCTCCCGATAACCGTTGGGTGAGTTACATACTCAACAACCCTTGCTATATCGGCAAAATTAGATGGAGCCTCGACGGCACCAAGGCCGCGAGCAAACGCGACTACGACAACGAGAGTATAATGGTATCAAACGGTCATCACGAACCGCTTGTTTCAATGGAGCTGTGGGACCTCGCGCAGAGCCGCATAAAAGCACTAAAGAAAGCCTACCCTAAACACGCACGAAGTGAACAGTCTGTCGAGTATATGTTCAAAGGTTTGGTACGCTGCAGTTCATGCGGCGGAACTCTCGCATGCGGAAGTGCCACCAGCGGCAAAGCAAAGACGCCCACTCTCCAGTGCTGTAACTATTCTCGCGGATCGTGCCACATCTCGCATTCTGTAGTAATGACAAAAATAACAGCGTCACTTATATCCGGCCTTGAAGAGGCAGTCGGCTCAAAGGAGTTCAAGATTATACCGACCACCGCCAAGAAAGCCAAGGCGGATGCTATCGACTACGATAAGATGATCGCCGTCGAAGAAAAGCGCCTGGAGCGCGCAAAAGAAGCATACCTCGCCGAGATAGATACTATCGAGCAGTACGCAAAGAATAAGAACGACATTTCCGCGCGCATATCCAAGTTAAAGAAAGCACGCGATGCGGAACAGCCAAAAGATAACGATATAGATCTTGATGCGCTGTCGAAGAAGGTGTCCGAAGTCATCGCGTTTATAAAAAGAACAGACGTATCAGAAAAAGCAAAAAACCAAGCTCTTCGTACGATTATTGCAAAGATGGTCTACGATAAGCCGCACGAAAACTTGGCTATTTATTTCCATGAGGTATGATTATAATAAAAAACACTTTGGAGGACCCGACGGCGAGCTTGGCGCTTCTCTGCGCTATTTGAGCCAGCGCTACTCCATGCCGTTTGATCAGGCAAAGGGTGCACTTACCGACATCGGCACGGAGGAACTCGCCCACCTTGAGATGGTCGGCTCGATAGTCTACCAGCTCACACGCAATCTCTCCCCCGATGAAATAGATAAGCAGGGCTTTGGCACCTACTTTGTGGATCACACCACCGGCGTTTATCCGCAGGCGGCATCCGGCACACCTTACACCTCGGCGATGATGCAGGTCAAGGGCGACCCGATAACCGATCTGCACGAGAATATGGCGGCGGAAATGAAAGCGAAAACCACCTACGACAACATCCTTCGCCTGTCCGACGATCCCGATGTAAACGACGTTATCAAATTCCTTCGTCAGCGCGAGATCGTGCACTATCAGCGATTCGGCGAGCTTCTGCGCCACGTTCAGGATAACCTCGACTCCAAAAACTTCTTTGCTATTAACCCGGCGTTTGATAAGGGTGGAAAGATGAAAAACTGCTAAGCAGCAAATAAAACATGGACGGCTTGATTTTCAAGCCGTCCTATTTACTTTTTCGCGTGGGTGTGGTATAATAAAAATGATAAGCTCAAAGTTGATAGATGGGAGAGTATTATGGGATCATTTGTTAGTACAGCCAAGTTTTTTCAATTGCCGTTCAGACGTGCTTTACATGAATACGCTTTTCCCTTAACCGCAAGCGATCAAGCAATAATCGACAGCCTTGTAAATTCCGGTTTGAGTCACATACAAACCCCAAAAACACCATCCAACGATGAACTCTCTATTTTGAATGAAATATTCAGGATAAATCCCAACATCGCCTTCAGACATTATAGCTTGTCTTCCAAAATCGTAGATATTTCCTATTTAGCTGAATTAACTCATTTAAGATCGCTTCATTTGGACATATGGAGTGAAATAGAAAACATTGATGTTATAGAGAAAATGAATTTAGATTTTTTAGCATTAAGTTGTTTTCATATTAAGGACTATAGTTTTTTAAAAAATGTCAGTTCGTCCATTAAAGGTTTGACTGTGGAGTTAGAAGATAAAACATATAAAATGGATATCAACGATATTCTTCATTTGACTGAACTTGAAAGCCTTGGAATTCGGAACGTAAAAAAAGGCTTGGACAAATTACCTGAGTTAAAAAATCTAAAGGAACTGTATTTAAGATCGGTTGATATCAAGGATTATAGTTTTCTTCAAAAAATGCAAGTAAGAAAATTATACCTTAGTATTCAGAACGTTGCATATTTTGACACTTTTGGGATAAACGAATCAATTGAAGAAGTTAGTTTATGGATGAACAAAAAACTAACCGATATAAGCTTTTTGCTTCAATTTCCAAACTTGAAAAAGATAATTATTTCAAATCAAAAAAAGGTAGAGATAATTCCGGATTTAACCGGATTAACCAAACTTGAAGAAATTCATTTCTTGGAAAAAGATGAAGAAGAAATCAAAAAACATTGCAATCCCAACGTAAAGGTTCATTCCTACTATAATCCGGTTGATATTAGTTAATTAGCAAAGACTTCTCCTTGACTGTATTTGCGAGCTTCTGCGCCACGTTCAGGATAATCTCGACTCCAAAAACTTCTTTGCTATTAACCCCGCATTCGATAAAAATAAGAAGTGCTAACAAAAATCCCACGGCAATCGCCGTGGGATAAATTTTATTCTTTACCTGTCCAACAGTAGGTGCAGAGCTTGCACGCGGGAAGTCCGACGGATTCGATCATGTCATCAATTCGCTGGAAGGAAAGCGAGGTAAATCCAAGCTCCTTGCAAATGTCGTCAACCATTCCCTTGTATTCGACAGTTTCCGGATCCGCATAAAGGTGAAGCTTCTTCGCCGCTTCTTCTTCAGAGCCTTCACGACGCAGAATCGTACGGCGCGTGATAAGGTCAAGCTCGCTCTTGGAGCGCGAGAAGTTAAGATACTTGCATCCGTATAAAAGCGGGGGGCAAGCGGTACGTATATGCACGCCCTTCGCGCCGCTCTGATAGAGGAATTCCGTGGTTTCGCGAAGCTGTGTTCCGCGAACGATAGAATCGTCTATTAAAAGCAGACTCTTGTCGCGGATAAGCTGATCTATCGGCACAAGCTTCATTTTTGCAATCAGGCTTCTCTGCGACTGTATCGCAGGCATAAACGAGCGCGGCCATGTGGGCGTATACTTGATGAACGGTCTGCCAAACGGCACTCCGGAAGCGTTCGCATATCCCACCGCATGTGCTGTACCGGAGTCCGGAACACCTGCCACGATGTCGGGGGAAACAACGCCCTCATCGCGCTTTGCAAGCTTTTCGCCGCAGCGGTTTCTCATTATCTCAACGTTAACACCCTCATAGTTTGAGGTTGTGTATCCGTAGTAAACCCAAAGGAACGTGCAGATGCGCATTTCTTCCATTGGCTCTGCCACAGTTTCGCAGGACTCGGGTGTGAGATACACGATCTCCGCGGGACCGAGATCTTTATAGTGTGTATAGCCGAGATTGAGATACGCAAAGCTCTCAAACGATGCGCAGTACGCTCCGTCCTTGTGACCGATAACCACGGGCGTTCTGCCAAGGCGGTCACGTGCGGCATACATTCCATCCGGTGTGAGAAGGAGCATTGTCATGGAGCCGTCTATCATTTCCTGGGCATAGCGTATGCCATCGACTATACTGTCTTTCTGTGTGATCAGTGATGCCACAAGCTCGGTTGGGTTCACATCGCCTCCGCTCATTTCAAGAAAATGCGTGTGACCTTTTTTAAAGCAGATATCTATAAGCTCCGCGCTGTTGTTTATGCGTCCGACGGTGGTAATCGCAAAGTTTCCGAGATGAGAGCGCACGATAAGCGGCTGCGGCTCGGAATCGGATATACAGCCAATTCCCGATGTGCCCTTCATTTCTCCGACATCTTTGTCAAACTTTGTGCGGAACGGTGAATTCTCAATATTGTGTATTGCTCTCTCAAACCCGCCCTCGCCGTACACCGCCATACCGCCGCGGCGTGTGCCGAGGTGAGAATGGTAGTCAGTACCGAAGAAAAGGTCGAAAACGCAATCGTTTTTTGATACTACTCCGAATAATCCTCCCATATACGAGTCCTTTCTTAAATTTCAAATTACTGTCTGAATATATTTTATTATACCACACAGCCGCCATTTTTTCAAGGGCAATTTACAATAAAATTACATTGCCCCCTCAAATCCGCTTTTGTCATATATACAGTACACAAGCAACAATAACATGGGGCGCATAAACTGTACTGTGCTAATAGCACACACAGTACATCAAGGAAAGGGAAACTATGTCACAGAAAAATAACAAAATTGCCGTAATCGGCGGGGATGCGCGTCAGCTTATCGCCGCGGCAAGACTAAAAGCCGAGGGATACGACATCTCGCTGTACGGTTTTGGCGGCGAAAAGAAGGAACCGCTCTTTCCCGTTGTAGATTCACTGTGCTGCTCGTGCAGCAATATAACGTCAAACGAAATTTTATCGAACATGTCAGACACAAGCGAGAGTGACTGCGGCACGGTATATCAAAGCGCCATCGAGGCGCTTCACGGCAGTTTTGCGCTCATTCTGCCGCTCCCGGTGTCTGGGGATAACTATAAGCTGTCCATGCCGCTCTCCGATGCCGAGCCGCTTACACTCACTGAACTTGCCGGAATAGCGGCAGCAGAGGGTATAAAGCTTGTATGCGGCGGAAAGCTCCCCCACGGCTTCTGTGAGCTTTGCGACGCGCGCGGAGTCGAAGTGTTCGATTACTATGAAAAAGAGGAATTTTCCGTCGCGAACGCAATACCGAGCGCAGAGGGCGCAATAGAGATCGCCATGCATGAGCTTCCGATAACGCTTTTCGGTGCATCCGCACTTGTAATCGGATACGGACGCATCGGCAAGGTACTCTCAAAGCTGTTAAAAGCGTTCGGCACAAATGTCACCGCAAGCGCAAGAAAAGCATCAGACCTCGCGTGGATAAAGGCAGACGGCATAACTCCCGTCAAAACATACGAGCTTGATGAGCTTTTGGATAAACAGCGCTTTGACATGATATTCAGTACCGTGCCGCACACCGTTCTGACAGCAAAGGAGCTGTCGAAAATACGCGCCGGTACGCTTATAGTGGACCTGGCCTCAAAGCCGGGCGGCGTTGATATCGAAGAGTCAAAAAAGCTCTCACACAATGTAATCTGGGCGCTGTCGCTCCCCGGTAAAGTTGCTCCGGTCACATCGGGGCATATCATCGCAGACACTGTTCTCGCTCATCTGAAAAAATATGAGGGAGGCGAACAGTTATGCTGATAGGTTACGCATTTTGCGGTTCATTCTGCACCTTTGAGCGAAGCATCGCCGTGATGGAACAGTTAAAAAAATCCGGGCATGATATACTCCCCATAATGAGCGAGGTGGCGTATTCAACTGACACCCGCTTCGGAGCTGCATCGGATATACGCAAGCGTATATCCGACATATGCGCTCACGATATAATCCACACCGTCGCAGATGCCGAACCGCTCGGTCCGAAAACCGTACTCGATGCGCTCATAATATCCCCCTGCACGGGCAACACACTTGCCAAAATATCGCACGGCATTACGGACACATCGGTAACAATGGCGTGCAAGGCACATCAGCGCTGCGATCGCCCCGTGCTGATAGCACTCGCCAGCAACGATGCGCTGTCCGGCAATCTCGAGAACCTTGCAAGAGTCCTCAAGCGCCGCTCCGTATATTTTGTACCGCTCGAGCAGGATGATCCCGTGAGCAAACCGCACTCGCTTGTTGCAAAGTTCGAGCTTATTCCGGATGCGCTGAACGAGGCGATGTGTGGCAAACAGATTCGACCTCTGTTTGTATGAGGGTTGACAAAATGAAAAAAGTGTGATATAATTGTTTGTAATTATATCACACGTATAATTACATTCCGCAGACTTAAGTTTGCGGAATGTTTTTGCGTAAATATAAAGGAGATTTGACATGAAATACGATGTTATTATTGTGGGCGCAGGTCCCGCAGGTATTTTTACAGCCCTTGAGCTTATCAGAAAGGGCGCAAATAAAAACATACTCCTTATCGAAAAAGGCGCTCCCGTGGAAAAGCGCCACTGTCCGAAAATAAAAACGCAGGCGTGCGTACAGTGTAAGCCCTATTGCCACATAACCACCGGCTTCTCCGGAGCAGGTGCATTCTCCGACGGCAAGCTTTCTTTATCCCCCGATGTCGGCGGCGAGCTGCCCGAGCTCATCGGTTGGCAGAGAGCAACCGATCTTATAGATTACACCGATAAAATTTACCTTGAATTCGGCGCGGACGAGCATGTCGAAGGCGTTTCAAACGATCCGTTTATAAAGGAAATCCGCAAGCGTGCTATCCAGGCAGGTCTTCGCCTTGTTGACTGCCCGATACGTCATCTCGGCACGGAAAAGGCGCAGGATATATACTACTCTATCCAGGAATATCTCAAAGCAAACGGCGTCACGATGATGTTCGGCACAAACTGCACCGACCTTATTGTAGAAAACGATGCGTGCCGCGGCGTTATTATAAGCGAAAAGGGCGCAGATAAAGAGCTTCGCGCAGATACAGTTGTAGTTGCCACGGGAAGACGCGGCGCGGACTGGCTTGAAAAGATATGCGTTGAACACAACGTCGAGCACAAGCCGGGCACAGTTGACATCGGCGTGCGTGTCGAGGTTCGCAACGAAATTATCGAGGATGTTAACAAGGTCCTCTACGAATCAAAGCTTATCGGTTATCCGAAGCCGTTTAAAAATAAGGTTCGCACATTCTGTCAGAATCCGGGCGGCTTTGTGTCGCAGGAAAACTACGACAACGATCTCGCAGTGGTAAACGGTCACTCCTACAAGGAGCACAAGTCAGGCAACACAAACCTCGCTATTCTCTGCTCGCACAACTTCTCGGTTCCGTTCAATCAGCCGATTGAGTACGCGAAAAAGGTCGGCGAGCTTACAAATATGCTCGGCGCCGGTCACATCCTCGTACAGCGCTTCGGTGACATCCTCGACGGCAAGCGTACATGGCCCAAGGAGCTTGCACAGTCAAACGTTAAGCCGACCCTCCCTGACGCAGTTGCAGGCGACATCACCGCAGCAATGCCGTACCGCGCAATGATGAACATTATCAACTTCATTCAGGCTGTGGACATAGTCGTCCCCGGCTTTGCAAGTACGGAAAGACTTCTCTACTCTCCCGAGCTTAAGTTCTACTCGAACCGCGTAAAAATGGACGAAAACCTTGACACTTCCCTTAAGGGACTCCACTGTCTTGGCGACTCGAGCGGCTGGACACGAGGACTTATGATGGCATCCGTAATGGGTGTTCTGATGGGCAGAAAGCTTGCCGAGCGCGAATAAATATAAATTTTTTGTCAATATACGATTTTTGGTAAAAATACCGTTGCCAAACTTAATTTTTTGTGGTATAATATTGTATTAAATTAAATATATTGCAAAGGAAACGACCATGCTTACAATAAAGAAACACATAGGCGAAAAGCTTTACGCAAAATTCGCCGCCCTCACAGAAGGTAATCCCGCCGCCGCTGATGTGAGCGCCGAGGATTTCGCAGGATTTCTCGAATATCCCCCGGACGATAACTTCGGCGACCTCGCGTTCCCCTGCTTCAAATTGTCAAAGGCTATGCGTATGGCACCGCCCATGATCGCGCAGAAGCTTGCGGAGGAGCTCACAGACGATATCATCGCAAAGGTTGACGTTGTCGGCGGTTACCTCAACATCTTCATCTCCCCCGCTTATCTTGCAGGCGTGCTTATGCCCGAGATAATGGAAAAGGGTGAAAAATACGGCTCGTTCGATTTCGGTGCCGGCAAGAATGTCGTGCTCGACTATTCTTCCCCGAACGTTGCAAAGCCGTTCCACATCGGTCACCTCGGCACCACCGTTATCGGTCACAGCTTAAAGATGCTCCACGAGTTCTGCGGATACAACTGTATCGGTGTCAACCACCTCGGCGACTGGGGCACACAGTTCGGTAAGCTCATTGTGGCATACCGCAAGTGGGGTAGCCGCGAGCAGATTGAGGACGGCGGCATTGACGAGCTTGTGGCGCTTTACGTAAAGTTCCACGAAGAAGCGGAAAAGGATGCCGCTCTCAACGATGCGGCAAGAGCTGAGTTTACAAAGCTTGAGCAGCACGATGAGGAAAACACTGCTCTTTGGAAGTGGTTCATCGAAATTTCTCTCAAGGAATACAGCCGCACATATAAGCAGCTCGGAATCGAGTTCGACTCGTATAACGGCGAAAGCTTCTATTCCGATAAAATGCCCGCTGTCGTACAGGAACTCAAGGATAAGGACCTCATGACAATCGACGACGGTGCATCTATAATCAATCTCGAGGCATACAACATGCCGCCCTGCCTTATTTTGAAGCGTGACGGATCCACACTTTATCCCACACGTGATATCGCGGCGGCGCTCTACAGAAAGAAGACCTACGATTTCGATAAGAATATTTATGTAACATCCGCAGGTCAGAGTCTGCACTTCGCACAGTGGTTCAAGGTAGTTGAGCTTATGGGTTACGACTGGTCGGACAAGCTTATCCACGTCCCCTACGGTACCGTTTCCATAA
The DNA here is from genome assembly GCA_045636265.1 of Candidatus Flemingiibacterium sp. Taxonomy (GTDB): domain Bacteria; phylum Bacillota; class Clostridia; order Oscillospirales; family CAG-272; genus Flemingiibacterium. The sequence goes on from JAZTXD010000078.1 coordinate 40,254, forward strand.
ACGGCTCCAAGCTTGCAACACGTACCGGCAACGTTATCCTCTTAAAAGACCTCTTCGCCGAGTCCATTGAGAAGGTTTCGGCTATCATGGAAGAAAAGAACGCGAACCTCGAAAACAAAAACGAGGTTGCCGAGGCTGTCGGTGTTGGCGCTATTATCTTCCATTACCTCATGAACAGCCGTATCAAGGATATCAACTTTATTTTGGAAGACGCGCTCAACTTCGACGGAAACACCGGCCCCTATGCGCAGTACACCTACGCACGTACCTGCTCGATCATCGAAAAGGCAGGCGGCGTTCCCACTATTAAGCCGGATGCATCCATGGTTACCGCTCATTCCGAAGCGGCACTTCTCAAAACGCTGTCCATGTTCCCCGAGAAGGTTCTCACAGCGCTTGAAGACCTCGAGCCGTCCGTTATCACACGTTACATTCTCGATGTGTGCACCGCGTTCAACCGCTTCTATCATGAGTGCCAGATCGTCACAGCAGACAACGAGATCACACGCAACTTCCGCGTAGCGCTCACATCGTGCGTACGCTCAGTCCTCGGTAAATCCTTCGAGCTTATCTGCATGAAGAAAACCGAAAAGATATAATAAAAGCAATGCAAATTGCATCTTCACCAGCCAAGGAGTTGGGGAGGGTGCAGGGAGGGGATAGAAACTTCGGCAGCAGGTCGTCAAACGACCTGCCTGAAGTTCGGCAAAGCCGAACTTTGTAGCAAGTCGGCAAAGCCGTCTTGCTTGAGATAGGTTCTGTCCCCGCCCTGCCGAGCATCGGCACCGCCGATGCGAGCTAAATTTAAAGATTTAAAAAGGGAGATAAACACCATGTCAGGACATAGCAAATGGAAAAATATAATGCATAAAAAAGAGAAGACCGACGCACAGCGTGCGAAGATCTTCACTAAAATCGGTAAGGAAATGGCGGTTGCCGTAAAGGAAGGCGGTCCCGATCCCGTATCGAACAGCAAGCTCGCTTCGCTTATCGCAAAGGCTAAAGCCAATAACGTGCCTAACGACAACATCGACCGCATCATCAAGAAGGCATCCAGCGCAGACGGTGCAGAATACGAGGAGATCGTATACGAGGGCTACGGTCCCTGCGGAGTAGCAGTAATCGTTGAAGCTACAACCGATAACCGTAACCGTACCGCGTCCGATGTACGCCACTATTTCGATAAGTTCGGCGGCAACCTCGGCACCACCGGATGCGTGTCGTTCATGTTCACCGAGAAGGGCGTAATCATCATCGAAAACGACGGCAAGATCAACGAGGATCAGCTCATGGAGGACGCACTCGAAGCAGGAGCTGCAGACTTTGCTTCCGAAGAAGGTGTGTTTGAGATTTCCACCGAAACTGACGACCTCGAAGCAGTCCGCGCAGCGCTTGCCGACAAGGGTTATGCAATAATGTCAGCAGACACAGACAAGGTTCCCTCAAGCTATGTAACCCTCACCGGTGAGGATGACATAAAGAACATGAACAAGCTCATTGAGGCACTTGAAGATAACGACGACGTTATCGAAGTTTACCACAACTGGGAGAACCCAGAGGAATAATCCTGCAAACCAATAAAAACATAAAAATCAGAAACGCTTCGGAAATGACATTATCAATCATAGCCGAAGCGTTTTTAGAGCAATGACATGAACAGATACTTAAAAAATCTTGAGAAGATCGAATTTGCAGTCACATATGCCTGCACGGGCAGATGTAAGCACTGCTCCCAAGGCGATCACCCGACCTGCGGCGAACACATTAACGCCGATGTTGCCGCTGACTGTGTGAAAAAGATCGCGAAGCTATATAATATCAAAACCGTGATGACCTTCGGCGGCGAACCGCTTCTTTATCCCGATACGGTATATTCGGTCATGAGCGCCGCTCGCGAAATGAACATCCCCAAGCGCCAGGTGATCACGAACGGTTACTTCTCAAAAGATACGGCTTATATCCAAACTATAGCAGAAAATCTTGCCAAATGCGGCGTTAACGATCTGCTTATATCCGCAGACGCTTTTCATCAGGAAACGATCCCTCTTGACACAGTAAAAGAGTTTGCAAAGGCAGCAAAAGCAAACGGAATTCCCACTCGAATTCAGCCGGCTTGGCTGGTAAGCGCGTCACACAACAATCCGTATAACCGCAAAACCCGAGAAATTCTTGCAGCATTTGAGATCATTGGATTCCCTATAAGCGACGGAAATATCATTTTCCCCGAGGGTAACGCACCGAGATACCTCGGTGAATATTTCACGGCAGACATTCCGAAAAATCCGTATACCGAAGACTCTCACAACGTAAAATGCGTATCCTTTTCCCCAAACGGAGATGTTCTCTCGGGGAATGTATACAGGGACGGCATTGTCGAGATTCTGGAAAGATATGAACCTTAAACAGCTATCATCTCTTCTACTCTTATATTTGCAACTATTTTGGCAAACAAACAGATTCTCATAGGAGTTGGAGGAATAGTAGTGCTGGTCGCAGGAGTTGCAGGCGGTCTTGGACTTGCCTTTTACGCTATGAAAAAATATAACAAAGGAATTTTCTGATATATTTTGAAATAACCAACAGCTACAGTAAAGTGGGTGAGAAAATATGTTTACCAACAGCGAAATTCTGAAAACAGCCATGACTCTGACGTGCTCGGCGTTGGCGCGTATGACGGCGAGCGCCTTGTGGGACTTGCCGGATGCAGTGCCGACTGCGATACTATGTGGCAGATTGGTATTGACGTACTCCCCGAATACCGCCGCCAAGGGATAGCCTCGGCGCTTACAAGCCGCCTTGCAATAGAAATTTTAGAGCGTGGAAAGGTCCCATTCTACTGTGCCGCATGGAGCAATATAAAATCTGTTCGCAACGCTGTAAAAAGCAGTTTTCGCCCGGCGTGGGTGGGAATGACGGCGAAGTCATGCGAAAGTGTGGACAGCATGAACAGTGTGAATAATAAAAAATTTAAACCAACGAAAGGAAACACCCTATGAATTTCACCGAAATTGCAGAAAACAGACAGTCCTGCCGCAGTTATAACCCGGAGCGTGCAGTGGAAGATGAGAAGCTTGAGCGCATCTTAAACGCCGCGCGTCTTGCACCGTCCGCCTGCAACGGTCAGCCGTATCAGATCACCGTATGCCGCGGTGAAGCCGCAAAGAATGTCGCAAGGGCTACCCAATCCATGGGGATGAACAAATTCGCCACGGATGCACCCGTGATGCTTGTAATATCGGAGATGCCGTATGTGGCAACCGCAGCACTCGGAGCAAAGGTAAAAAAGAACGATTACCGCTCTATCGATATCGGTATCGTTGCGGCGTACATCACGGCGGAAGCCGCCGCGCAGGGACTCAGCACATGCATCCTCGGTTGGCTCGAGGATGATAAGATCCGTGAGATCTGCAATCTTGACGAGGCTGTGCGCCTTGTTATCACACTTGGCTATGCGAAAGACGACGACAAGCTTCGCCCCAAAAAGCGCAAGGATATAAATGAGCTTGTGAAAACCGTTGAATGAGGTTTTTCAAATGAAGCATAAGATTTACAAACCAAGCCTATATGCCATACTCACCAAAATTCCGCGCGGATGTGTTATCACCTACGGTAGGCTCGCAGAAATGCTTGGCAACAAGAAATGGGCACGCGCGCTCGGCAACGCCCTGCACGAAAATCCGGATGGGGATAAATATCCTTGCTACAAGGTTGTAGGCTATGACGGCAAATTAAGTCACGGGTACGCCTTCGGCGGAATTGAAGAGCAGAAGCGCCGCCTCGAGGCAGACGGAATTGTCGTAAAAAACGGAAAAGTGGACCTTAGCAAATACAGCGTTGATGTAAAAAAATGGACTTTCAATGAGTTCCAAAAGGCTATGGCTTTTGATTTGAAAAACCGCTATTGCAGTGAAATACTGTTCTGTATAAACGGCAGTGAGAAATTTGACTTTTGCTGGATGGGAAAGATGCCGGGTGAAACACCTGGCACGGAAATATACTGGTTCGGTCTTACCGCTGACGGGGAATACGCATTTGATTATCCGACGTTTGAGGAGCTAGCACACGCTAAAGTGTTCGACGGCAAGTCACTTTTTGAACTTTGGGACAATGTAACGATTTTAGAGGTGGATGCCTGTGAGCCGTGGACACGGTTTTCAGATTATTTATCCGACGAAGGCAGATTTATGGGAGCGGCACAGTGATTATAGGTTTATGCTTATTAATCAAACGTATAGAATTTTCGTTGTTTTCAATTGACTTTTCACATTTTATGTGATATAATATAAGTGAAGAGGTGATACACGTGAAGTTTGAAGATGTGTTAAAATTAATACAACATTCAAAGCCTCACTGTACCTGTATAAATAACATCATTAAAATGCCGGAGTAATCCGGCATTATTTTTTGCAAAATTTAAGGAGGACAACAAGATGTTAGGCGCAATTATCGGAGATATAGTCGGTTCGGTATATGAATTTGAATCGGACAAAACAAAAGACTTTCAGCTATTCGTACCAAGCTGCAGAGCAACAGATGACAGCATACTCACAATATGTGTCGGATGTGCCTGTGCAGAAACCGATTGCAGCAATGAGTACGACTTCAAGAGAACATTAATTGAAAAAATGCACGAAATAGCTCGCCGCTATCCCGATGCGGGGTACGGCAAGCTATTTTATATTTGGCTTATTGATGATAACGGAAAACCTTATGGTGCCAACACCAACGGTTCAGCAATGCGTGTGTCCCCCTGTGCTTGGGCGGTGGACACTCTCGAAGATGTGGAACGCCTTGCAAAATGGAGTGCGGAAATAACCCACTCCCACACAGAGGGAATAAAAGGCGCTCAAGCGGTTGCAGCAGCAATATTCCTTGCAAGGACAGGCAAAAGCAAAGCGGAAATTCGCTCATACATAGAAGAAAAATACTACAACCTTGACTTCACAGTTGATGAAATACGCCCCGGCTATTCCCACGATATGACTTGCGAAGGAAGCGTACCTCAAGCTATAGTATGCTTTCTCGACGCTGAGGACTTTGAGGATGCAATAAGAAACGCCGTTTCCCTTGGAGGAGACGGCGATACTTTGTCCTGCATTGCAGGCGCTATTGCAGAAGCATATTTCGGAATCCCTGAAGAATTAGAGGAAAAGTTTTTCAACTACCTCGACGAGGATTTGGCAGAATACTACTTCGAGTATTCGCAGTATTTATACAAGTAACTCAAGTGCCTTATTGATATGTTCTTCCTCAAGCCCTCTGCCTATTCGGTAATTCGTCTGAATAAAGTTATCCGCCAAATCACCCCATCCATAGCCGTTATCATCAAAAATAACAAAACTCTGAACATCAGGGTTATCCTTTAACCACATGTGAATTTCTTCGGAACGCTCAAGATATCCTACCTTTGGTGTTTTATCATAGAGCTCAAGTCCGGCACTTGAAAAGTCCGAAATTATTTCCCTGCCGATATCATCACATTCGTCAGAATTTTTCTCCCAATGCACTCGCCATGAGCTTGAAAGGACAATTTTTGCGCCCGTTTTGTCAACAAGCCGCTTCAGAAGAAGAAGCCTTGTTTTATCTATGTTTCCGTCCTCTGAAGTTCGCTGCCTGTCGTAAGCAGAGGAATTTAATACTCCGTCTATATCAAGAAATATTACCTTCATAATTTCTCTCCTCTCACTTGAGGTACAATATACAATACCACGGTTAAACAACTAATTTTCAGTGGCTTTTATAAGTCGCTGAAAATATCTCCATATATTTTTCTTTCATCTCTTCACTACCGCCCCGACGTGCGCGCTTGTACCAAAACAGAGCCTCATCATTATTTCCCATCAGTTCATACATATGGGCAAGATTAAACTGCGCCTCTTTCAAATTGCTGTGTGCCGCACATTTGAAGTAAAGCATACCTTTTTTGGGGGCAATAAAAGTATCATCATAATCTGTTGTCATTTACCGGTGTCCAACTTTTCATAAAATCCCCCTTTTACGTTTCACCTGCAAAATTAATCACGGAACAGTTTTTTTATAAGTCCCAACAGATGCGCAACAACTGCAGAAGCTACGATAGATGAAATCCACACCGACGGGTCGTCGCCAACACGGATTCCATGAAACGCTGCCGCGGTACCGCAGGATACTACAACTGTACAAACAAGCTCAATCGCCCAACATTTCCACGCAGACGTTAGATCCCCACGTAGCGCATTCAGGAACACTCCCACCGCAAAAATCACGGCAACTGAAAGTAATTTGCTACCCATCTCACTTCCAATCATTGCTTCAAGCAGGTTCTCAAGCAGTGACATCATTACAATGACGGAAAAACGGTTACACAGTCCGATAACCACTTCAATTGGAAAAGCAAACAACCTATCAAGAATATTTCTGCTGGACGGGAATATCAGTTTGTGATCAATTTTTTCAGCCAACCAATCAAATATAAGCAACATATTCGCAAGCTGTACCAACTCGTATACAACGCCTAAAAAGCCGAATTCTGCAAGAACAGATGTCAGCGACTTGTAGTTTAAAATCTTCATAACCGCGCCGATGATCGGATAGCTTTCAAAAACTGCCACTACGCCGTCGTTGCTGACGCCGGAAACGGTTACAATAATTGCAAGCACAAATATTCCCAATACCACAAAAAACAGCGGTTTATTCAATTTTTCATTTGAACTCATTGTTTTTACCTCCAAAGTTTATGCATCAATACGCCGTTACATCTATTCCGTACGCGCCGGTTATATGTCTATGCTGACTGTCTATTATTATCTGATTGAAGTCAAGCATATTATATTTTTCAGGACACTCGATCCATTTATATCCGTTCATAACAATGCTAATATTTCCGTTATCATCCACGTCCGTTATGCTTCCGCGAAGTAAATATTTTCCCGACGGAACTCCGGGGTTGCTGTGATGCTCGTAGAAATTGAACTCCGCCTCGATATTGCCGTACTCATCACAGTCGAGAATGGTTAAATCAACGCCGGTAATTCCTTGACTGGCGGTATAGGTTCCGGTAAATGTTTTCTCTATACCGGAAAAATCAGTTCCATACCACTCGTCGGGAGATTTTTTAGCATATCCCAATACGCTTTCGTAAAGCGAGGTTCTAAGGCGTATCACCGGTCGCACGTAAAAGCTACCTTCCTCAATACCGCTGGATACCTTACCTATGCTGTCCACATATGCAGCCATTACAGTATTGGCTTTCTGCGCAGGATAAACACCCTCTGTTTCTCTGAAACACCATCGAAACTCCTCGCTTCCCTTTGAGAGTGCATATTCACTGGGAACGCTCTTTCTGATTTGATCCGGCACATCCTTGTTAATCGCCAACCAAATATCCACTGTATCGGCAAGAAAACCGCCGGTTCTATTAAGCATGGCCTGCTCCTGCTCGCTGAAAGCTTCGCTTAGAAACTCTCCGTTCAACCAATGGCGAAGAGAACTGTTTTCCCAATCATTTTTATCGAAATATTTATAATCAAGCGCATTTTTACTTATTAATGTAACATAACCGTCATAGCCGATTTCGTAGACCGACAGCCATTCTATTGGTTCCTTACCGTTTTCCGGATTATTATCCTGCTCGTATGCACCAAAAATTACGGTGTCGCCGCCCTTTATCGTTGTTGGATACATTGCGATAATATCTTTGACTCTCTGCTGGCTATCCTCATATGTACCAAGTTCCTCAAAAGTCTCTCTTGCATCGTACACCGCTCCAACCTCAAGCATATATTCAGCAACCGAATATTTTAAAGACGGAGTTTTTTCAACCGCAACTGCTCCGCCGATAAGTACGGTTATGAGAAGCAATGGAACAATTATCAGCTCGCACCTCATTGCAGTATTCAGCAAATCACGGTAATCCAAATGGTTAAACAGCAAACGATACAGGAAAATCAACCCACCGGCAATCACTATAAAAAATATTGCCGAAAACGCAACATTGCCACCATTCTTATCTGCGATATTCATTACAAGAGCGATACCCAAAATGCCGATGATTCCACCCATGACAACCGAACATATCACAGCAAAAATCACTCTTATAAAATTAGTTATCCAACGTCCCAAAAGGCTCATACGCTCCGAAAAGGATCTTCTCACCCTTGGTGTCGGTGTAGGTTCAATTCTCTCTCGTGAGAGCGCACTTCGGGCTTCATCTGAAAAGCGAATAGTAGTAATGTTGCTGCCCGGTTCATACGGAACCGTTTGAAACCATGAGTTCTGTTCGGACGAGGAAGAGCTATGCTCGCGCAAAGTTTCACTACGCCTCTCCGCCGTAGTGCGTGAAGCATTATTCATGCTTGCGATACGTGCTTGTGAAACGTTTGAGGCTTTCGCACTTACAGATTTATCGGCGCTTAGCGTACCGGAATTCACTTTAGTAATTGGCTCCGCCTTAACTTCTGCTTCTTTACCAGCAGCTTCTGCAGCAGTTTTTTCTTTCCACGCATTATAATGCTTAAAAAGCTGTTTTTGATCATCAGCACAAAATTCAAACAAAAAGTCGCCTCGGCTTATATTAGCCGCAGCACCGCAAGAAGGACATTTTTTGCTCCTTGAGCTGATTGTACTTCCGCATATGATACACTTCATAAAGTTATGTTTCCTCCGTATGTAAAAATACTAACGCGATTAAACAGCCAAATTTGCAATATAATCGGTTATTACATCATTTATACAAATAAAACTGCCAAATGAATATGCACTAAAACCAAGAATAAGCAAGAATAAAGCGTATCCAACAAACAACAGCACAAGGCTTCCCGTTGTTCCTTTTTTCTCATGCCGTACAATCGCCATGTTGAGAGGAAATATGGAAGATAAAGATAAAGCACACCCCGAAAACTGGAAATCTATAACGTTGTTCAATAGTACCTTAACATCAACCCCGTGTTTTTGCGCCGCCTCAATGTTTGAATTTATTATTGTTGAGAGCCGATCAGGTGCAGCCGCGTAGTCGAGCCATCCCCAAACTCCGCATATTATAGCGATTAACAGCGCTACTCCCGAACAAATCCAAAACATCGGTTCATCTGAGTAGAATAACTCAAAAAGCATTATGTAAACTGAAAACGCCAACAAAGCGATACCAAAAATCACCGCTGGACGCCACATAAGACCGATAACTCCAAGCACCAGCGAAGCCCATGCGCACCCTTTCAGTAATGCAGTATCGTTATACGATATAAAATCCGATATTTTTTCCATTGGACTCTTGTACCGCGTTGTCGGAGCAGTATATGTGGAAACGGTTGCTGCACTCGCCGGAGCGCTGACAGTTTGTGGTTCGCTCGTCGTCGAAGTTGTTTCTTGCGCCGCCGCTTTCATTTCCGCTTCATGTGCCTGTCCTTGTTCGTAGTATTTTTTCAGTTGATTTTTATCGGCGGTGTCCATTTCGAAAAGGAAATCGCCCTTGCCAAGAGCAGTAGGTGCTCCGCAAACGGAACATTTCTTCGCTCTTCCATTAACCGCTTTGTGACATACAAAACATCCCATTGCTTTACTCCTCAAATTCTATAATTATCTATAAACAAACCGCATTAAAAGCATAAAAACAACACAATAAAATAAATTATTGCACTGGGAATAATAAAGGCAAGAGCTATCATTTGGTTGCCCTCCCATGCACCCAAAGTAGCTCCTGTTCCTCCCGCAGTAGCAACAAACCAAAGTCCCATAGAAACGAGCCAAAGGTTTGAAAACGGCAATAACAGCATAATTGCAGCTATGATTTGTATAGCTAACGTGATTCCAAGCAGTATTTTTCCAGCGGTATTATTTTTTACTTCTTCGTGTTGGTATAACGGTGCTTGGTAAACATAGGAGTTGGGTTTTGCTTGGCTCACACTATGAACTTCCTCAACAATCTCTACACCAACTTCAGCTTGAACTGCAGCTTTTTGTTCCGTTTCGTGTAGTTGACACTGCTCATAATATTTTTTAAGTTGATTTTTATCGGCGGTGTCCATTTCGAAAAGAACGTTGCCCTTGCCAAGAGCAGTAGGTGCTCCGCAAACGGAGCATTTCTTCGCTCTTGTTCCAATACTTCTATGACAAACAATACACGTCATTGTATATCTCCCTGTTTATCTTTATATTTTTGCCACTTTTCAAGTGTGGCCTTGTCCGGAATACCGTACATAAACATCTCGTTGCGCGTTATTACTACCTCTACACTCCTATTTTCTTCCTCGTACATTTTTTTGCACCCGATATATCTATCCGTGATAAATACAAGCTTTTGATTGGAGGAGCCTTTGAATTTTTTTCCGTCATTTAATCTTTCAATGTATTCTCCATCTATTATCAAATCACAAAGTCCGTCAAGTATTTCATCAATTTCCGCATCATTCATCGCTCGCAGCTCCTCAACGGTATATCCCGTATATATTATCACTCCGAGATTTGTAGCTTCACGAATAGATTTGAGAAACAAGTACAAAGAGTGCTTTTGTAAAAACGGCTCGCCTCCGCTGATAGTTACTCCCTCTATGTCCACTAGATATTTTATAGAATCCACTACCGATTTAACGCTAACATTTTTCCCCTTATCAAGCGGACGTGTTTCAGGTGACATACACCCCGTACAGTTTCGCTGACAGCCTTGAAACCATATTGCCGCCCGTTTCCCGGGACCTAATGCTTGGGTGGAAAAAATTATGTTATGTATTCGTATTGAATCTTCCAATTTATATCAACCTTCAACGCCTACTTTAATTCCAGTGAATATTTTTCTGACTGTGTATAATTCTCACTGTTTCCCAAGAAGAACTGGACAGTAAATTCCTCACTGATCATAACTCCGAGTGACCACATATCATCAAAATTTTCAACCGGTATGTCTACTTTAATAGTTTTATCCGCACCGTCAACAGAATACTGTACACTCAAACTTCTCGTTCCCTTTTTTTTACTGGGATTTGGTGCAAATTGCTCATCGCTCCAAACAATTTGTCCATAGCATTCTCTGGCTGTTAATGCTATATCTACATAATTGGTTTCATTTAAAATTGGTTTTCCGGCGGAAACCTTATACTTGTATGATACAACTTGTATATCCTTGATCAAGTCTATCAAACGTTCACGGTGTTCTTCCGCCAATTTTAATTCTTCCCTCTCTGCTTCATCATCAAATGTCTGGATCATGTTGAATCCGCATTTAGGGCATTCTTTACCTTTTTCAAACTGAAATTTACAACACCTGCATGTTTTCATTGCTGCTTCTCCCTTACTTATGTGATATTATGACAAAAACTTGCACTCAAGTTCTTCTATATATCTCTCATTATACTTTTAAAATTTTTTGCATAACTACCATCTGCATGTTTTCATAGTATCTCTCCTTTTGATGCTGCAGCTTTTAATCTATAAAATTCTTCCAGAGCCTTTGTGGTTTCATCGTCCCTTTGAACTGAATGTTAAATTACTGACGGTGAAACACTGTCTTCTTTTCGTGCGAATCGTTTTGGGGTCACGGCAGATTTCTTGGAACATTCCTCAAAATACTTATTCGCGATCTCCTGGTCCCTCCATTCGGCATCCTGGTCAAGAGCCGCGATATTTATAAAACCACAGTTAGAGCATTTTTGTGCTGTAATTTCCTTGCCGCAACTTCTTCAAATTTTTACAATTCACGCTCCTGTTCATTGTATTGATTCCGTAATTTTAGAAATCTTAGCGGTCAAACATTCTACCTTTTCATTTGCTGATTTTGACAATTCAGCTAAATATTTAAACACATTCTCAAACCATGAATCTATATCTTTTAACCCTTTGATATTATCGCTTTGACTAAAAAATTGACCGTTGGGATTTTCGGATAACACCTTCATTAAAAAAGGATCCGTATGCACAGAATTCCATGTATTTACAATAGCTTTCACTTTAGTATCAAGTTCAATAAATTCTTCTTCAATGTTCTTGCTATACTCAGGATATTTTTCAATCCATTCCTTGATTTCTGCAATTTGTGATTGCATGGAAGATATATTGGCTTCAAGCGAAATTTTATCAGCAGTTAAAGCATCTAATTCTTTCGCGAGTTCGCTATCAGTTGCTGTTAATCTTTTGATTTCAACATCTAAGTTTTCAATTGTTTGTCGTGCATTACGAATTTTATCATCCCAGATCTCTTTCTGTGAACGCCTTGTCTGCAATTCGGATGTTAAAGATGCTTCTGTTTGTTTCAAGGTTTCCAAATTCAAGTCGCTCATAGAATCTATTTCGGCCTGCATTTGTTTGCAGTGTGCATCAATCGTAACAAGTTCGGCACTTTTTGCCATAAACTCATCATGACAAATTTTAATTGCTGACTCCTTGCGTTTCAATTCTTCAACATCAGTCACAATTTTTGATAACTCAGGCTCAATTGTATTATATTCTGCTTCTAATTGTCTGAACTTTTCTTGTAATGTAGAAGAAAATTCACTAATTCCAGCCTTGTTATCTTTGTATACTGTGATAAATATACTCATAAGACTTCTAAAACGTTGCAACAAGTTTTTTTGATCAGTAATTACAAAGCTTGAAACATCATCATTATTGTTGAATTCACACACATCATCAAGAACACTTTCAAACATTTCAAACATTTCATCAATGGCAATTGAATTACTCGACGATAATGTAGAAATGCTGTTTTTTGTACTTTCAAAACTCATACTACCACCCCTTAGTAATCATCACAAACTTTTTGAGTTGATTTTTCGCACTCTTGTTAATCCACCAAAAATTTCCATCAATTTATGCAGACGAATTTTGCTTTCTTCGCCAATAGATTCTCCGTTTCGTTCGCATTGTTGTGTGTGAAGTGATATTATCTTTGATGTGTCAAGTGAAAAACCAATTTTAAAATATTTATTTGGATCAAGAGCCATCTTGTCCCTATACTCTCCCACCGGTTCACCGCAATCTACGCAATCATCATTCACGAAATCATCAGTACTAAATACCAATAAAGGAATTCTGTCTCCTCTAAAGATTAAAGCCTCGCCGTCTTCCTCTACAAACAATGGTTTACCATAGGTAATTTCTTGATTTTTGTGTAATACAAACCAACAGCCATTTAATTCTTTTTCTCCGCCAATTCCAACACCAAGATGATAAGGAGACAACGGCTTCAAGCTAACCAATCCATTTGCAACAAGAGTTGCTCCGTATGAAATGGCTCTTTCTCTGTCACGCTCTGAAATTATATCCTTAAATCGCTTGTCGGCTGCACCTTTATGAAACTTTTTTTCTACATCTCTTTGTGTCAAGAAGAAATTAGAAAAACCGCCTACCATCGCAATGTGAAAATTGTTTTCTGAAGTGGAATAGTTTATGCCGACTTTATCCATATAACTAATCACTTCATCCAATTTTGCATCCAAAACCGGCTTTATTACATTATCATAAGCTTGAGCAAGCATACCATATGTAACTATAGGCTGATTGTTGCGATCTATTTTAATGCGACAAAACGGATCCTCAATTTTTGTCAGGTTACCCTTGACATTAAGCATTTCAGTGATTTCAGGACCTTTTTTCATCAAATATTCTTCAACTTCATTCAAATATTCGCAAAAATAATTATCCCCCTCAATTTCCTCATCTGTCTTACCAGATGCTTTCAAGGCAATTCGTACAACTTCTTGAAGGAATGCCAACCCAGCCTTTCCTATGCGCCCTTCTTCGTTAAGTCCAGCTCCGCACCTTTTTATAAGTGAAATATCACTACTGGTACCTTTGTCTTCGACATCACACAAAGCGATGTCCAAAGTTCCTCCGCCATAGTCGATTACTAATATCTTACCATTGTATTTTTCACCAGTGCTTTTTCTGTAATTTTCCACAAAACAAGCACAAGCAGCTTCGGGTTCACTGATGAGTTCAACCTCGTTTACAAAATCAAAGGATTTTATCAAAGATTCAAGTGTTGTTCTGCAGTCAATCGTTCTATGCTCATCAAACCATATCGCAGGAACACCAACAACGATTTTGTCAATATTCTCGGTGCTCCCTCTATTTCTGTTTATATACTTTCCCAACAATTGAGAAAGATAGATTTTGGTAATACTAAGCGGAGTATCTATTCCATCGTATCCGTTCTGTTCGAGTTTTGCAGCATCATTTTCTGCAATCATCATTTTGAATCCCTTGAACGTCTTATTTCCGACTATACCTGTTTCGCTTCTTGCGATTGAACCTGAAATGTATTTCCCGTCTTCTTGTTTTATTACAATTGAATCTTCAAAACCACTTCCTGAGCCCTCGGAAGGAAGCCAAGCCGCAGTTCTATATTCCAACAAATTCCCTTTAGTATCATATTTTTTGTCTTCTAATCTTGAAATAATGGAATAGGTAGTTCCAAAATCAAGTCCTATATTATTTTTCTCAACAGACTTAGCCATATACACACTTCCTTACTGTAGATTCATTGATTGTCGTTCTCTTAAGATTCTATCTTCTTTGTACTTATTGCCGCTACCGATAGTTTGCTTGGTAAAATCGTCCGAACTGATTCCCTGATTATTGGAATTGCTATTTGCAACTTCAATATTTTCATCATTCAGTCTTGAAACAATTGAGTCATACATAACTCTGCACATTTCCTTGTCATTTAGACAAGGATTACTAACGTTAATGACAATCTGAATTTTATCACTGTTTTGGGGAGCTTTACTTTTTGCCTCCTGTACGTTTCTGCCAAAAAACACTACAACCACAACCTCATAATGATTTCCGTCTTCATAGCTTAGTGTATACGGTTTTCTGGGATCGTCATCAGCAAATCCGGAATTAAGCAATGTCAGCATATCATTCTGAATCAACACTTGATGTAATGTCTGTATAGCGATTTGAACATTAGCAGCGATAACATACTCTTTTATCGCAATGCTCTTACATGAATCAAGTCGACTGTCAACAATCTCAAATTCCGGCTTAATTTGTTCTAATCCTTCGATATTCATTGTTGTTTGGCATTCATCCTTGATATACTCGATTTTTTGTTCGTAATCATCGATTACCTCTTCGAGTATCCCATTGGACCAAAACTCAATACAACCATCGAACGGAACAGATATACCGTTATTTATCGTAAGATCACAGATGTTTTTTTGCGGATCGCACATATCGTGAATTTTATCCGATATGACATCGGTTATCTGCGTTATTTCCTCAATCAGTTTTTGATATCTTTCGTTTAGTATTTCCAGTTCACTACCAAGCTGAACAGATAATGAGATACCTTCCTGAGCTCGGCTGACAGAAGCCTCGTAATCTTCGTTTTCAATATCGCTTATTGCGTCATTATAAGCATCTGTAATCAAGGAAAACTTGTCCGGCGCTAATTTATCGGGGTTAAGAGTAAGTATATAGGAAATATATGTGTTTAATTCACGTGCATAAAAGGCAGCTCGGTTTTTCTGACTGTCAATTCTGGCAGCGATACTGTTTATCGAATCACTCACCATCTGAGATATATCCGCAACCTTTTCGTCCATTGCATCGACCTGACCGGCAACCGCTTCCGCCATTTCGGTTACCTCGTCAATCTTTGCGTCAAACCTCCTGCGCATTTCATATATTTCTTTGTGCAGGTCTTGACTCAGGTTCGTTAATTCTCCTGCCAATCTATCACTTTCTTTTTCCAGTTTGCGGCTAAAATCACGGTAAACTTCATTCTGCACCTGTGAAATATTTGCGTTGGCATTTAAAAGTCTTGCGTGCTGTTCTTCAACTTCACGGTTGGCTTGCTTTATTCGTCTATCAGCACTGTTATATCTTGATTTCGTACTCTTATATTCCGAATTCAGTACCCATCTGTCGTAATCATAGTCGCTCATAATTATTAACTCCCTAATTGGTATTTATCCTTTTTGATATCTTCTCTGATTTAGCGCCTGCTGTGCTTCTCTTATGGCATTTTGCTCAAAATTATCCGCACTTGAATAATTCCCGCAGTCATGTCTGATTTCGCGGCTTTCTATTTCAACTCCGTCATTTTGCAAATATACATGTACACTGTCTTTGGTGATCGCTGCAAGTTGATCGTCATCCGAAAAAACTTCAATAGCGAAAGAAGGATTCTCATATTCTTCGGGAGAAACAACTACGCTTACAGTATTACCGGCATTATCTTCATACTGCATATGATACGGTTGTCTGGGATCATCGCTCACATAGCCGGATCCATCAGAAATATACCAGCCGGAGCCGCTCAAACTATTATGTAACTGCATTGCAGTATTTGCAACAAATATCGAAGCTGCTCTTTCCTTTCGCGCATTTTCGTCGCAATTGGTTAACTGTGCATCAAGCGTATTTACACTTCTCGCTAATTCATCCAACTGTGTCGCCGTAAGACTGTCACTCGCCAAAAGTCTTTCACACTCATTATACATTTGCTGAAGTTCACCGAGTCTTCCGTGTGACCAGAATTCTGTATTATAATCTATCTCGGTTGTTTCACCGTTTAGTTCAACAGTCAATTGGCTTTCTTCTGAAGAAAGTCTTTCAAATCTTTCTTTCAATGCTATCATTCTGTCGCTCACATCACCAAACGCCGCATTATATCTTTCGTTATCAACGATGAGAGCAGCCCATAATCTGGATGCATTTCTTACACTGCTTTGTGAAGATGCAATCGCTGCGTTGAAGTCCCCTTGAGATATGCTATTGTTAATCATGTTTCGGCCAACGTTTAATCTTGCATACTCTTGAGGGCGAAATTTCGCAGGGTTCAGCTGTTCGATCTGTGACATCAACTCTTCCAACTGCTGTTGTATACTTTCCGCCCTTGATTTTGAATCCGCAATTTTGTTTGAATAGGCATTAAACACATCTGTGAATGATTGCGAAATCGAATCAAGCTTCGTATCCAAACCGTGTAATCTTGAGGACGACTGTGACAAACTGCTGACAATACCGTTAAGCGCACTATCAAAATCCTCTGACTGTCTTGAAATATCGCTTCTGACGCCATCCTTTATTCTTGCCTTGTTTTCGGCAAAAACAGATCTCATACCTTGAATTGCCGCTTCTGTCATTCGACGTCCCTGGTCTTTGATTGCGGAAATTTCGCGTTCTTTCTGACGAACAAGCTCAGCTATTCTTTTTGCTTCTTCTTTGGATGCCAAAATCTGTGCATCCGCATTTGCAATATAATCAAGCATAGCATTGTATTCATTATTTGAAACGAGGGTATGTGAACTACTCATATTTGTAACTCCTTATTACTCCATAAATTCTTCCCACAAATAGGTAATGGGACGCATATAGTTGATTTCCTCTGTCAAATCTCCGCTTTGGTTAGTGATTGATCCTATCAGTATTCCTATTACGCTACCGTCACCAAGCGACACAATAGGTGCTCCTGAATTTCCGCATTTGGCTTGCGAATTTATATTATAGCGTACAAGCCCATACTCATCCCGCTGATTTTCACTCGAAGATATCTCACCGAAAAAGGTTGTGAGATCGCTTGCCGTCATTTGACCAAAAGGATATCCCGCAAGTGCAAATTCTTCTCCTTTGTGAATTCGACGTTCGGATTTTGCAATATTAAGATATGGGAAATTACTTCCCTCAAGCTTTATCACCGCTATATCAATATCTCTGTGTGAATTTACAACAGTACATTTATGCCAAGAATCGGTTCCTCCGATTCTTCCCTGGATTCTCAATCTGGCACTGATTTGAGTTGCACCTTCGATTACATGATTACAAGTTACCGCATATCCGTCGGGGGATATCAAGAATGCAGTACCAAAACCAATGTCAGTTTTAACAAAAAGAATGGATTTATCAATCACAAAACTTATTTCTTGCTTGCTGTATGGCTTTAGTTCATACGGCTGGAGCAAGCTTACGATATCCTGCATTGAAATTTTTTGGGAAACTTTATTCGTGCTTTCACTTTCTTTTTGTGGAATGTTACCTTTAATATCAGGAATATCTTCGGGCATAAGAGTAAAAATGTCTGTTTCCGAAGGCTCACGTTCCTCCGACAGTTCTTCCAATCTATTACCCCTGTACTCCATAATTTTTTCTACAGCTTGTTCTACAGCTCGACCGTTGCCGAAATCATTGGGAGCCAAAGATTTTTGCCAAT
The DNA here is from genome assembly GCA_045636265.1 of Candidatus Flemingiibacterium sp. GTDB lineage: Bacteria > Bacillota > Clostridia > Oscillospirales > CAG-272 > Flemingiibacterium. Next base: position 58,381 of record JAZTXD010000078.1, read on the forward strand.
CAAAGTATACTTCTAACTTTTCAAGGAAGCCCTCTCCAAATACAAGCTTTTTGTTTATTTTCAATTTGAAAATTTCAACCAATTCCGGAGTCGAATAATCAGGGAAGACAATAGTTTCTCTAATTCTTGATTTGAATCCGGGATTTGTTGCGAAGATTTTTTCCATATCCTGCTCATATCCAGCAAAGATTACGCAAAGATTGGTTTTGTGCTCGGTCATAAAGTCCATAATGGTTTCAAGAGCCTTGGTGCCATATGTGGAATCTCCATTTGCCAAAGTACCTTGTCCCGCGAGCTGATATGCTTCATCAACAAATAAGATACCACCGAGCGCATCCAGACACTTTTGCTTTGTTATATTTTCAGTGTCACCGGAATAACGGCCTATCAAATCTGCAGGTGCAACTCTAATCAGATTATCTGTTTTCAAAAGTCCAATTGAACGGAATATTTTTCCCATAAGCTTGGCAACTTCCGTTTTACCTGTACCGGGATTACCTGCAAAAATATAATGTCCGGGAGTTTTTATTGAAGAATCCCCCTCAAGCGAAAACTTCTCTTTATTGAACAAACTCTTTATTTTATGCTTAACAGCATCAAGCCCGATCATGTTGTTAAGTTCTTTCATTGCTTGTTCGAATGCATTTTCGCCAACATCCGACATTTCACCGGTTATATCAATCGGCATAAGTGTGTTGCGATCCTCAACGGTTACAACATCTCCCTCTTTTAATTGTTTTGCAATACGGTCCGACTGATTATGCGTTGTTTTAACAAGAAGCTCGCGCACCATTCTTGCATTTCCAAACTTACTTCCGCCGTTCTTTTTCTTCTCCTTCAAAACATCAAGCAGAACAGCTTCGACTCCATCTGCAAGAACATATTTTTCTTTTTGTGACATCATAAGAAAGATCTTGTAAAGCTCATCAACAGAATAATCCGGAAAATCTATTATATTCTCGCCGATTCTGCTCGCCATACCGGGATTAGCACTGATAAACTTACGCATTTCATCCTTATATCCTGCGAAAATAAAGCTTACTCTATCTTTATTTTCTTCCATGAAAGTCATGATTTTGTCATATATCTTTCTGCAATTTTCGTCTGCATACCCCGTAGCTCCCTCTGAACAATTCACAAGAGAGTAAGCTTCATCAAGGAAAAATACTCCTTCGATTGCCTCTTCGCAAAGTTTTTGCGTTTTTTCTTCAACATCGCCCTGAAACTTTCCTATCATATCAGAGGCTTTTACAGATACAACATGTCCCTTTTTCAGTACACCAAGTGCTTTGAAAATCTCCCCCATCAACTTGGCAACCTCTGTTTTACCTGTTCCGGGATTACCGGAGAAAACATAATGACCGGGAACAACCCTATTTTCGGTTTCTCTTGCCACTTGATTTTCTACATGATTTGAAATGGATACAACTCTATTTTTTACACTTTGCAATCCAATAAGTTCGTTCAATGGAGCCATTGCTTTTTCAAAGGCCCCCCTGTCAACTTGGCTAATATCTTCATCCAAATCCTCTACAGTAAGTGTATATCTGTCTCTGTCCGTTATATTTATTCCTTGTGACAACATTGTTGCAAGTCTATTATTTTTATTTTCATCAAGAGAGGTGAGGATATTACGAATTCCGCGTGCATTTCCAAAATCTTTAGTGTTTTCTTTTTCTTTGCTTATGTACTTAGGTATCTTTTCCATGAAATCGGGAGTTGCACTCAAATTTTGCTTTGCCATCATATACTTTAAAATTTCAACAAGCTCTTCATCCGTATAATCAGGAAAATGGATTATGTTTTTGTCGCGAATTCTGCTGGCCATTCCGGGATTTGCAGAAATAAATTTTTCCATTTTATCCACATATCCTGCAAATACAAAGCATACATCGCTGCGGTTATTATCCATAAATGTAAGAATTTCAGTATAAGATTCCTCTGCAAATTTACTTGCAAATTTTCCCTCTCCATTACCATCTGTATTTATGAGCGAATAAGCTTCATCCAAAAAGAAAACTCCACCTTTAGCTTCTTCGCACTTTTTTCGTGTTAATGGCGCGCTTCCACCTATATGTTCTGCAACAATATCCGCAGACTTCACCTCCACGACATGTCCTTTTGACAAAACACCTGCCGCATGCATAAGATGTCCCATCAAACGTGCAACTTCTGTTTTACCGGTACCCGGCTTACCAACAAAAGCATAGTGCCCTGCCGTTACTTCCATCACAGAAAATCTCTGTGAATTCATAATAGTATTTATTTTATCCTTAACGTTTGCAAGGCCTATCAATGAATTCAGCGATTTCATTGCATCGTTAAATTCTTTCATTCTTTCCGAGTCTGATACTATGGAATAGTCGTTTTTTATGTGTGTTATTCGTTCTAAATTCAACACATTGTTATTTTGGGCAAGATTCATCTCTCTGGAACACAAATCCATGCATTTTTCTTCAACAGCCTTGATATTTTCTCTCATTTCAAGCCATCTTTCCAAATACGCAAGATGATTGGTGCTTGCGAGTATTGATTTAAAGGTCTTGTTCTCTCCGTCCCCAATAATCAAATCCACTGCCAGTATTTCTGCCAATGAGTAAATTTTAGAAAATGGAATTCCATCAAATCGTCTATCTTTTTCAATTAATTTTTTCCTAAGAATACAGTTAGCTATTTCATCAACACCTATTGAATCTGCTATAACGATTATTCCTCTGGAAACCAGATTGTCTATCACTTTAGACAGATTTTCATCATCACAATTATTGTTGATTTGTGGATCAAGATAGTTTATCTGACGCTTTGTTACCTGACTTCTTTCCTCAGAAAGATATATTATGATATTTCTGTTTTTAGGATCATTCAAATTTCGAACTTCGTCAATATACTTTTCTGCCCTTCCATCTACAATTTGAGAGATAACATCATTTTGAAAAATCACTGCAGTTTTAGTCTTTGCATTCTTGATATGTGGAATAAGCTGATTGGCGAGCATTGCGTTAAACTGAATAGGATCAGTAAATTTAATAAGCTCACGCTTACCGAATTTTCCGTCTTCAACGTTTTTTCCAGCCCCATCTTCATTCTGTGAAACAGGCACTTTTTTTACTAAAAGATTGGCAAATGTATTACTTCCATGTTTAGTGTTAAAATTGGGACCGGTAGCATTATTCCCTTCGCCTTTTTTCACTTTTTCAAAAAAAGCATTTGTGCCTTGTGCGCTGTTTCTGGTTAAATTTAATGCTTCTGTCGTATTCTTAAAAGCATATTCGGAGAAGGTATCGTATGCAAAAACTTTATATGCCAGAGCATCTTTTTCGACAAACAGAACAATTTCATATCCTTCAGATTTTAATATTCTGTATATAAATCCATCTCTGTCAATTCTTTCAAGAGAATTCGTAATAAAAACATCTTTGGGGCAAACAAAATATCTAAAAGCGCCTTCCGCAACTGTACCAAATATACTCATGACAATCTCCCACAAATAAATAATTATACAACATAACGGATATTATGTTGTAAAACTGTCTGTTTGGGTTTCATACATATTCAAAATTGATTAAAATTGATATGAAAATTGTAATTTTCAAAACCACTTGTTAATGAACAAAATTTTGCCTGAACTTTTCATATATATTTCGACATAAAACCATGATAATATTGACATATTAAAGTGAATGTGATATAATAATATGGTATAAAGATATGTTTTGTGAGCGCGCATTTGCTTTAAATATCACATAATATCCGTTATGTTGTTGCTACATACGGCATCTTAACAATCCCAACTTTTCAATCTGCTTTTTATGCACTTCTCCGGTTTCCATCGTATAGATTCTCGTAGTATTAACGTTGGAATGTCCAAGTATGTCGGCAAGACGTACAATGTCCTTCTGGAGGGAATAATAAGTGCGCGCAAAAAGATGGCGCAAATTATGCGGAAACACCTTTTCCTTTGCTACACCGGCATATTGGCAGAGCTTTTTCATATCAGACCATATATTGCTTCTGTCAAGCGGTTTGCCTGTTCGTGACACGAACACTGCTCCGCTTATTATTTTTTGCTCACGTATATATTCTGCAAGCACTTTACAAAGAGTTTTCGGCAAAAAGACTTGGCGCAGTTTCCCCTTACAGTTAATATGGGCAACGCCTGTACTCACAGCCGCCACTGTTATATAGCAAAGTTCAGACACGCGAATTCCTGTTGAGCAAATAGTCTGCATCAGCAAATACAGTCTTTGGTTTTTCTTCATTTTTGCTGCATTGAGCAGCCTTTCGTATTCGGATTTAGCAAGTTCTCTAGCTTGTGATGCAAATATCTGCTTTTGAATCTTTAAAGTCTTAACCCTATAATCATACCACTTGTTGTACGCAAAAAAACTGTTTAGAGAAGAGAGAATGGAATTGACACTTGCAGGCTTATATTTTTGGACAAGATATGCCTTGTATTCGAGAACTGTTTGCTTGTCTATCCACCTTCCGCCAAGCCATGCAAAAAAAGCGTATATGTCCCGAATATATTTCTCAAGTGTAGAATCGCTTTTTTCCTCGCTTATCAGATAATTTCTAAAGTTTTTAATAAGTTTTTCTGTGATTTTTTTCATTGTTTTGAAGACCCCTCTACTTTACCTATTTACAGAATAATATGTGATAATATTTTACCACACTTACAAAATATTATCACACATTTTAGATTATCATTCACTTCATATTAAAGACTATATTGTAAGCACAAAAATAAAATTACCGCTGAGGAATCATACAAATCCTCAGCGGCTTTTTGTTTTAATAACTCTATCAGTTAAACTGCGAGTGGTACAGCGAACGGTAAAATCCGCCTTGTTTTATTAGCTCTTCGTGATTTCCCTTCTCGATAATAGTTCCGTCTTTGACTACGAGAATGATATCCGCGTTCTGAATGGTTGACAGTCTGTGTGCAATGATAAAGCAAGTCTTGTTTTCCATAAGTTCAGTCATCGCGGTCTGTATCTGTATCTCGGTGCGGGAGTCAACGTTTGACGTTGCCTCATCGAGAATTAGAATCGGAGCTTTTGAAAGGAAGGCACGTGCAATGGTTATAAGCTGCTTTTGTCCTTTGGAGATATTAACGCCGTCATCCGAAAGCACCGTATCATATCCGTCGGGCAAGCTTTCGATGTACGAGTGAATCTTCGCAGATTTTGCCGCGGCGTAAACTTCCTCGGGGGTGGCGTCCTCTCTGCCGTATACGATGTTATCGTATATAGTGCCGCAGAAAAGCCACGTGTCCTGAAGCACCATATTGAAGGCCAGGCGCAGATCCGCACGCTTTAAATTCATCGACGGTATGTCGTCGATAAGTATTTCTCCGCTTTGGTGATCGTAAAAGCGCATAAGCAGATTGATAACCGTTGTCTTTCCGGCACCGGTAGGTCCGACGATAGCGACGGTTTCTCCCTTTTTCGCGTTAACGGATACGTTTTTTAGAATAGTTTTATCCGCCGTGTATCCGAAAGTTACATTTTCAAGACACACATCGCCCTTAACATCCTTCAGCTCTTTGGCATCGGGAGCATCCACTTTTTCCGGCTCCTCGTCAAGTACCGCAAAGACACGTTCCGCGGCTGAAAATGCGGACTGAATTTCATGAAGTATATTGGAAAACTCGTTGATAGGACCCGCGAATTTTCTTGAATACTGCACGAACTGTGCCACACCGCCAAGGGTGATGAAGAAAACAGAAGTGGCAAGCACTGTGCCGTTTTGTGAGTACATATACAGTATTCCGCCAATTATTGCCACCAGTGTGAGCGAAATGTTATTGATCAAGTTTATGGTTGGGAAAAGCAGCGCGCTGCTATATTCCGCGTTGTAGAAAGCATCCATCGCCTCGTCATTAATTTTGTTGAAGCGCGAGGATATCACGTCCTGTCTTCCGTAAGCCGAAATGGTTCGCGAACCGGTAAGCATTTCTTCCGCAAAACCGTTCAGCTCTCCGTATTTTTTTGCCCTTTTACTGAAAAGCGGACGAACTTTTCTGGAGCGGTATCTTGTAAACAAAAGTGACACCGGAACGGTCAGGGCAAATATAAGTATCATCGGCTTTGATATCTGCCACATGAAGATGAGCGAACCGACAACAGTATAAATACTCGTCAGTATCTGCACAAGATCATGCGAAAGTGTGCTGTTTATAGTGTCAATGTCGTATGACAGATGACTTATAATGTCACCCGTAGCGTGGGTGTCAAAATAACTTACAGGAAGTGTAGTCAGCTTCTCAAAAACCTGTTTTCGCATCTTGTATACTATTCTCTGACTCAGGTTGAGCATTACAACCGCCAGAATATAGGACAGAAGCGCCGAGATAAGATAGCAGCCAAGCATAAATCCCACGTTTTTATAAACCGTCGGGAAATCAACTCCGCTCGTAAGCTCTATGGCATCTATCGCCGCACCCGAGTATTTAGGTCCGAGGAGCGAAAGCTGGTTTGCGCCGAGCGTCAGAAGCAATGCGATAATAAACAGCGGCCACTGTTCGAGTACATACTTGCTCAGCCTTATAAAGATGCCTTTCCTGTTTTTCGGTTTTTTATTCTTATCAGTCAAGGAAAGCACCTCCCATCTGCGAATCGCTTATCTCTCTATATTCACTGCAGTTTTCCATTAACTCATCATGCTTGCCGTGACCGATAATAACCCCGTTCTCGATAACGAGTATCAGGTCACAGTTTTTAACCGAGCTTACTCTTTGCGCCACGGTTATAACCGTGGAATCGGGGAGCGCATTTGCAAGAGCTGCGCGCAAATTTGCATCGGTTTTATAGTCGAGAGCCGAGGATGAGTCGTCAAGTATAAGTATTTCGGGACGTCCCGCTATTGCGCGGGATATAAGCAGACGCTGACGCTGTCCGCCCGAGAGATTTGTACCTGCCGTTGATACGCTGTGAAGATAGCCGTCGGAGAACGAAGTTATAAAGTCATGCGCCTGTGCAATTTTTGCCGCTTCAACAATATCCTCGCTTGTGATATCCCGTCCGAAGCGGATATTTTCTTCTATGGAATCAGCGTAAATGAAGTCATTTTGGAATACAACGCCAAACATTGAGGTAAGTTCCTCGCGGCTATATGAGCGCACGTCTTTTCCGTTTATACGAATCACACCCGAGTTTGCATCGTAAAACCTCATAAGAAGGCGCAGAAGAGTTGACTTTCCGCTTCCCGTAGCACCTATGATACCAAGTGTTTCGCCTTTTTTGAGTGAGAACGATATATCCGTTAAATTGTTGGTTTTGCCGAGATACGAAAATGATACGTTTTCAAAAGAAATATGAAGCGAAGGATCGCCCTTGCCGTCATCGGCGCACAGCGCAAGTTCACTTACCTCTTCCATAACCTTGGAAATACGCCCAGCGGATGCCGCGCACTTGGTGTACATAACAAACATTCTGGACAGCGACATCATTGCCATGGATATAAGCGTGAAATACTGCATAAACGCAATAACCGTGGTAGCAGAGGACTTCCCTGTTGACACGAAATATGCGCTGACTGCAATAACCGCAACGATACCGATATTCATAAGCAGCGTCATAACGGGGTTAACAACACCCATTATGGTTCCTGCCTTTGTTTCACTCTTTTTGAGTGCCGCATTAGCCTTGTCGTAACGCGCATTCTCGTAATCCACCTTTGAAAGCGCTTTGATAACGCGGATTCCCTGCGCATCCTCACGCACCACTCTGACCATTCCGTCCACCGATTGCTGAACCTTTGAGTAAAGCGGCACACCCATACGGGAAATGCTGTAAACGATAACGAATATAAAAGGCAGTGTGGCAATCATGACAAGTGCCAGTTTTCTATCCATGAGTAAAGTAATGACCGAACCGCCCAGCAGAAGAATCGGTGCACGGATTCCCATTCTCTGCATCATTCCTATAAAGTTTTGTACGTTGTACGTGTCGGAGGTTATTCTCGATTCAAGCGACGGAATAGTAAAACTGTCGGTACTTCTTGCCGAAAGATAAAGCGTTTTTGAAAAAAGGTCCTTTCTCATGTGAGTTGAGAATATCATCGTAGTTTTCGCCGCCATTCTGTTTGCGATGATATTGCCAAGGCAGGCAATAACTGCACATACAGCCATGAGTGCACCAAACAATATAATCTTCCCGGCGTTCCCGGTTTCGATAACGTTTTCAAGTATGTAGCTGAGCAGAAAAGGAATGCACAGCTCCGCCACAGTACCGATTATTTTGACCGTGGTTCCTGCCGATATCCTTCTGCTCAGTGGCTTTAAATATGTAAATACCCACTTCATTTGTTTTCCTCTTGCTTCTCGATAATTTTTCTTGCTTTTTCCTGCATACGTGCCAGAACCGAATCGAATATTTCAAGCTCGGCTTTAGGGATGTCCTCGGATAAAAGAGTCATCCATTCAAGCGAGGCTGACTTTATCTCTGGAAGTACAGCGAGCATTTTTTCGGTGGGATGCACGGAAAATTGCCGTTTATCATTTGGAAGAGGTGTTCTTTTTATGTATCCCTTCTCCTCAAGATAATTAAGATTTCGCGCAACTGTGCTTTTGTTAACGCAAAGCTCTTTTGCGAGATCTTCCTGTGACCTGCCCGGCTCACGGCATATAGCCAGTGCAAAAGCGTAGTGTCCGCTTTGCAGATCTTCCGCCGAAACTCTGCTGTGCCGATAGATCGCTTGTGAACGGCTGATGTTGTTAAGCATCTTCATAAATTTTGACATAGTATACCTCAAAAACAAAATAGTTGCACCGGAAACAGTTTCCTATGCAACTATTATACAATAAACACTCCGGTATGTCAAGTCTGAATTTATAGCAGAACATTATTGATATTTGGCACAATATATGGTATAATCATTGTGGATGATTGTAGAACCTAAAATGAGAGATGGATAATGAAAAAAATTATAGTTATCGGCTGTCCGGGAAGCGAAAAAACCACCTTCGCGGAAAAGCTGAACAAAAAAATCGGCATACCGCTGTTTTACCTTGACGCAATCTGGCATAAGCCTGACCGAACCCATATTTCAAGAGAAGAATACGATGCGCGCCTTGCCGAGATTCTCGCGCCTGACTCGTGGATCATAGACGGGAACTACAGTCGAACGGTAGAGCGGCGGATTGCGGCGTGCGACACGGTCTTTCTTTTTGATTTACCTATAGAGGTTTGCCTTGACGGCGCAATTTCACGCCTTGGCAAGGAGCGATACGATATTCCGTGGATCGACACCGAGCTTGACCCGAATCTGAAAAAAGAGATTGAGGAATTCGGTGACAAGAATCTCCCCACTATATACGCGCTGATTGACAAATATAAAGACGGCAAATCGGTTGTAATATTTAAAAGCCGAGAAGAAGCAGACAAATTTTTAAGTGGAGAAAAACTGTGGGAGAAGGTATGTAACAATGATTAAAGAACTTATGCACGATCCGATATTCCTCGCAGGAAAGTCGCAGATCGCTACAAAAGAGGATTTGCAGATCGCAAATGATCTGCTCGACACACTAACAGCACACAAAGACGCTTGCGTTGGCATGGCGGCGAATATGATCGGCGTAAAAAAGCGCATAATCGCGTTTCTCGATGAAAGCGGGAAAACTCCTACCTACACAGTAATGCTCAATCCCGAGATCATCAAAAAAGACGGCGCATATGACACAGAAGAAGGCTGTCTTTCCCTGCTCGGCGGTCCACGCCCCTGCAAACGGTACAAGTCTATAAAGGTACAGTATCAGACAGTAGAAATGCACACGCGCGTGAAGACTTACACCGGTTTCACGGCGCAGATCATTCAGCATGAGGTGGATCATTTGAACGGAGTTTTGATATGAGCAAGCTTAAAGAACGCGCGAAAAATCTGAAGTCGGACATTCCGGCGGTATTCCTCGCGCTAAAAGAAAAAAGAACCCCGTGGTATGCAAAAATCATCGCGGCAGCAGTTGTTGTATATGCGCTGTCGCCGATCGACCTCATCCCCGATTTTATACCCGTTCTCGGTTATCTCGATGACCTCATCATTTTGCCTGCGCTGATCACATGGTGTGTCAAATGCATCCCCGACGATGTGTTCGCCAATTGCAGAAGCCGGGCACAGGGATTGTGGGGCGGCGGTAAACCGGAAAAATGGTACTATTCCATTCCGTTTATTCTAATTTGGGTGGCAGTTATTGGCTTGGTTATTATTGCGTTCATTTGAGAATAATCAAGCAGAGGGGGTCACATTTCGTGACCTCCGCTGTCTTTGCACTCACATTGCTGAGTATACAATTTAGCCTTCATGAAAAACAAAATTAATTCAGATAAACCTCGATATACACTTGATAAATGGAATATTTTGTGATACAATGAAATATGTAGAGCAACACCCAACTTACTTGGAGGATAAAATGTACACAATAAATGTAATCACCCTGAATCCCGTGGTGAATTTTGCCGCAGAGGAGCTCAAAAAATATCTTCGCATGATGATGCCCGAATGCGGCGAGATATTCATAAATTACGACCGAAATGCAAAGGACGGTTTAAAGCTCGGACTTATGAGCGATTTCGGACTTGACACAGCAGAGGCCGAGGACATAGTGCTCGACGATATTCTTCACATCGATACGGACGGCGAAAACGGCATTATCGCAGGAAGCAATCCGCGTTCAGTTCTGCTTGCGGTCTACCGTTACCTAAAGCAAAACGGATGTTTTTGGCTGTTCCCCGGAATCGACGGTGAATATGTGCCGCTTCGCACGGTTGGCGCGGTAAAGTATCATAAAATGGCTGAATGCCGTTATCGCGGTCAGTGCAACGAGGGCGCGGAGTTTCAGCAGGATATGATGGACGTCATAGACTTCACGCCAAAGCTTGGCATGAATGTGTTTATGCTTGAGTTTGACACTCCCAAGGCTTACTATGACCATTACTACAACCACAAATATAATACGGCAAACCGCGAGCCTGAACCTATAACTGCCGCTACCGTAAAGCAGTGGAAACGTCAGTGCGAGGCGGAAATGGCAAAGAGAGGACTTCAGTTCCACGATATGGGCCATGGATGGACTGCAGAGCCGTTCGGCATATCCTCGGTAAACGGCTGGGTAAAAGAGGCTGATAATCCGGTGCCGGAAGAATCCCGCGAAATGCTTGCAATGACAAACGGTGTTCGCGGACTTTGGAACGGCGTGGCGCTCAATACACAGTTCTGTATGTCAAACCCCAAGGCTCGTGCTATTGTAGCAGATTATATTGTACAGTACGCAAAAATGCATCAGAATGTGGACTATCTTCACGTATGGCTTGCGGACGGAGCTCACAACCACTGCGAATGCGATGAATGCCTCAAAAAGACACCGTCTGATTATTACGTAATGCTGCTTAACGATATCGACGAGCGGCTTACAGCGGCAGGGCTTGACACACGTATTGTATTTATCTGTTACACCGATACAACATGGGCACCGCTCACGGAGAAATTTATTAACACCAAACGCTTCTCCTTCATGCTTGCGGCGATAACAAGACTTTACTCTTCCCCCGTTCCGGAATATATTCCACAGGCGAAGCTTGCGCCGTATGAAAGAAACAAAGCCGATAGCTTCCCTGTTAAGGTTGAGGACTATATTCTTCACTCAAAAGAGTGGAAACGTGCCGGAGAATGCCCCTCCCTTGTATATGAATATCACTTCTGGGTACATCAGCACCAGGATCCCGGCATGATGAAGTTTTCAAAGCTTATATACGATGATATCCGCGGATACAGAAAGAATGGCTTTGACGGACTTATAGAGGACGGTAGTCAGCGCAGCTATTTCCCAAACGGCTTCAATTTCTTTGTGTATGCCGAAACACTTTTTGATACAAGCGTTGACTTTGAGTCGCTGAAGCAGGACTATTTTTCCCACGCATACGGTAAGATCACAGATGATGTACTCGCATATTTCACCGAAATATCCGAGGCGTTTGATATAAATTACATTGCCAAGAATCTCAACGCGGCTGTAGGCGGTGACAGAAACGGCATGTGCTTCCATGCGCCGGAAAAAGCGGCTGCGTTCAGAAAAGTTAAAGATATTACGGCAAAGTATGCTCCTATATTCGATTCTAACAAAAACATGGAATACCGAGTGCAGACAGTGGCAATGCGTCTGCTGCGCCTGCATCTCGAATACTGTGAAAGTATGGCTGAAATATGGGCACTTGTATGCGAAGGTAAGCTTGATGAGGCGCTCGCCGCTGTTCAGTCTTTTGCGGATGATTTCGGCAAATACGAGCTTGAGATAGAAACGTACTTTGACCATCGCATGTGCTTCTATTTCCTCGATCTTTTAATGAATTCGTCCAAAAATTTCTATACTGCAAACTGATGCATCTATACTCTAAAAAGGAGGTCACGGAATGTGACCTCCTTTGATTTTCATACAGAGAAAATGGCGGTGACCTTTAATATTTACGTGCAGTCAGAGTGCTAAAGTGGTCAAGTATGCGCTCGTAAAATGCCTCCCGAATTTTCGCGTAAGCTGCGATTCGGGAGACGTTTTTACATATCAAATAAAAATAATTCCATTTCTTTTTCAAACGAGGATGCATCCGCACTTCGCCAATTTTTGGGACGGCGCCATGCTTCTTTTAATTCTCGTGCTTCCATTGCATCAAGCGCATAAGCTTTGACGAAAAGCAGTTCCTCCATTTCAAAATAATCACCGAGATACTGTTGACCGGTAGAACGAAGGTACCCTTGAAAGCCATATTTTTTTACAGCCTCTGTATAGCCTCTTGCAACAGCATAGCAAAGCTCTCTGCCATCAATGGTGTACTGAAATCGTCCTCCTGAATAAAGAAACTCGATTTTTATTGGGTCAGATACATTTTCAGGGAGGACTTCTTCATCGGCAGAACGGCGAGAAAGAGTAATATCTATGATTCGGCCTTCTTCATCCCACGTGATAGGAATGGATTTGTAAAAACACTTGCCGTTTTCATCAGTGGGGTATTCCCACGGATCAACTCCGAATCTTCTCTTCCACAATCTGCGATGTAATCTGTGATAGTCAAATCCTTCGTTGTAAAGGCAATAAACCGCAGTTAAAAAAGAAGAAAACTGATCCCCCATAACGCAACTCGGATAGAAATAGTGGTTATCGCCGCCTATCCTGAAGTGGACTTGCATAAAGTCCGCGCCAATGGGAGTCAGTCTGATTCGTGTCTGATAATTTCTCTTATTCAGTTTCAAAAAAACACCTATGCCATATCGGGCACGCACTACTAAACAGTAATGCATTATAGAGTAACTCTTGTTGAGTTCGTTTTTATTATATCATATCTTCAATTGTTTGTCAATACAACTTTTTCTGGCATGAAAAATCAAAAGAAATATACTTTGCCGTGGCATTTAACGCGCCGCAGCCGACAAAGAAAAGGTGTTCGCACATAATATTCACGCAAAACTGTTGAAGTCATTGCCTGAACATGGTATAATTATGGTAACACCAATCACACAGAGGGAGCCATGATAAAGCTAACCCCAAAAATCCAAACGAAAAGCCATAATCACCGCAGTAAAGAGGCGGCGAGAAACTGGTGGTGCTTGGATATACGAGCATCGTGGAGTTCGGCGGCATCCTCGACCGGACTGGTGCGGTTGTTAGAGGAAATTAAGTATAGCGGTTCAATTTGGGGACCGTAGCAGGCCAATATAATGACTCGAAAGAGGTGAATAATATGTCAACACTTAACGGAAAAACAGCGATTGTAACGGGCGCGAATTCGGGCATGGGTATGGCAACTGCCGCCGCCCTTGCAGACATGGGCGCGGTTGTTGTCATGCTCTGCAGAAATGAAAAACGAGGCCGGGAAGCGCTGAACAAACTGTCGGAAAAGTCCGACCGGAAATTGGATCTTATGCTCTGTGACCTTGGGGATCTTTCCTCTGTCAAGGCGTTTACGGATGCATTCCGAGCCAAATACGAAAAACTCGATATTCTTGTCAATAACGCAGGTTTCATCTCTCTTGATCGGCAAACCACAAAAGACGGATTTGAGCGGCAATTCGGAGTAAATCATCTCGGTCATTTTCTGCTGACGCTGAAGCTTGCTCACCTTATTCCAAGCGGCGGCCGAATCGTTAACGTGTCCTCCGGCGCACACAAGACAGGCAAGATTCATTTCGAGGATATCAACTTGACCAGAGGCTTTAACGTCATTAAAGCATACTCGCAGAGCAAGCTTGCCAACGTGCTTTTTACACGAGAACTTGCGGCAAGGCTCAAAGATCACGGAATTACGGTAAATTGCTGTCATCCGGGAGCGGTTGCCACGAACATCGGTATCAGCCGTGATACGGGCTTTGGAAAGACGGTTACCGGGATGCTGAAGCCGTTCTTTCAAACGCCAGAGCAAGGCGCGCGTACTGCGATTTATCTTGCGTCCAGCGAGGACGTAAGAGATGTCACTGGTGAGTATTTCTATCAGTGCAAAATTGCAAAGTCATCGAAACACTCAAAGGATATGGAGCTTGCAAAAAGATTTTTTGAATTCAGCGAACAGCTTGTGGGCTGCAGTTTTGAATTTGGAAATTAAAACTGTGCCGCGGCAAACAAAGAAACGGCAATCAAGCCCACGATAACGTAAGTGGCAGACAAGCGATTCTTGTTAGCGACATTCTCGCCACGTGCTATAGTCAACGTGGTGAATCTTGCAGAGCTAATTTCACTCTTCCGAAGGCTTCATATCGCACTCGTAGGTGACAACGGTGGAGGGCGTTAAGTGCATCCCCGAAAAAAGCAAACGCCAAGCGTGCAGAAAGGCATGATTGAGCAAATGGCAGATGTGCTGGCTGGAAATCCGGCCATGCTGGCATTAACGCGCTTGCGTCGAGCGTGATGAGGAAAGAAAAGCTGAAGGCTGATGAAGAAAAGCGCGTTACCGAAATCAAAGCGCACAACGATAGGATCAATGCCCAAATCGCCGAAATAAATACCGTACTTGCCAAGCAAAAGCAATTTGCGAAGAAAACGCCGGCAAAATTTTCGGTGCCGGATCAAAGCTTAAGAAAGCAGCTAAGGCTGAAAGCAGTAGACTGGAATCAGAGATTAATTCTCTTAAGTTAAAGTTGAAGTAATTCGAACAAACTTTAGCGCTTAATCTTGCCGCAAATACTTTCGTAGGTAACATTCTGTGGTAAGATTGTTCATCCGTCAATACATTTTGCCGTTTGAATCAACGTCGCAGAAAATGCGGATTAGGTAGGTGCCATTTGGTTTTGAAATAATACTTGCCATAGTTTTTCCGCCTTGATGTCTGAAATTATGCCTTTCAAAAATGCCTCCCGAATTTTCGCATAAGCTGCGGTTCGGGAGGCGTGTGTATTGTAACTCTTTCGGTGGCAGTTGTCAATAGGTTTCGCAGATAACTGTTTGCGTCGCAATAGATAAATAAAAAGGGCGGCGATAGATAACCCATAAATGGTAAAAGCATTGAACTACAGGTTATCATTTTATATTGAACTTTTTTCGGAATGTCGCGTGACTGCAGGATATTTCTTCGGCCGCAATATATGAAGATGCTCAACCTTTATTCTGCTTGTACGGGACTCGTGCAGATGGCACTAATTTCGATGCAGAATCCGTATGAACACTTTGATCATCGAAGAAAATATTTGCGCCAAACGCTTTCAAAACCTCGCTCTTTTCAATTCCGCCGAGGAAGAAGGCTTCATCAATTCGCACATCCCATGCACGCAGTGTGCGAACAACTCTCTCGTGCGCAGGAGCATTTCTCGCGGTTACAAGTGCTGTACGGATCGGGACGGCATCCTTGGGGAACTGTTGCTGTATGATTGAAATAGTTTTAAGTAGCTTAGCAAAAGGTCCTTCAGGCAACGGATTTTTTGCATTTTCCTGTTCATGCTCGGTGAAAGCCTGCAGTCCTTTTTCCTGATAAACACGTTCTGCTTCATCTGAGAAAATTACCGCATCACCGTCGAATGCTATACGAATTTGAGTTATTTCGTTGTCAGCATTGATCGGGAGCTGATCGTGGCTGCAAATGATACCGGATGCCACATTTGCGTCGATTGCTTCCTGCACATCGTCCTCATTGGCAGACAAGAACAAATCGGTTTTAAACGCTCCGAGATACGGTGAAATCGAGGCTCCGCTAACCAATGATGCCCTGCTGATATTTAACTTGTAGTGTTCGATGGAATTAAAGATTCTAAGACTCGTATCAGCGCTGTTTTTAGACATAACTATAATTTCTGTCAAATACCGTCCGTCGGCATTTAACTGCTGCAGCGCTTTAATCAGCGGGAAGGCGGTGCCGGGCTTTAGAATATCCTTCTCGTGTTCTATTTGATACGCAGAGTATTCTTCCAAACCGGATTCTTCAAAAATCTTGTTTTCTGCCTCAAGATCAAATAAAGCTCGAGAAGAAACTCCTATTACCAATTTATCGTCTAACTTCAGCGGCATAACAATCACCTCTCTTTTACAAGTTCCAAAGTCATATCATCCATTTCCCCGTCATAAAAACGTTCCAACACTTTATGAAACACCGAACCGTCTTCGCTGACAAGTGCAAACAACGTCATAGATGACCGCAGCTTCAGCGCGTCGGTATGCCCGAATATATCTTTAGGATTTTTATTTTCATGCGCGAGTAATGCCTTACAAATCTCGATAATCCGAGCAGACAGAACCGGATGCGCGAGATATGCTCTCGCTTCGGCAAGGTCGGCAATACCGTAGGCGTACGCCATCGAACTCATACCAAGACCGCGTAGTTGAGGAAAGATGTACCACATCCAATGCGAACGCTTTTTTCCGCGCTTGATTTCATCAAGTGCAGTTGCATATGTATGTTCCTGTGCTTCAATAAATCTATCTAAAGAATTGATGTCCATATTTTCTCCCGACTCGACTGTTTTTTATAAATCCATTATACCATGCATTTATGAACATTTCAATATCATATGCAATTCACGCAAACCTCTACGTGTATCTCTTCGCAGAACGCCTTGAACTTCTCCACAGCATCTTCACCGCCGAATTCTTTTTCAAGCATAGTTGCAAGCTTATTGCGCGTGCTGTATTTGAGGCGAAGCTGTACAAGAAACCGATTCGTGTTCGCTTCATCGAGCACAAGCGATGCATCATTATCAGTCAGCACTATGGTATTCTTACAACTTGACAGAACAATTACTCTGCCGTCTGCCTGATATAATGTGTGCTGGCTGTCCATTATATCGTAGTGATGAGCCTCCCAAAAAGGATCGTTCCAGTTATCCTCCACACGTTCTGCATACTCTCGGTGAACTCGCTCTGCAGTTTTAGGCACTTGAATTTCTTCCACATTCCATTGCGGTTTACCCTTTTTCAGTATGTGAACTTCGCCGCTTACATCAACCTGATACAGAAATCCCTCCTTCTCGTCTATGTAGTATCTTACAAAGAGATCCTTGTAAATATCATTCATCTCCCAATGCATATCCTTTGTTTCGGGATAATTCTGCATCTCATACATAGCATCAATAAGTCCACTGTAATACCACGCCTGCATCTCTTTCGGCGCGTTGAATCGTTCCCACAGCTCATCCCCGATCTCCTTGTAGTCTGCCCACAGTCGGCGAAGGTTGGAGAGCTTATCTGCCATTGCCGACATCTTTACTCGAATATTCTCCTCGGGGAGCTTTGTAAGTGTATATAGCTTGCGATAATACCAACATCTGCGTTTGTCTTCGGTGTGAGCATTAACGAGCGCAGCTACATCCGTACCGAATTTTCTGTAAATCTCAAGAAGCGTAGCATCGGTATCCTCAAGCGTGTCGTGGAGAATGCCTGCACAGAGCAGATTGGTGTCGGCGTTCATTCGCGTGAGTATCTGTAATGCCTCAATAGGATGCAAGATATACGGTGTATTTGTGCCTTTTGCTGATGCGCCTCTGTGACACTCCATAGCGTAGGCAATCGCATCTTCGAGCTTGCCATTGTTTTCGCGGATTATTTTACGTTCGTTCCACGCTTGTACGTTTCCGTTCCATACTGTGCGATAGTGACTAACCGTGCTCTCATCTCCGATAAAACAAAGCGCCATATAGTAACCGCCGTTAATATGCAGCCAATCAGAGAGCGTATGCAGCGCAGTTTCAATCGCTTCATCGGACGAATCTGTGTCGGCAATAAATGTTGGAACAGATACAATATGGTAATCATTTGCACGAACTTTTTCAAGCTCATTCCACAGAATATCGCCGTTGCCAATTTCAGAAACATTCAGACACGGTAATGTAGCATCAAGCTCAACACCTTCCGGAACTTCGGCAAAAAAACCAATAAGATTCTGTCGGTCTTCTGGAATCAGCACCTCGAAAATACGCTTTATATTGCTTTTTGATAGCCAGAACGAATTTCCCCACGGATTGATCAGGACACCGTCAACATTGGGATTTTTCATAATCTTATCGAAAAACTTCTCAATTTTTTCAACCGCTGTGGACGTGTCCTCGCCCATTTTGACTGCGTCTGCGTTCGTAAATGCGGCATAAGCTACTGAATCGTTATCAAGACTGATTGTTCTGATTTTGAAGCGCATATCTTTATGCGTTTCTATTACCGTACCAACATCCAGACCGTTGGAAAGAAGTGTTTCAACATCTTCATCTGATATTTCTATCGGGACTATAAAACTGTCGCCGTTAAGTATTGCCTGGCGAATCGATTCAAGAACCGCAACAAAACTCTCTTGTGTGAAGTTTTCTCCTTCACCGATGAGTACGTCGATTGTTTTTTCAACTTTGAGAAGTGTTTCTGTCTGCTCGAGTGAGTCGATTCGAATGATAGGTGTTCTCTTGTTGTTTTCTTGCTCACACTCTTTTATAAATTTCATTGCTTCTTCCTCCGTAATGTCCTCGTAGTCTGTAATCTCGTTCTCAATTTTCCAAAGGTTGGGCATGGGCTCCCACTTTTCTTGCATAATTATTATACCGCAGCATCAGTCCAAAAAAACGGACACATTTAGATTGACATATCCGTTTTGGCGTGGTATAATTAATATAATAAATCACATCATCGGAGGTGCCTATGTCAATCAAGGATAAATACCTCGGATGTCTTATCGGCGGAGCTGTCGGCGATGCGCTTGGATATCCGGTGGAATTTAATACCTACACTCAAATACTCGCGCGGCACGGCGACGATGGCATAAACGATTATTTCCTCACAAACGACACCGCGCTTATCTCCGACGATACACAAATGACGCTGTTCACTGCCGAAGGTTTGCTTATGTTCGATGATGACAAACTCACGTCAATATACAACTGTTACCGCGAGTGGGCAGCAATGCAGATTGAGGGATATCCCCTTTCCGAACCGATTTCGCGCCTTTCTAAATATCCGGAACTTTACGAATCCCGCGAACCCGGACGCACCTGCATATTAAGCCTTGTACATAACGAGCGTGGCAGTGTCGCACATCCTATGAACGACAGCAAAGGCTGTGGCGGAATAATGCGTGTTGCACCGGTTGGTCTGTATTACAACATAACGAAGACTTCCACCGCTGAAATCTCGAAAATTGCTGCTGAAGCCGCCGCACTTACCCACGGTCATGAGCTGGGATATATTCCTGCCGCGATACTCGGGCATATGTGTGCTGTTTTGGCTCAAACAGACATGACTGTTCCCGATGCACTGACAGATGCGGTAAACACCGCAAAAATGCTGTTCGGCGACACAGAGAATATGAAATGTCTGCAAAATCTTATAGAAAAAGCCGTAGAGCTATCGAAAGCCAACATTCCCGACATTGATGCAATAACACAGCTCGGCGAGGGCTGGGTTGCCGAGGAAACGCTGGCGATAGCGGTGTACTGTTCGCTCAAATACAGCGACAACTTCGAAAAAACCATAGTTGCGTCGGTCAACCACAGCGGTGACAGCGATTCCACGGGTGCAGTAACGGGTAATATTATGGGTGCACATCTGGGACTATCTGCGATACCGCAGAAATACACCGAAAATCTCGAATTGTACGACCTCATAAAGAGCACCGCGGACGAGCTTTACCGTGCCGCATACGATATGTGAAGGAGAACACAAAATGGCAGGAAACCAGAAAATAAAGATACTCTACCTTATGAAAATACTCCTTGAGGGCACCGATGACGAGCGCGGTATGACGCTTGAGGAGATTACAAACGCCCTCGCGTCTTACGGCATAAATGCCGAGCGCAAAACGCTGTACGATGATTTTGAAACACTTCGTGTATTCGGTCTGGACATCGAGAAGCGTAAGGATAAACAGGTACGCTATCACGTTGTCAGCCGCACATTCGAGCTTCCCGAGCTGAAGCTTCTCGTTGACGCGGTGCAGGCTTCAAAATTCATCACGCATAAAAAGAGCATCGAGCTTATCAACAAACTTGAAACGCTCACGAGCGCAAATCAGGCGCGTACACTCAACCGCCAGGTATTCGTTGCTGGGCGTATTAAGACGATGAACGAGAGTATCTATTACACCGTTGACTACATTCACGAGGCACTGTCAGCGAACAAGAAGCTGTCATTTCACTATTTCGAGTGGAACGAGAAAAAGGAGCGTGTACTCCGCCACGACGGCAGAGTTTACGTTGTGAGTCCTTTCGCGCTGACGTGGGATGACGAAAACTACTATATGATAGCATACGACTCCCTCTCTGAGAGCGTACGGCATTATAGAGTTGATAAAATGCTGAAAATCAAGGTACTCGACGAGCCGCGTGACGGTGCGGAAGCGTTCAAGGATTTCGATATGGCGGCATACGCGAAGAAGACGTTCGGTATGTTCGGCGGCAAAGAAGAAGCGGTAACGCTTCGCTGCAAAAATCACCTTGCGGGAGTTATCATTGACCGCTTCGGAAACGACTTGCTCTTTTCAAAGGTGGACGACGAGCATTTCGAGGTGCGCGTAAAAGTTGCTGCAAGTCCGCTGTTCCTGACATGGGTTATGAACTTCGGCGCAGATATGCGGATAGTTTCACCGAACAATGTAAAAGACGAGCTTGTGAAGCTTGCAAAGGTTGCGATTGCACAGTATGAATAAAATTTGAGCCGATTGCGTCCCCGCAATCGGCTCTGTCCGTTTTTTAGGACTCTTGACGTGGTACAATGTATACAGTAGAAAAAGCTGAACAAAAACGGAGGACAATCACATGAAAAACATATTCGTAACAATCACAGGACAGAACCATTACCTCGGCATGAAGCCGTACAAGGTCGGTCGCATCGTAAAGCTTGTGAAGGATGTTGATAATGAGCACGATGAAAATGCAATTGCTGTTCTTCTCCCGTTTATAGACGTAATCGGATATGTTGCTAACAGCACCAATACTGTATTCCAGGGTACATACAGCGCAGGACGCCTTTACGATAAAATAGATGATTCAGCGCTTGCAGAGATAATGTTTATTACTCATTCGAGTGTAATCGCGCGTGTGCTTTCGGAGGATGAGAAAAGCGAATTCAAGAAAGCGAACGGCATCGGAGTAGATGAGAGTGACAGCGAAACGACGAGAGAAGAACAGAAATCCAAGCCGCTTTCGAAAATCGGGTTTTAGTTAAAAATATTTTTCACCTCGCTTGACGCTCCTCTTAGTGTGAATGCTATAATTTCATACGGAGATAAGTATAACAATAGGGATGAACGAATCGTTCATCCCTTCAATATTTGCGCCGCAAAAAAGAAAGAAAAAGTGAATCTGTCTATTATTCACGGAAAGTTGTTGAAGTGTCCGCCTGAACATGGTATAATTATTATAACATACATCATACCACGGAGAAAAGCATGACAAGACCAAATCCAAAAATAAAACAAAAAAGCATAATCGCCGCAGTCATGCTCGTGCTTGCCGCTGCGATGAGCGCGTGCGCGATGGATTCACATAAAACAACCGATACCGAAGCAAACGGAGAACTTCAAATACAGGAGAGTGAAATTATGAACAAAGAACAGACGAACACCTACCGTCAGATCAGCATGGAAGAAGCGGTGATAATGATGCAGGAAGAAAGCGATTACATCATCCTCGACGTGCGCAGAGCCGATGAATTCGCCGAGGGGCATATCCCGAACGCAATCAATGTTGCAAACGAGGACATCGGCACGGACGAGATTGGGGAGCTTCCCGACAAGGAGCAGCTTATCATGGTCTACTGCCGAAGCGGTCGCCGCAGTAAAGAGGCGGCGGAAAAGCTGGTGGCGCTCGGATATACGAATATCGTGGAGTTCGGCGGTATACTTGATTGGACGGGCGATGTTGTTAGTGAAAACGAATGATTTTTCGCGGCTCAAATTTTTAACCGCAGCAATCAAAGACAAAGCGAGGAGATTACAATGAAAGACGAATGCCTTATTTGCGGCGCACCGCTTAAATACCTTGAAACCGACGAGGTGATGGAATGCGCCGTCTGCCACAAAAAAGAAAACAGCAAGACCGCTTGCGAAAACGGTCACTACATATGCAACGAGTGCCACACGCAAGGAATGGACAGCATCATCGGCGTATGCCTTGGCGAAAAGTCGAAGAATCCTATTGAGATTATGCAAAAGATGATGGCACTTCCCTTCTGCCATATGCACGGTCCCGAGCATCATGTTATGGTCGGCTCGGCGCTTCTTACGGCGTACAAGAACGCAGGCGGTGATATTGCTCTGCCCAAAGCTTTATCCGAAATGCAGGCGAGGGGCAAGAAAGTTCCCGGCGGTGCTTGCGGATTTTGGGGAGCGTGCGGTGCCGGTATCAGCGCAGGAATGTTCGTGTCTATCGTGACGGGCTCTACTCCGCTTGCAAATGAAGCATGGGGGCTTTCCAACAAGATGACATCTTCCGCCCTCGGTGCTATCGGTGAAATCGGCGGTCCACGCTGCTGTAAGCGCGATTCTTACACCGCTATAATCAAGGCGGTGGAGTTTGCGAAGGCACATCTCGGTGTGGAAATGGAGCTTGACGAGATCAAGTGTATTCATGCGGAGCAGAATAATCAGTGCATCGGCGTGAGGTGCCCCTTTAGATAAACAATGTAGGGACAGGCGTCCTCGACTGTCCGTTAGGGAGTGAAATAATGAAAAAGAAGATAGCATTTATTTGCGTACATAATTCCTGCCGTAGTCAGGTCGCAGAAGCCCTCGGTAAGCATCTGCGCGGTGATGAGTTCGAATTCTACTCGGCAGGAACCGAAACTAAACCGCAGATCAATCAGGATGCGGTCAGACTGATGAAAGAGCTTTACGGCATAGATATGGAGCAAACACAGTACAGCAAAACCGTAGACAAGATACCGCCACCCGACGTCGCTATTTCAATGGGATGCGATGTGGGATGCCCGTTCATCGGCAGAGCCTTCGACGATGATTGGTGTCTGCCCGATCCGACGGGAAAGGACGATGCGGCTTTTATCGAGGTAATCAAGCAGATTGAGGCGAATATCCGCAAGCTGTAGAGGCGAGCGGTTAAACATAAATTTACTTGTGAGGATATCATGCTGATCGCTTTAATTGTTGTCGGACTTGTGGGTGCTCTTTTGGTTGTACTTGGCTATCTGATATGGAAAAAAATAACGCTGCTTCACGATTATAATTATTACAAAGTGTCGGCAGAAGACAAAAGGATTTTTGCACAATATCGGGACTTGGGATTTTTACTATTGGTATCGTTCTTCTGATTACTGCTGTCATTCTCGGTATTACAAATTCTGAGTGGAGATTCATTGCCTTTGCGGTTGGATTTGTGATAGGAATTGCTCTCCTTATTTATGCGGAAAACAGATATAAGTCCAAGTAAAACGGTAGATAGGAATATGACGAGGAAACTCATACGATATCGATAAATAAAAATGATCGAACTATATAAAGCCAAGGGGGCTGACAGACGCATACTGTCAGCCCTGAAATTTTAACTAAAATATTTTTAAGATTTTTTTGAAATTCTCTTGACATCCTTTGAGAAACATGGTAGAATTCTAATAGAATCTATAAATTGGGAGGCTCAACCTATATGAATTATGAAAAGATTATTGTTGAATTGTTGGGAAGAATCCAAGTATTAGAGGAACAGGTAGCAATATTGATGAAAAATCAAAGTGACGAACAAGAAATCAATAAAATCGGCACAGCACAAATTCGCCAGTATATCGAAGAGTTAAAAGAATCTGCTAAAAAATCCGGAAAGAAAGAAATTACTTTGAAATCCGGTCACATCCATGAAGATCTCAATCTCAAAAGTGCAATGCCGCAGGTTTGCAATGCCATGAGGCAATCAATGATAGATGGCGACGTTGTAATACACACCACACCAAGCGGTTATTCCTCAACCATTGAAATTAAATATAATATCTGATAGAGGTTTACAATGGCAAGAAAAGCGAATAAACCGGGCAGAAGACTGGGGCTATTTATTGGTGGTATGCTTTTTGGTCTTATAAGAGGAATATTCTTCAAAAATAAGTATTGAGGTTACATATGCGAACAACCAAAGTCATCGTCCTTCCTTATGATGCGGCATGGAAATCAGCTTTTGAAGAAATAAAGCAAAAAATCGAAGCCGCAATCGGCGATTTGATCGTCGGCATAGAACACGTGGGAAGCACGTCTGTGGAAGGGATGTCAGCGAAGCCTTGCATTGACATTGATGTGATCATCAAGGATTACGGCGTATTTGATGCCGTAGTGCGCAAATTAGAAACGATCGGCTACATCCACGAGGGTGACCTTGGAATTAAGAACAGAGAGGCGTTCAAATATTCGGAGAAGCCGCATCTCATGAGGCACCATTTGTATGTGTGCCCCGAGTATTCAGAGGAGCTGCACCGACATATTGCGTTCCGAGATTTTCTGCGGAGTAATCCCGAGGCGGCGAGGAAGTACAGTCAGATAAAAGAAACCGCCGCGCAGTTGTTTCCGGACGATATTGATAAGTACATCGAATATAAATCGCCGTGCATAGAGGAATTGTATGCGATGTGCAGGTTGAAGTGAGTTTTAAGGAGAAAATGTTATGAGCGCATTTGACAGCAGCGAATTTGAAAAGCATAAGGCTGAAGCAAAAGAAAAATGGGGTGTGACCGACGCATACAAGGAGCACGCGGAGAAGACGAAGAATTATTCCAAGGATAAGTGGAACGATCTTGTCGGAGAAATGAACGATATTTTCGCGGAGTTCGCGGTGTGCATAAAAAACGGTAATGCACCGGATTCTGCCGAAGCACAGGCGCTTGTCAAAGCTCTGCAGAGCCATATCAGCGAGAATTACTACACCTGCACAAACGAGATTTTGTCGGGACTTGGTCAGATGTACGTGGCGGACGAGCGGTTCAAGGCTAACATCGACAAGCACGCGGACGGCACGGCGGCGTTTGTTTGTGAGGCGATTGGAACTTATTGTGGGAAATAACGGGCAAAATTTGCGCCGCAGTAAACAATGAATAAACGAGGGACGAATATGCTAACCTACACATATATTTCAAAAGGAAAATTCGGCTTGGTTGAGAAACCAAAGCCTACACTTCTGCACAAACGTGATGCAATAGTCCGTGTTACACTCGCCAGCATCTGCTCCAGCGACCTCCACATCAAGCACGGCAACGTGCCGAGAGCGGTGGAGGGAATCACAGTCGGTCACGAGATGGTCGGTATCGTGGAGGAGGTCGGCTCTGCGGTGACGAACGTAAAGCCAGGCGACAGAGTTACGGTGAATGTGGAAACCTTCTGCGGCGAGTGCTTCTTCTGCAAGAAGGGATTTGTCAACAACTGCACCGACACGAACGGTGGCTGGGCGCTTGGTTGCCGTATTGACGGCGGTCAAGCGGAGTACGTTCGCGTGCCTTTTGCGGATCAGGGGCTTAATAAGATTCCCGATACTGTGACCGACAGACAAGCTCTGCTCGTTGGCGACGTTCTTGCCACGGGATATTGGGCAGCAAAGATTTCGGAAATTACCGAGGACGATACCGTTCTTATCATCGGCGCAGGCCCCACGGGGATTTGTACGCTTCTTTGCGTGATGCTGGAGAATCCCAAGCGCATTATCGTGTGCGAGAAGGACGAGAACCGCATAAAATTTGTGAATGAACATTATCCCGATGTGGTGACGGTTACGCCTGAAGAATGCCTTGATTTCGTTCGCGAGAACAGCGATCACGGCGGCGCTGATGTAGTGCTTGAGGTTGCAGGTGCGAAGAACACCTTTGAGCTTGCATGGGTGTGCGCGCGACCGAATGCGATTGTGACGGTGGTGGCGCTTTACGACAAGGCGCAGACTCTACCTCTGCCCGATATGTACGGCAAGAATCTGACCTTCAAGACCGGCGGCGTTGACGGTTGCGATTGCGAGAAAACGCTGAAGCTCATCGCAGATGGCAAGCTCGATACCGCGCCCCTGATCACGCATACCTATCCACTTGCGAAGATCGATGAGGCATATGAGTTGTTTGAAAATAAGCGTGACGGAGTTATTAAGGTTGCGGTGGAGTGTTGATAATTGTTCTGCCGTAAACAAAGAAAAGGCGCAATAAAAGAAAGCCGCAGAATTCAAAAATGAGTTCTGCGACTTTCATTTTTAGATTTACTGCATTTAATCTAAGCTCGGGATGATAAGATTTTGACCGATATATATCTTATTTACATCGGAAATGCCGTTTAGAGCCATTATTATCCTGTAGTTTGATAGGTAGTCCAAGCCGTTCTTGATGCAAATTGAAGACAAAGAGTCTCCTGCTTCGACGGTATACATGATGAAGTCAATACTGTTTTCACTTTGAGAAGGCATATCGGTGCTTGAATTATCCTGTTGTTGTTCGATATAACTTTTTAATTCAGTTAGCAGAATCTCTTGGTTTTCCAATTCGATCTCATGATTTTCCAATTTGCTCAATAGATCTGCAGCCGTAGTTTTATCTGAACTATCAAGAATTCCATCAATAAAATAACTTTGTAAAGTTGTTATTTCAGCACCCTGTCTTTCAATTATATCTCTTTGTGCATCTAATGCTTCATTAAAGTCTGAAACAATCTCATTTTGTTTATCAATACGTTCCTGATAGTCTTTATATAATGAAATCAAGGAAATCCCCATAATTAGCGATATGACACTTAATATAGATACAACAGAAATTAGCGCCTTATTTGAGTTCCGCTTTGGCTGGACTATCTCTTTTTTGATTTGTTCAATCTTAATTGGTTTGCCCACATCGTCATAGACATAGTACCCTTTGAGTTTTTCAATTTTTCCGTTTTTCCATTGGAAGAATCCACGAATATTTTGAATCGGGTCAATTACATAGGCAATCTGGAATGGAAGATTAAAGAAATTCTCTTGGATAAACATGTCGTAATTTGACAAGAAAATTCCGTAGTTTGGATGCGTATGCTGCCAACCGATTATCTTCTTGTCCGGATACAAACGCTCGTGTTCCGAATGAATGTAGTCCCATGTCTCATGGGTAAAAGTAAGGGTGGAGGCAGAGGCGTCCGTGTATTTGGCTTCAACAAAGTTAGAGATTATCACATTTGTTTTTCCGAGCTCTTGACAGTAATCACCGAGGAGGATACTGCCAAGTTCTTTGCTTGTGTCTGAAGCTGACAATTTTTCAAGTGCCTTGTAAATATCCTGTTTGATATATACCTTCACATCATCATTCTCAATTTCTCCGAAAGTCAAGAAATTCATAGGAAGTTGAACACTGCCAGTATCTTCTGTTTTTTCTTCTCCAAATTCTATTTCGAAATTCCTATCCACTATATTACCTCCTTATACAAACAGTATCGCAGTTAACAATGCATATCCAATAAGCGTAAGAACAGTAGCAGTAGTATTTACACCGCAATTTTTCAGAATAAACTGCGTTTTATACGGCTCGCTCATGGTTTTAGCTTGATTGGCTTTGTTTTCAAGGAATTTCATATAAATATCGTTTCCAAAAACGCCAAGGACAATATACCCTGCAAACAAGAGCAACGAAAGAAAAACGGAACCAATTAGTGATAGCAAAAACGCCACTCCAAGAAGACCCGCACCATAACCATACATTTTTCGGTATATCATCCAATAAGGCGTAACCAAAAAAGCTGCCCAGTTCCACGATGTATTCTTGTTGTTTGATTTTAATTCTCGAAATTTTGGGATATAGTATTCCGCCTTAATTCCGATAAGCTGTTGAACATCATAATCAATGACGGTGCTTTGCTGTGATTGATAGCTATTATACCCATTAGAGTTATAATTGTTTGACGAATCAACATAGGAATAAAGATTTGTGCTTGCAGGATTTACTCGTGTATAAGCTATGGCCTGATGCTCTTGTTCAAAGCCCGTTGTAAGCCTATTGCCACACTTAGAACAAAACGAAGAAGAAGCATTGCTTTGTGCTCCGCATTTCGTGCAGTAAACCACACTGGATGGCGTATCATTTCTCCTTACGTCATCATAATTCATGTGGTTTGTGGTAACAGATGTAATAGTATCATCTGCAGACTTTATTGTACCAAGGCAGCCGAAAGTAGTACAGCCTTGATTTTCAACCCAACAATCTTTGTGGTGTGGCATATCGCACTCGCTACAAACAACTATCGCATCATTAGACTTAAATTCGGTTTTGCAGAAAGGACAAATCTTGCCGGTATAATCATTCACCGATATTTCCTCCATCTTCGTTTGGTTCTTGGAGTGCATCATCTGTTGAAGCATTTGTTGAGTCATCTGTTGAAACATCTGCCGAGTCATCTGTCGAAGCGTCTGCCGAGTCATCTGTCGAAGCATCTGCTGAGTCATCTGTTGAAGCATCTGCTGAGTCATCCGTTGACTCGTCAGTTGCATCATCGTCAGAAGTGCTATTGTCAGAAGTGCTATTGTCAGAAGAATCATCTATTGTTTCGCCACCCGGTATAGTTGGCTCAGATTCTGGTTTAACAAAAATTCCCGCCTGGCTCAAAATGTCACTTAAATCTTCAATTTGGCTGTTCAGTCCTTCGATTTCGGATGTTTGGGAAGAAATAAGCTGATGCATATATGCAAGACTTTGGTTTGCAGAGTCAACAAGTGTTCGCTGTTGGCTTTCAATTTTTTCAAGTTTGTTATTCGTTGAAATGTTGGAGAAAATCAAAAATACAACTGCAACGGAAAGGATAGCGAGTAGGATATTTTTTCCACTAAAAATTGTTGTATCTTCTTTTTGAACTACTTCATCATTCTCCACATCTACATCAATGTTTACACCGGTTTTATCATAAATGTAAAATCCTTTACACTTTTCGATTTTTCCGTTAATCCAGAAATAGAATCCCTCAATATTCTGGATTGGGTCAACTACGTAAGCAACTTGATGGTCCTCGTTAAAGAAATTTTGATGAATAAATCTATCATATTCAGACAGAAAAATACCGAAGTCCGGATGCGTATGAATCCAACCTACAATTTTTTTGCCTTTATGCTTTTTTTCGATTTCTTTATGTACATGCTCCCATGTTTCATGGGTGAACTTCAAAGTGGTGGGGGTTGAATCACAATGTTTAGCTTCAACAAAACCGCTAATTACAATATTAGTTTTTCCAAATTCTTCAATTACCGAACCAACAAGCATACCGCCACTTTCGTTGGTAGTTTTATTCTCGGTAAAGTTATGAATCTCTTTGTACGCCTTTTGCGAAATATATATGTTTTTGTTTTCTTCTACACGCTCGCCAATAGGGAGAATGTTCTGGGGCAGTACGTTCTCCGGCATTTCTGTTGCAATATTCTTTTTTATTTTGTTTTTTGCTTTCTTAGCCATCTTTCTTACTCCCATACATCAATATCGAAATCCGTTCTTTCCCTCGGATCATATTGTAATGTAATATTTTTCTTTTTTTGATATATTAACAAAACAGCAAACACGATATTTCCAATTAAAGATACTCCTGCAATGAAGAACGCAACATAAGTAACCATAGGAAGCTGCTCGTTATCGTAGTAATCAGTTTTGTTTTCTTCGTTTTCATTTTCTGCCGTATAAGGCAGAGTTACTTCTGGCACTTCGATGTTTTGCAAAACATTTCCGTTTGTGTTTAACTCAATTCCAAGAGATATAAGATAACTGCAAATCCTTGTTATCGGAATTGCCAGACCAATCCCTTCACTATCAAACATTTTTAATGTATTCATTCCAAGAACTTCGCCAGCATCATTAAGCAAGGGGCCGCCGCTATTACCCTCATTGATAGGGGCATCAATTTG
This sequence comes from Candidatus Flemingiibacterium sp., assembly GCA_045636265.1. Taxonomy (GTDB): domain Bacteria; phylum Bacillota; class Clostridia; order Oscillospirales; family CAG-272; genus Flemingiibacterium. Next base: position 88,627 of record JAZTXD010000078.1, read on the forward strand.
AATATAAGAACGTTTTCCGATTATTCTCTCCTTAGCGGAAACGCCACCTTTGGTAAGGGTATAGGCCATGCCCTTGGGGGCACCTATAGCATAAATATCATCACCAGTTTTCATTGTTGAAAGATCAGCAACCGTCAAAAAAGGAAAACTGACATCATTCACAACCAAAACAGCTATATCTTCATCCTCATTTATACCAAGAACAGATGCACCATACTCAGTACCTCCATAAGTGACGACAGAGATACGTTTAGTGTTTTCAATAACGTGTGCGTTAGTTACTATGCAGTTTTCACCGATAGCAAACCCGCTGCCCATAGAATTCCCAGAGTATATGACGAAAACTGATTCATAAGCGTTTTCGGCTTCAAAGCCTATTGCACTCACGGATAAAGCGGAGGCGAATACTACCGCCACCACAATCATCAAAGAGAGTAATCCTCTGATTGGTTTCACGATATTACTCGCCTCCTAATCCATTTATTTAGTATTAAACACCAGCACAGAGTTGCCTATTGCAATTGCATCACCTTGACGCAATACATGGCGTACTGTTTTCTGACCATTTACGATGGTGCCCATAGGAGTACCGCAGTCGGTCAAAACATACTTGCTACCTTCAAGCTTGATGTCGCAGTGATGCGGACCGACAAGCTTATCTTTGAACAGTACAATGGTGTTTTTGCCGTTGTTACCAATGCTCGTGGTTCCTGCAAATACAAGATACTCTTTACCTTCAAATTCACCACGGATAACTTTAAGCCATGCAGCTTTTGCAAACTGTTCAAGCAGACCGACACCTACGCCAATCAAAATGCCCATCACACCAATGGCAACACCTCTGGCAACGACGTCATTGGGGATAACATCGCAAACATAGTTAAACAGGAAACCGCCGATAAAGGCTCCCACCAAACCACCAAGAGCGCAGAAAAGTATACGCTTCTTTTCCGGCTTTATTAAGCCGGCCGATACGCCAATACCGAGACCCATGATAGCCCAGCCCAAGCCGCGAATGAGTGCAGCTGTGAAATCGGCAGGATCATCTCCCAAAAGTTCAGCGTACATCCACTGTGCCAAGTAACCACTTATAAATCCGATAACAAGTGATACACAAGCGCCGATCAGTGCATATTTGATTGCCTTTTCTTTAGAACCATAGTAGATTCCTTCACCAATTCCAAGGAACAATCCAATAAAGAGTGCAATAGCAGCAGACCAAAGAGCTGTACTTGTTCTTGTAACAATCGCCAGCGCATCCCAAAGGTCATCCTCATCTTCATCGTAAGTGTTCTCATACACTTCATAGAGAGCGTCATTTGCTTTATCATCATACGCTGAATAATCTTCAAGATAATCTATTGCTTTGTCTGATGCTCCATTTGAGAGCCAATCAGTGAAAGTGTTGCTTGCCTCGGCGTTTTTGTTTTCTTTTTTGCAATACGCTTCAAATTCGTCGTATGCTTTCTCCCATGCAGAATCGGCTTTTGCTGTATATTCGAGATACTCAACAAATTCTGAACGTCCACAAAGTCTGGCGGCAGTCACGTCACTTGTAAGATTAGTTTCTGTTAACTCAGAAACACCAAATCCAATAAATGAACCTATTAAAGCCCAAAGTAAACCTTTGACTAAAATAGTCTTGAAATTCAGCTTGTTACTCTTTACTGTTCCACCGTGAGATACCGTTTGCATTCTCTGAGCAGTGGGGACAAACTCTATCCCGGCAAGTTCTTCAGCGGTAATCTCGAAGTCGTTCTCGTCAGTTTTTTCCAACACAGCAACAGGAGCAACGGTGGTATCGGGAGCAATATCTGTAGGAACTTCGGGGGCAGTAGTCGTATCTTCCATTACTGAGCCATCATCCCCAAACAAGTCAATCTCAACAACTTCTTTTGAAGAAGCATAGTCAGCGATATATAGGTCTATATTCCCAACCGGGAACAAGTGCTTGTTTTCCATAGCCCATTGAGCTGCGTCCGCAGACAGAGGGCTATAAGAGTTCCATGACTTGTACTGAATCATATCACCTATATTTATGATAATATCGCTCAAAGATTCTCCCGCACCCCAGATATCTCCAATGCAAATTTGTCCATCACGGAAGTTTGGATGCCAAATGGGTGTAAGAATTTTACAGATAGGTTTATAACGAGGATAATCAGCATGGAGAGTTATTTCAATTTCATGCCTACCTAAAGTTTCAATTCTACCGTCTTCTAAGAGGTAAATACCGTTCACAAAATATGTAACGTGATATTTTTCCGGCAGCTCATCACCAATGGGCGTAACGATAATATTTTTGTGACCAGTAAAGTCTTTTTTTACTTGCTCATAGTCAGAGGCAAGTCGTCTCATTCTTGCAGTCATACTATGTCTAATCCTCCTTAATCATTTCCTTTAGTAGGCTTTACGACATTGATTTTAAGCGCAGATATACAAGCAATGAGAAGTCCCACGCAAATATAAATTCCCTTACTAATCTGAGCAGCCGCAATTTTGCCACCTCTGAGACATGCCTCAATAATGTAATTATAGGCATAGCCACCAACATATTCAGTCATAGTGTATGAACTGATGTAATCGGATGGGGCACTGATACCAATACCAACAATTAACATAATAATTCCAACAGCTAAACAGCCGACCGGAATAACATTGCTCATTATAGTTTTTTTGACATCAATTTTATCCTTCTGTCCGTTTTTTAGTTTGATGTTCATGTTGTACTGCTGGATGGGAGTAGGTTCAGATGCCGCCTGTGTATTGCATCTCTCGCCACATTGGGGACAAAAAGATGCATTTATATCAAGTTCTGTTCCGCATTTGAAACAGAACTTTTTGTTTGCTTCAGTATTCATAATAATTCTCCTTCAATTTACATCCCTTCAAAAACTTCTGCTTCATCTGATGTAAATTCATAATATGTAGTATTCGCACCAACCCTGCCACCAATAATGTGTAACACTGGAATACCAATATCAAAAGGCGTTTTATCAAGGAAATCTTCTTCGCCTTTAATGGAATGAACACTATCAAAAGTCATTTGATTGCCACATTTTGGACAAGTCAGCATATTGCCTTTGAGCTTATGAACCGGCGTGAATAAATCCTTACATTCGCCGCAAGAGCATTTAGCAGTCGTAGCAATGTCCCTATCAAAATCGAGAACAGCTTTTTCTCCGAGTTCATTTCGGATTTCTGCTAAAATTTCTTTGAGAGTGATTGTTTTAACAGACCAGGGCTTTTCTACAATCTTTTCGTATGTATCATGGCTCATGCAGTCCTCTTTACGTTGATACTCCACGACATAGGAATCATGTGTTAAACCATTAAATACATATCCCTTGCCTGCAAGAGTAGGAAGATTTCTGTCTGCATGGAGCAACTTCAGCATTTCTTGCACTTGGATGCCTGCGATAATCGATGAAGAAGTTGGAGTGGTAGGAATTTTACCCTCCGCCATCTGCTCGTGGGTAAGCAAAGCGCAGGATTTGCGCTTGTTAATCAGCATCCAGTCCGTTTCGGTCATGGTGCATTCATAGCAAGCCCCCTGCCCGGGGATGAAGACGCGGGCAAAGCCGTTAAGCGCTTCGATAGCGCCATCAATCCAAGGTCGATCCACCTTGTAGCATGACTGGTTAATGGAAAGACGTGCCTCACGGTTATCCAAACCACCCAAAACCACATTCATTCTGCGGAACACACCCAAGCCAACATCATCAATAATGTTAGCAATAAACGCCTTAGCCTTGACATCAGGATTCATTTCCTTAGCCCGCTCGGCAGCAACTTCCGCCTTATAACGGCCCACATCACGCGCTCTGTAAAGAACTGATCGAGTGAGGTTGGTGCTTTCAATGGCATCCATATCGTATACAAGGATTCTACCGATGCCCAACAAAGCCAGATTCTTAATCAATTCATTTCCGATAGCACCAGCGCCTACGACCATGATAGTTGCATTTTTTAGCCGCTCCTGATCCCACCAGGGAATCAGCCGAAGACGAGCGTAGCGGTCTTCTTCAAAGTCAGAGCTTTTCAGCTCAAGGGTATCATTCTCCATTACATTGCACCTGCTGTAATTTCAGGCTGAAGACGAAGAACATCACCGTCTTTGATACCAGCTTCGGCAAGTGTTTGAGCTTCAAGCAGCTGCCTGCCGGTGACCTTATGGATAAACTTATAGCTAATGGGGTTGCCATCGGGACCGACAGAGGGGAGTTTAATTTTCTCCACAAGCTTTACCATGATAATGCCGCACTTAATGTCGTCCGGCAGACCAACTTTCTGTTCTTTGTTGCCAGTAGCATCCACAATAATTACATTAACTTTTGCCATTTTAGTATTCTCCTTATTATTTTAGTTGCATTAATCTAATAAGTTTTCGAGTGCTCTGTAGCAGGCGAGAAACTCATCAGTAATTTCGTTGTTATTATCACTATATGAGTTGTAGTTGCCGGAAGGGTCTGTTGCAAGGCTGTAAAATTCTGTATACACGTTATACAAATCTTTTACTGCGTCACAGAGGTCTTCAATCTCATCTAAATCTTCTTCAGAAATATGTTCGGGAACTTTTTTGAGTTCAGAGTATAAGTCCTTCATTTGAGTGTCATACTCTCCAGCCTGGTCGATTTCATCAGACTTATCAATCAACGCAAGCAAAATTGCAGTATCGATATCAGCTCCGTGCTTGTCTTCCCAAATGTTCTCATACCAATACTTCTGGACAGTATCGGCAATGTCTTCAAGATTAGCCCCGGCAGTTATAGACAAGGTAAGGAAATCTTCGACATTTTCAATGTACTCTTTCCTTGCTTCCTCAGCCTTCTTTTCACCTATTGTTTTAGAAATGAAGAAACCGAGAGCAGCAACGACTACCAAAACAACTGCAATTACAATGGGGAGAGCTTTCGATTTTGCCTTTTTCTTTTCAATCCCCGTATTGAACTGGCTGATAGCAGTGTTGACATTAGTATCTACGGCCATGCCAACTTTTTGTCCACACTTAGAACAGAACTCCTGTCCGGCACCCAATGTAGCTCCGCAATTATTGCAGGCAGCAATAGGATTAGTTCCTTTTTCTTCGTAATGCTGCTCAGAGCAACCGAAAGTAGTGCACCCCTTGTTTTCTTCCCAACACCCATCGTGGTGGGGAATGTTGCAAGCAGGGCATACTTTCACACCGTCTCCTTCTTTAATCTCCGTTTTGCAAAACGGACAAGTTTTTCCCACATAGTTTTCCATATTATCAAACCTCCATAATTAATAATTAGTCCCATTTATATTCAGAAACTTTACTTGTAATTTTCGAGTTCTGCTTCTTTACATTAGAAATAGCATTGTCTACACTTTTTTCCTTGGTATCTTTACTCGAATAATACGTTGAATAAGCAACGGAAGGCCGCTTATTTATGTAGTTGTGATAGTCTTCGTATTTTTTATACAGCTCATTTAATGAAGAATATAATTTCTTATATTCTTCAGGTGCGTGCTTCAGTTCCAGCATAATTAATTCCAACGCACTCATATTTTGGTTTGCTATAGAAAGAGAATTTTCGAAAGCTTGCGCAGTATCAGCATCTACTACATAAGTATAGCCGTTTGCATACCGTGACCAATAATAATAGACCATATAAGAAGAACCGCTGTAAAGCCTGGACATAGCAGTTGAAATATCAGCATCATAAAGATCGGTATACAAAAGCGTGTTGTATACACAACCGCCAAGCACTTTATCAAGGTCATATCCTCGCGAAATCAGAGCATATGCAATCTGAGCATCCGATAAATAATCGTTTTTTATCTCTGCGATCTTGCTTTCGCTGTCCGAAAAGCCTTCAAGTGAAAGAAGAATCTCAATTGCATCAAAATGATTGTTGTTTTCGAACAGCTTAATTGCATCATCATATTTTTCTTGTTTTATGGCATTTTCGCAATTTATGATTTGTTCTTCGCTGTCCTTAAAACCTCCTAATTCCTTGAATAAACTAATCGCACTTTCGTAGTCGCCGTTGGTGTACATTTCCTTTGCTTCTTGATATTTAGCATTCGGAGCAAAATATAAGAACCAAGAAACAACAATACCGGCAATAACAGCACACACGATAATCGGCAACCATATAGTCAAAAACCTTTTTTTCTTTTTCTTGGCATTTGTAATATTGCGATTGAATTCTTCTATCGAGCGGTTTGCCTCATGTGTAACCGCAGTGTTGTTGCCGCAAGATGGACAGAACAAATCTCCGTCATTAAATATTGCTCCGCAGATTGTACATTTCTTTTCTGTCATTATCGCGTTTTGCTCAACGCCTGTTGCAGGTTCGCCTTCCAAGGTGTTATGCTGTGAACAGTTTGGCGAAGAACAGCCTTTGTTTTCTTCCCAACAACCGCTGTGATGGGGAATGTTGCAAGCAGGGCAGACTTTTACATTATCTTCCTCTTTGATTTCCGTTTTGCAAAACGGACAAATTTTCCCAATGTAGTTTCCCATGGAAATCCTCCTAAAGACAAACTTGTTTTATTGCTTAAGTCGCCCTGCGACATTATAACAATAGGTAGTGATTACTTTAAATCATGCGGCAGACACATATCACACGGTTCATACTCGCCGTTTTCAAGCTCTTCAATCGTCATCCGACGAATATTGTTTTTTCCCTTTACAAAAATGCATTTTTCTTCGTGATACTTATTTCCGGCTGAAGTCAAATAGTATTCGCCATAATAGTGGTGTTCCTTTTGAATGGCGTTAAATACTGTTAAACCGATTGCAGATACTATAAGCAGAGCGACTACAATGCTGACAACCTTTCTATGGCTCTTGATAGTATTGAGAGCTTTACGACCAATACCGTTGCTTAAAATATAATGGGTAAATTCGTTCGCTTCATATTCCTCAACAACATCTTTTCCTATAACGGGATAGGAGGAAAGATGTCCACAGTATATGTGCCCCTCCTCGTGAGCCAACACCAAGCGTTTTTCATCATCAGAAAGGTCTTCGTGCAAAAAAACGAGTCGCCGTTGCTTATCAGCAAAGGTAAAGCCTTTTGATTTGTCTATAGCTTCTTCAATACCCAATGCTTCAATTAACGTGGTTACGTTTTCATCATTGAATATATGGTTATATTCAATGATGGTATATCCTTGCAACTTGATGATTCGACATAAATCTTCAAGTGTCACCTCATTCAAGTTATATTCGATGAGAAACGCTCTCGCTTTTGCTTTAATGTCATTCTTCATTGATATCATTTTTTTGGATAGACCTTAATGCTTTCATAGCTTCAACATCCTTGGAAGAAGGTATAGCATTCAACAAGCTGATTCCGCCAAAAGATTTTACGACGGCTTCACTGGGGAGTTGTGTGCACCTCGCATACTCTACCATAATCATTGAATTGATTGCTTGTTTGGCTTTCTCATCCAGGTATTCAAGAATATCCTCTGCTTGATTTCCCAAAATTGAGCTGAGACCGAAACTGGAATAGTCCATACCATCATTAAACCGAATAACTAACTCCTTGGGAAATAAGGAAAGCATACGCAGCATTTTATGTGTTTTTTGATTGTGATCAAAAAACAACACTAAAGAAAGATATGTGCTCCACGACATTCTTCTGACTTTACGTTCAATCGCACTGTAAGTTTGGCGAGAAACGCCTATAAGATTTGCCAATTCTTCTTGTGATATTTCCGCGTGTGTTCTTAGTGCAGGCAAGTTTGGCGTAAGTGTTGCAATAAACTCGTCCTTTTCTGCATCAGTCAGCAACCATTTTGATACAGATTCCATCTAAAGACTCCCTTCCTCATAGTTTAGTTTATTGATTTTATAAAACATTTAAATTGATAACAAAGTAAGATTCACAACTATATATATGATTATACACCATGTTGTCAGATTTGTCAATATGCTATCAAAAAAAGAATAAAAATGTCGCAAAAACGTCGTAGATTTTACATTACAATCTGAATTGCCATCGTTTTTTATTTTAACCGTAACATCTTCTATCAACATACCTCTAAATTTTTACGCGGGGCAATTCCATATTTTTCTATAAAAAAAGTGAATCATTTTAGAATCGGGCGAATCAATGTACAATTTTAACTTAATGGTATTTGTAAAACGCCCAAAAGCGTAAAACACAAAATAGGATTTTAGTCCCACGATCTCGCCGCAGCGACAGCCGGTGAACAACACAACTTCGATCACAGCACGGATAGTGTAGCGTCTCACTTTCAAGCGCTGTGAGCGTCCGATGTCATCCTCGATATATTCGAGCTTGTACGCGGAGCGGAGCACAAGTCGTATACCGCTTGACTGTGCTTGCGGCGAGATTTCCTTCGCGTCCGTCAAATCTCTTTTTCGCGGTGGAGAGATACTGAATAAATTGCTGAATATGGGAGATACCGTTTGGTCTTAAAATAATGCTTGCCATAGATTTCCCTCCTTGATGGCTAAGATTATGCACCTCAGAAATGAACGAATCGTTATTTCTTCCCAAGGGTAGAACCGATAGCCTCTACCATTTGCAGACTGCGACATTTGAAACCTATGTACTAAACTATGTACTGGCGTCTACCATCGGCAAATTCAGTGTAAGGAGCAAAACAAAAAATCCGCACCTCAAAGTGCGGAAAAAGTCAGTGAATACAAAGAAAAATCGGGAATCGTAAGATTCCCGATCCTGGTCTAACACCTTTAGTTATATCCGAACTTTTTAGATCTGAAAACAGAACTGTTTTTGCATCACGTTTGTAGTTGAATGTGAAAAGAAGACGGTCGTTATAAACGAATATGGCATTGACGAAGGTATCGATCAATCGTTTGCGCTGTTCCAACACTGTTATGTCGTATTCGCGCATACGCTCGAACCAAAATCTCACTTGTTCCTCGGTAAGTAGTGGACGCTTCATCTTTTCTTTAATGATCTCTGTTTCAATGTTGCGGTGCTTTTCTTCAAGCGCATCCAATCGTTTCTTGGTCATAGGGGTAATGATACCTTGTTCAATGGCATTCAGCATATTGTTGATTGCCTTTTTCGCTTCGGCAAGCTCGTGTTCAAGATGGGGAATAACAGTGTTTTCTTTTTGCTGAAACTCCATAAACATATGAACAATATCGTCAATCAGGTTATCATCGTGTAGTGCCTTTCTTATTTCCTCCACGACAATATCCTCGATCCAAGCCTTGCGTAGAGGTTTCATATGACAACCTGTATGTTTTTTTGCGCTGACACACTTGTAATAATGATACACCTGCTTGGTTGCACTTGTGCCGGATTCTCCCACCATTAAGGACTTACATTCACCACAGAACAATTTTGTAGTGAGAATATAATCGTCTTCTGCTTTGTGACGAGCGGGAGCTTTTTTGTTTTTAGCGATTTTCTCTTGAACTCGGTCAAACAAATCTTTTGGAACGATAGCAGGGATACCATCGGGGACAACGATATCACGATAAATGTATTCGCCTATATAACGTCGATTTTTTAAAAGACTTGCCACGTTGTCTATACTGATACGACCGCCGCGCGTATTCTTGACTTCGTGCTGATTCAGTATAGCGGCAATCTCACTCATTGTCATACCTTCATCATAGTTTTGATATGCTTCTAAAACAAAAGGTGCGGTAAGCGGATCGATATGATAATTTTGTTCCTTGTCGGTCGTATATCCGATAGGAAGTGTGCCGCCGTTATATTTGCATTTCAGCGCGTTCTCGGTGTGTCCGCGAATAACCTTTTCGGATAGATCGGCAGAGTAGTATTCCGCCATACCTTCAAGTACGGATTCCAAAAGAATACCTTCAGAGCCTTCGGAGATAGATTCTGTCGCTGACATAACCTTAACGCCATTGCGCTTTAGAACCGCTTTGTAGTTTGCGGAGTCGTAACGGTTACGTGCAAAACGGTCGAGTTTCCATACGATGGCTAAATCGAAGTTGCGCTTTGCGCTGTCCTTAATCATCTTTTGAAAATCGGGGCGTTTATCTGTCTTAGCAGAGAAGGCACGGTCAATATACTCACCAACTACCGAGATATCATTCTTTCGCGCAAAGGCATAACACTCGCGAAGCTGACCTTCAATAGACTCTTCACGCTGATTTTCACTTGAATAACGCGCATATATCACGGCTCGCATAGAACTCTCGTTGTTTATTTTCTTCTTTGTCATGATATCACATCCTTTCTGCCAAGAGTATAACAGATACTAAATTTTCTTGCAAATGTGCGAGATAATTATGCCGAAAATTTTTCAGTAATTTGTTTTTTGATTCTCTCAATACGCTTTCTGATACCGCTTGCATTGGCATATCCGTAATCTTTTGCAAGCGCAGTATAGGTCTCTCCATTGGCATGGCGCACCAAGAGCTCACGATCTTCGGGTGAAAGTAAAGCAAGACATTGTTCAAGATACACTTTGTCGATGACCTCGGAGGTAACGTCTGTTGCATCATCCAAAGGATATGGTGTATATTGACCGCTTGCATCTTTGGGCCCACCGCGCTCAATAGATACCTTTTCTACAAGCTGACCGCCGCTCATGTGCTCAATTTTGCGCTTAGCGTTTTGCAGAGAGTAATTGTTAGGCTTGCCATGATTGTAGTCCGAATAGTCGGGCAACTCTTTGAAAATCTCTGCGATCTGAGGAAGATTCATCAAATAAGCGTTTATATCCCACTCGCGTTTCAAAAGCTCATCAATATTATCCTCGGTATATCCCTTGTCTGCCATTGCTTTGATCAGCGCATCACGAACCTCGGGTGTGCCTTGGATAAGGGTAGTGTAATAAGTAACGGTATCGTAAAACGCTTTATAAAACAACATCAGCGGATTATCTTCGCCCGAAAAGTGTGATGGCGGAAACGCCAAACTCAAATCGTGGCGCGTATCCATACTTGTCGCTTTAACCATCTGCACAAGATCCTTAAGATATTTTACCACCTCTGGCGGCATTTCTTTAAGAGGAAGGGAGACTGCGATATTAGATATGTCAAGCGCATCGTCTCTGTTTTTATCTACGACCTCCTGCACAGTTCCGTTACCAATCGTGTTTACAAGCGCAGTTACAAATTCATCCGCACTTTGTTGAATAGTTCTTTCTTCTGCCAATAGTTTTACCTCCTGTTAATTCTTTTCAAAACGTGCTCTGCCACGCCTTGAATGATAATGTTATCGTAGATCTGATTTGGATAGCTCTCCTTATCTTCATTCTCTGCAATCAATATAACCTTGCGCTTGGAGCGATCATAGGATAGTGTTTTGAGAGTAGCCGAGTCATCGATCAATGCAACTACGATATCTCCCTCATTAGCGGTGTTCTGCTTACGGATCAACACTAAGTCGCCGCTATCGATTCCTGCGTTAATCATAGAATGACCTTTTGCTCGAAGCCAAAAGTATTCGCCTTTGCCGATGAAATCGGTTGGAATCGGTAAAGAATCATCGTACTGCTCCTCTGCATAGATCGGAGAGCCGCAGGCGATATCACCGCTGATTGGTGCGTGGAACTTGCCTTGCAGTTCTTCAATGTAGGGTGTAATGATGTGTCGCCCGTCAAAATACAGTTTGTCCATTTCTGTCATACGGTGCAGATATTTGTGTACCGTTCCCACCGCCAAAGAGAGGCTTCGCGAGATCTCCGCAATCGTCGGAGAGTAGCTGTTTTCGTTGTAATATTCGTCTACAAAGGCGATAATCCTCTGCATCGTTTCTTCGCTTAAATATCGCATATGTGTACCTCAACGCATAAATGAAAATATATTCGCGATAGAATTATAGCATACTTTTGAGAGTTTGTCAATAGGGCAGCGATATTTTTAGCATTGAGCTTTAGCATTGAAAAATAGTGAAAATAGTGGACGCAATTTTCGCAATCGCAAACTTTCTGTTTGAAAGCGAAAACCAAAAATTCGACAATTTTATATATAACCCTTGAAATTTTTGCCTCATTATGTTATAATGTATACTGTATTATTATTTCATTTGTTTTTTAGGAGTGTAATATGGCTGCAAGTTATAAAAAACTCTGGAAATTGCTGATTGACCGTGATATGAAGAAGAAAGATCTTCGTGAACTGACTAAACTCAGCTCCTCAACCATTGCCAAAATGACAAAGAATGAACCCGTTAGTACCGACGTCCTTATTAAAATCTGCTCGGTACTTAATTGTGATGTCGGAGATATTATGGAGATCGTTCCCGATAGTAAGGAGTGATTATGGAGCTTTTAGATAATGTAAATAAAACGCTCAAAGACGATTTGAGTGATACAATACGGGAAGGAAGTCGCGTGTCTATTGCTGCGGCGTGCTTCTCTATGTATGCTTTTCAAGAACTGAAAAAGCAGCTTGAAGGTATTGACGAGTTAAGATTTATATTTACCTCTCCAACCTTTACCACCGAGAAAACGAAAAAGGAAAGCCGTGAATTCTACATTCCAAGACTGAGCCGCGAGAAGAGCTTATATGGAACAGAGTTTGAGGTTCGTCTGCGCAATGAGCTTACGCAGAAAGCGATTGCCAAGGAATGTGCAGAATGGATCAGGAGCAAGGTTGCGTTCAAGTCCAACATTACTGGCGAAATGCTGATGGGCTTTGCAAATGTCGATGAGACAAGCTATTCGCCCATCAATGGCTTTACAACGGTTGACCTCGGTTGTGAGCGCGGAAACAATATGTTCACTGCTATTATGAAGACCTCTGCTGTTGAAAATAGTCGTTATTACCTCAGTAAATTTGATGAGATTTGGAGTGACCCTTCTCGCCTTCAGGACGTAACAGAAGAGGTTATCGAGAGCATTTCTACGGCATACAACGAGAACTCTCCCGACTTCATTTACTTTGTAACGTTGTTCAATATTTTCAGCGAGTTTCTTGAGGATATTTCCGAGGACGTTCTTCCCAATGAAGCTACCGGATTCAAGGAAAGCAAGATTTGGAGCATGCTCTACAACTTCCAAAGAGATGCCGTTCTTGCAATCATCAATAAGCTTGAAAAATTCAACGGTTGTATTCTTGCGGACAGCGTAGGTCTCGGTAAAACATTTACCGCTCTGGCTGTTATCAAATACTACGAGAACAGAAACAAGTCCGTTCTTGTTCTTTGTCCCAAAAAGCTTTCAAACAACTGGAACACCTTCAAGGACAACTACCTTAATAACCCTATCGCATCGGATAGACTGCGCTACGACGTGCTTTATCACACCGACCTTTCGAGAACTCACGGAACGTCGAACGGTCTTGATCTTGACCGCTTGAATTGGGGCAACTACGACTTGGTGGTTATTGATGAATCGCACAACTTCCGCAACGGAGGAAAATCCGACATTGAAAATGAGAAAGAAAATCGTTACCTCAGACTGCTCAACAAGGTTATCCGTCAAGGAGTTAAGACTAAGGTTTTGATGCTCTCGGCAACTCCGGTTAATAACCGCTTCAACGATCTTAAAAACCAGCTTGCGCTTGCCTACGAGGGCAATTCCTCTCTAATTAACGGAAAGCTCAATACAAAGAACTCCATTGAAGAGATCTTCCGTCAGGCACAGCGAGCATTCAATGCTTGGAGCAAGCAGGAGCCTCAAAATAGAACAACCGAAAATCTTCTTAAGATGCTCGACTTTGATTTCTTTGAGGTTCTTGACTCGGTAACGATTGCACGTTCCAGAAAGCACATTGAAAAATACTACGATACAACCGACGTGGGCTCGTTCCCACAGCGCCTCAGACCGATATCGCTCTATCCTCCGCTCACCGACTTGGAGGGTGCTATAAACTACAACGAGATATTCGAGCAGCTTATGCTTCTGAATCTCGCAATCTACACTCCCTCTCACTACATACTTGACAGCAAGAAAATCAAGTACGCTGAGCTCTATGACGATGAGAGAGTCAGCGTAGGATTTACACAGGCGAACCGTGAGCAAGGTATTCGCCGCTTGATGGCTATCAATTTGATGAAGCGTATGGAAAGCTCTGTGGCTTCCTTCAGACTCACACTCGGCAGAATTGATGACCTGATTAAAACCACTATTGAAACAATTGACAACTTTAATAAGTACGCTGATACGCAGCTTAATCTTGAGGATATTTCTCACCTTACCGACTTTGACTTCGATGATCAGAACGCCGATGAGCTCTTCTCGTTTGGCAAAAAAGTTAAAATCAGTCTGGGAGATATGGACTATCTCTCATGGCGAAGAGATTTGAACAAGGATAAAGAAATCCTTGACTTGCTTACCGTAATGGTGGCGGACATTACTCCCGAGCACGATAGTAAGCTTCAAGAGCTGTTTGACGTCCTCAAGAACAAGATTGAGAACCCCATCAATCCCGATAACCGCAAGGTGATTATCTTCACTGCGTTCTCGGATACGGCAGAATATCTGTACGAGAACGTAAGCAAGTACATTCTCAAGAAATTCCGCTTGAATACGGCTATGGTTACGGGCTCGGTTGAGGGACGCTCAACTGTACCGCGCCTGCGCTGTGATCTTAACAATGTTCTAACGTGCTTCTCACCCATATCCAAGGGTAAGGCGCTTTTGATGCCGAATGATAATACCGAGATTGACGTGCTCATCGCAACAGACTGTATCTCGGAAGGTCAGAACCTTCAGGACTGCGATTTCCTCATCAACTACGATATTCACTGGAACCCCGTTCGTATTATTCAGCGATTCGGACGTATCGACCGTATTGGCAGTAAGAATGAGCGCATCCAGCTTGTGAACTTCTGGCCCGATGTTACTCTTGACGAATATATCGACCTCAAGGCGCGTGTTGAAACTCGTATGAAGATCGTTGACATGACGGCGACCGGTGATGACAACATCCTTGCTGAGGAAAAGGCAGAGCTTGAATACAGAAAAGCTCAGCTCAAGCGCTTGCAGGAAGAGGTTGTTGACATTGAGGAAATGTCCAGCGGTATTTCAATTATGGATCTCGGTCTTAATGAGTTCCGCCTTGACTTGCTTGAATACGTAAAGACAAATCCCGATCTTGATAAGACTCCGTTTGGACTTCATGCAGTAGCAGAAGCAAAAGAGGATTGTCCTCCCGGTGTCGTATTTATCTTAAAGAATCGCTCCAACAGCGTAAATATCGATAATCAGAACAGACTCCATCCGTTCTATATGGTTTATATCAGCGAGGACGGAGAGGTCGTCTGTGATCACTTGTCTCCAAAGGCTATGCTTGATAAGCTTAGATTCCTTTGCAAAGGCAAGACGGCTCCCGTTCCGGAGCTTTACCGTCAGTTCAATAAGGAAACAAAGGACGGACGTGATATGGCGGACATCTCAGCATTGCTTGGCGATGCAATTTCCTCCGTCATTCAAACCAAGGAAGAAAGCGAGATTGACGCATTTCTTGGTGGCAGTCAGATGAGTTTCCTTTCAAATGAAATCAAGGGACTTGATGACTTCGAACTTATCTGCTTCCTCGTTATTAAAGAGCCAAGCACTCCAATCGTAAAAAAGACTCCGTTCAGATTGGTTGTTGCAGGCGGTCGCGAGTTCGAGAACTACAAGCTTCTTTCAACTCAGCTCGACAAGTATCTCCCCGACATCATCAAAACCCATGACATTATCATTCTCAGCGGTTGCGCTAAAGGTGCCGATAGTCTGGGTGAGCAGTATGCTCGTGAGCACGGATTTGCGATTGAACAGCATCCGGCTGCCTGGGAGCGTTACGGCAATGCTGCAGGCCCTATCAGAAACAAGGAAATGACAGGTGTAGCAGATGCAGTTGTTGTTTTCTGGGATGGAAAGTCCAGAGGAAGCAGAAGTATGATCAACTGCGCCAAGGAACAAGGCATTCCTTGCAAGATCGTAAGATACTAAAATAAGGAGACGTTGAAATGCTCGGTTTTCCAAAGAAATCGGAACTGCGAAAGCCGCTTCATAAGAAGGCGATTTTCGAGAGATTAAAACTGAATACAGCTCAGCAGGATCGAGTGGATACCGACATTTCACGACTCTACTTCGTCAATGAGATCTCGCCGTTCAGCGTGGGTATTGCAGAGGGCGAGACGGTAAAAATGTTCCACGTCATTCTCGTGTCCCTCAAGCGAAAGGACTATGATGAGCGAACCATCTCAATGTTATTCCGTTTGATCGACAACAATATGGTTCTCGTGCTTGAGTATGAGAATGAAAGCCGTGTAGCTATTTATCACGGAAAGTTGATACAGACCGAATGGAAGCCTACCGAGTCATTTTCTTACGCTTTGCAAGGACTTGATCTTGATTCGGTTTGGAATAACCTGATCATTCAAATCGGCAACATCGAAATGGATGAGGGCAACACAATTGACGAACAGATTGCCGTAGACGAGCAGCGCGCAAAACTTCTCAAAGAAATAGATAGACTTGAAAAGCTCGCCCGCGCTGAAAAGCAGCCGAAGAAAAAATTTGAGTTGGTGCAACAGATAAACAAACTAAAGGATGGTGAAAATAAGTGAGAAAAAGTATATTTGATATTGCATCTGCGTCTATAAATATTTCAAATGAAGTTGACCGAATTGTTTCCATGTCTATTAACGAAAAGACCACTTACTATTCACCATACGACCTCTCGCTTTTTGAGTTTGTAGATAAACGTTGTTTTCGTGATTGGATTTATAGAGGTCACTTTGTTGATGTGAAAGATTTTTTGGATGCTATCAATTATAATGAAATTAAAAAAGCCTCCAAAAATGATAATGTTGATGCCTTTATGACACTAATAGAGGTGACATATAATTTTTGGAATTTAGCACATCGCGATATTGTTGATGAAAAAACAGGGAGTAAGTGGCAAAACAATTTTTATCATTTACGAGATGTTATGCTTGATAATTTAGAGAAATACAACCACAAAGCTTATATTGACGATGAACGAGTTTTAATTATTGAAGATAAGCCCGAAGTCACTGCGGTGGCAGAAATTGTTGAACAAGATTTGGCAATAGACATTATCCGGTACAATCATCGTTCTCTGCAAGGTGAATTGGATTTGAAGAAGACCATTTTGCTTTCACTTGGTGCTGAATTAGAGCCAAGGCGAAAAGAATTGCAGGTGCTTAACAAACAGCTGTCTGAAGATATTTTCTTTATGCTGAACAATCTTAATGTAAGACATAACAACAGAAGCAAGAAGGATAAGAATTACAAAGAATATGTGGCAAAAATGCGAAAAGACCGTCTCGAAAAATGGTACGATGAATTGTATGAAATGATGTTGCTTGCGTTTTTGCTTTTGGATAATGTTGAGCGAACATCCCAAGTAAAAGAATTGAAGGACAAAATTGTGGGAGGAACAAACTAATGGATAAATTAAAAATGCACAGTCTGAACAAGGTTGACGATAATATAAAGAAGATTGGAGCCCTGTTCCCGAACTGCTTGACCGAGAGGAAGAACGACGCGGGTGAGGTAGAGTATGCCATTGATTTTGAATTGCTGAAGCAAGAGCTTTCTACCGTTATTGTAGAGGGCAACGAGGAACGCTATCAGTTTACTTGGCCCGACAAGAAGAAGTCTATACTTGCTGCCAATGCTCCAATCAGCGATACTTTACGCCCCTGTCGTGAGGAAAGTGTGGATTTTGACAATACCGAAAATCTCTATATTGAAGGCGATAATCTCGCGGTTCTCAAACTTCTTCAGGAAACATATCTCGGTAAGATTAAGATGATCTATATTGATCCTCCCTATAATACAGGCAACGACTTCGTTTATAATGACGATTTTGCAGAGAGCGTGGATGAATATCTTGCGCATAGTGGTCAGTTTGATGACGAAGGAAATAGGCTTTTCTCAAATACAGAAAATAACGGTAGATTTCATACGGATTGGCTAAATATGCTTTATCCTCGACTTAAATTAGCCAAAGACCTCCTTACGGATGATGGCGTTATTTTCATAAGCATTGATGAAAACGAAGTGCAAAATCTCAGAAAGCTATGCGATGAAATTTTCGGCGAACATAATTTCATTTCACAATTAGGCTGGCAGAAGGTATACTCTCCCAAAAATCAAGCGCGATACTTTTCCAATGATTACGAATTCATTTTGTGCTACTGCAAAAACATTGAACACTTTTCATTAAGATTGCTTCCCAGAACGGCAGAAATGAACGCGCGCTACAAAAATCCTGATAATGATCCTCGTGGAGATTGGAAACCGGGAGATTGTGTTGGAAGTGGAGAAAGAAAGAACGGATACTATGATGTTATTAGTCCTATAACAGGAAAAGTGTTCAATGTTCCACAGGGCAAACACTGGGTATATGCACCTGAAACAATGAAGCAATTACTTGAAGATAATCGAATCTATTTTGGTAAGGACGGTAATGCTTTCCCTGCAGTAAAACAATTCTTGTGTGACGTGAGTGGTCGAAGAGCTTCCAGTTTGTTAATGTATGAAGATTACGGTCATACTGACATGGCGAAAAAGGACTTAATAAAATTGTTCCAAGATCTTGTGAAGGTTCCGTTTGATACACCAAAGCCTGTAAAGTTGATTAAGATGTTGAGTATTTTAGGAAGTAACGAAAACGATATTATTCTTGACTTCTTCTCGGGATCAGCTACCACTGCACAGTCAATTTTTGAATTGAATGCAGAAGATGAAAAAAGTAATAGAAAATTTATCTTGGTACAACTCCCTGAGCCCTTAGAAAACAACGATGGTGCGGCTAAAATAGGACTTCACACCATAAGTGATGTTGGAAAGGAAAGAATTAGACGCGCGGCGGAAAAAGTAAAAGAGGAAAATGGAATAATGGCTCATGATCTCGATCTTGGCTTCCGTGTTCTCAAGGTTGATTCTTCCAATATGAAAGATGTTTACTATAATCCCGCCGAATATGAACTTAGCATATTTGATATGCTTACCGACAATATCAAGGAAGATAGAACCCCCGAGGATCTTTTGTTCCAAGTGATGCTTGACCTTGGCGTGCTTCTTTCCAGCAAGATTGAGGAAACAACTATCGCGGGCAAGAGAGTATTCAATGTAGCTGACGGATTCCTTATTGCTTGCTTTGACGAGCTTGTAACCGAGGAGACCATTACCGCTATCGCAAAGCAGAAACCCTATTACTTTGTAATGCGCGACAGCTCTATGGCATCCGACAGTGTTGCAACCAACTTTGAGCAAATCTTCGCAACGTATAGCCCTGATACAGAAAGAAAGGTGCTGTAATGCTTCCTCAAATGAGCTTTAACTTCAACGGCTTTTATCAAACATGGCTTATGCTTGACGAAAAAGTAAAAAACGGTAAAACCGATTGCTATTTGATACCTTGGATCGTCAATGGAGCGTTTGCGTGTGAAGTTGGAATAAAATATATATTGGCTCAAAATCAAATTGGCTTTAAAAAAGAACACCTCTTACATGAGCTATATAATTTGTTGCCGGATAAGCACAAAGCGGAAATATCAAAAGATTTGTACGAACAATGTCCCGGATATACATTGGAGCATTTCAATCAAGAAATTTTATTATTATCCGATTCATTCTGCAATTTCAGATATTCTTACGAAAACACGCTAACGTTAGATATCAATTTTTTCAAGATTTGGTGTCAAGCAATTTTTAAGCAAGTAAATGCTTATCCAATATATGATTTGGTGGAACGTACCGGCGAATCTGATATTACCGAAGATGAACTTGACCAAAAGCTGCTGGAAGCACAGAACGAAATGCTTTGTAAGCTAAAGAAGAAGGAAAAGCGGAAATAACAAAAGGTAAATTTCAATGAAAGGATAACAAAACAATGAGATATCATAGACACATGCGAAATTGGATGACAGCGATTTCTGCTATATTTCTTCTTACAACTATTCTTTTTTCTTACTTGCAAGAAAAATATTCATGCATTACCGTTTTTGCAATAATAAATAACATTTCGATTTGTATCCTTACAGGCTGTTTAATAGCATTGTTGCAGTTTATCATAGGTTATCACAATGCAAAACATGATCACCTTTTGTTGTTTTATAAAAGCATAATTTTGCTTGAGGACAAAATCATTTATTATCCCTATCAACGTTTGGGGTTTGTTGATGCCGTTTCTGGATTGAAAGATATAAGAGAAGTATTAAATTTTTATTCTGAATCAGTAATTTCATCTTATCGACAAATTGATTTTGATGGACGTTGTGACAAGGCGTTGATTTCTGCTCAAACATTATTCACACTATACAAAGATCAGATTGAACCTTTCAAAGAATTCAGAGATACGCTTTGTGATGGAATTAGATTTATGGACAAAACAGAAGTGGATTTAATTTGCGAAGGAGTCATAGATATTCCAGATGCTACAAGAAAAATGAATGAACTACTGCAAGAAAAAGAAAAAGCCGTCCAAGATGCTTACAACGATGAAAATGCACGAAAAAAACGTAATGAGGCATACGAAATCTTAGAAACCTATTTGTTTGGCAAATCATCCAAACAGAAGAAATCAAAATAAGCGATACTATTGCTTAAAAGGAGGTGGACAAATGACGGAACGCATATACCCTGAAGGAGCAAGAAATAATATGCTCGCAGGAATGTATAGCGAAATCGCTATGGAAGCATATTTCCATGCTACAAAATATTATCGCGTTATTCGAGAAAACGATTATTCTGCTTTTGTAGGATATGAATTGTCAGAACTGAATAAGTACATAGTCAAAACTGTTGTTTTTTCTGCCATGTCCATAGAATCTTTTCTAAATGATTATGCTGCTGCATGTTTGGGCGATTCGGAGTTCTATTCTAATTTTGACAAATTATCTACCATTGGAAAATTTCAGTTGATTGCAAAGTTTATCTTAAAAAGTAAAGTTGAAAAGGACAAGAAATATTACTTTTATTTAAAAACGTTGTTTACATTAAGAGATTCTTACATACATAACAAAAGCACTTCATTTGATACTGAGGGCTATGCTACCTTGGAAGAATATTTGGATTACGCACAAGAAGCATACAAAGAAGAGTTGTCAGAAAAATCATGGAGTTTTGATAAGGACGAAATTGACACCGATTATAGAGGAGCAACCAATGCCTTGAAAGCAATTAAAGAAATTGCTCTGTATTTTGATGAAAACGATGCAAGGCAAATTGCAATGCATAGATTATTTCATCCGTTGGGATTGCAATTAGGTAGTGAAAAGGAAAAAGAATACAAGGCAATGGTGTTTTCAGAATTAGGCATTAAGGTGGACGAAAATTATGAAATTCAAATTTAAGATACAACAATACCAAACCGACGCGGTTGATGCGGTTGTCCGCGTATTTGATGGACAGCCCTATCAAGATCACGTCAGTTACAGAAGAGATATAGGACAAGCTCAAGTACAGCAAATGACATTTTCCGTTGGCGAAAACGGAGAAGTTGAGGATATTGAAACCGGCTTCAAGAACGCGAGTCTTGAGCTTTCCGACGATCAGCTTCTCAGGACAATACAGAAAATTCAGTCGCAGAACAACATTAAGCTCTCTTCGAGCTTGATTAGCGGTAAAAACTGCGGTCGATGCAGCCTTGATATCGAGATGGAAACAGGTACAGGTAAGACGTACGTTTATATCAAGACGATGTTCGAGCTGAACAAGAAATACGGCTGGTCCAAGTTCATTGTCGTAGTTCCTTCCATTGCTATTCGTGAGGGCGTTAAGAAATCATTCGAGATTACCGCCGATCACTTTATGGAGCACTATGGCAAGAAAGCGCGTTTCTTTATCTACAATAGCGCAAACCTTGAACAGCTTGATAACTTCTCGTCGAGCTCCGGCATCAACGTCATGATCATCAATACTCAGGCGTTCGCCGCTTCGCTCAAAGAAGACGGAAGAAGCAAAGAAGCACGTATTATCTTCACTAAGCGTGATAACTTTGGCTCCCGTAAGCCCATTGAAGTTATTGCTGCCAGCCGTCCTATCATCATTATGGACGAACCGCAGAAAATGGGCGGCGAGGTGACACAGAATGCGCTGAAGAACTTTAATCCGCTCTTTACCATTAACTATTCTGCAACACACAAAACCCAGCACAACCTTGTTTACGTGCTTGACGCGCTTGATGCATTCAACAAGCGTTTGGTAAAGAAGATCGAGGTTAAGGGCTTTGAAGTTAAAAACTTCCGTGGAACCGATAAGTACCTCTATTTCGAGAGCATCATTCTTTCCAAGAAGAAGCCGCCTATGGCTCGTATCGAGCTTGAGATCGGTTACAACAAGTCCATTAACCGTGAGACTCGTATTCTCGGTGTAGGCGATGATCTGTTCTATATCTCGCAGGAAATGGAGCAGTATCGTGGTTATACGATATCCGAGGTGGATCCTATCAGAAACACCGTTACCTTTACAAACGGCGAAACAATGAAAGCCGGAGAAATTGTCGGTGATATATCCGAAAAGGATATGCGCCGCATCCAGATCAGAGAGACTATTATTTCTCACTTTGAAAAGGAAGAAAAGCTCTTTAATATGGGCATTAAGACGCTTTCTCTGTTCTTCATTGACGAGGTTGCCAAGTACCGTCAGTATGATGAGAACGGCGACGAGGTTCTCGGAGAGTACGGTCGTATGTTCGAGGAAGAATATATCAGTGTTCTCAACGAATACACCACGCTCCTTGATACGCCTTATCAGAGATATCTTCGTGAGACTTGCTCGGACGTTTCTGCCGTACATAGAGGATACTTCAGTATTGATAAGAAGACCGGTCGTAGCATAAACAGTGAGCTCAAGCGTGGTAGTGAGTTCTCTGACGATATTTCGGCTTACGACTTGATTCTCAAGAACAAGGAAAGACTGCTTTCCTTTGATGAACCTACAAGATTTATCTTCTCACATTCCGCTCTCCGGGAAGGCTGGGATAACCCCAACGTATTTCAGATCTGTACCTTGAAGCACTCCGACAGCCAAACGGCAAAACGCCAAGAGGTTGGTCGTGGCCTTCGTTTGTGCGTAAGCCAGTCCGGTAACAGAATGGACGCTGAGAGCTGCGGCCCTACTGTACACGATATAAACCTGCTTACCGTTATTGCGAGCGAGAGCTACCGTAACTTCGTAACCGATCTTCAGTCCGATATTAAGACCGTTCTTTACGATAGACCTACAGTCGCTACCAGTGAATACTTCAACGGCAAGTACGTTAAGGTCAACGACGTTCCTACGCTCATTGATAAGACAACTGCCGACACCATTGAATTCTACCTCATAAGCAACGGCTACGTTGATATGAAGCGTAAAATCACAGATAAGTATCGCATGGACGTTCAGATGGGAACTGTTGCTCCACTTCCTGAAGAGCTCCTTCCTATGACCGAGGGCGTTCAGGCACTTATTCAGTCGGTTTACGATGATTCTATTCTTGACGATATGTTTGCCGATGCAAAGGAAGCTGCCGTTACGGATAACCCCTTGAACGATAACTTCGCTAAGAAAGAGTTCCAAGCACTCTGGAAACAGATCAATCACCGCTACGCCTACACTGTTGACTTTGACAGTGCAGAGCTGATTGCCAAGGCGATTGCTCACATTGATGAAAAGCTCTTCGTATTCGAGCTTCAGTACACCACTTCTATCGGAAGACAGAAAACCGAAATGAACGAGTACGAGGTTGGAAGAGGCGATTCATTCGGTTCTGTTAAGACGAGAACTCAGACGCTTCATCAGGCGGCAACGAGTCAGATCAAGTACGACCTTATCGGTAAAATCGCCGCAGGTACGACTTTGACGAGAAAAACTATTGCAGCGATCCTCAAGGGATTACGTCAGGATAAGATTTATATGTTCAAGAATAACCCGGAGGAATTTATCTCTAAGGTTATCAAGCTTATCAACGAGCAGAAGGCGACTATGATCGTTGAGCATATTTCCTACAACCCCATTGAGGGAGAGTTTGACAGCGGTATCTTTACTGCGGAAAAGAGCAAACAGGCCTTTGATAAAGCGTTTAGAGCTGAGAAGGCTATTCAGGACTACGTATTTACCGACGGTTCTGCCGAGCAAAGCATCGAGCGCAGATTTGCGCAGGATCTTGATGCTGCCGCAGAGGTTTGTGTGTACGCAAAGCTCCCCAAGGGCTTCCATATACCCACTCCCGTTGGCAACTACTCGCCTGACTGGGCTATTGCTTTCTACGAGGGCTCTGTGAAGCATATCTACTTTGTTGCGGAAACGAAAGGCACTATGGAGAGCCTTAATCTTCGTCCTATTGAGCAAGCAAAGATTTCCTGTGCAAAGAGACTCTTCAACGAGATCTCCACAAGTCAGGTAAGATATCACGACGTTGATAGTTACCAAAGTTTGCTGAACATTATGGGGGCGTTAAAATAAGATTATAATAACAGCCGCGGTATGAGCACGATGCGCTCATACCGCGGCTTGTTCGTTAATGGAAAATTGTTTCGTTTATCACGATTTCTTCTGCATCGTGTTTGGCGTTGTTCATTTCTTGAACCCACAGGAGAGGGTTTGTAGCTTTGAGTTCTTCTGTGATGCTGCGATCTTTCGCCAAGCGGGAGATGGTGAGTTCGATCTGTCGCTTTGCTTCCTGCTCGGTGTCGTAGAGGTGCTGATTGAGCGTGCACGAGGTAAGGAGCGTGGTGTAGGTGCCGCGGCGGTGCTTCTTGAGATAGTCGAGGCGCAGTTTGCCATACTTTCCGATGGGGTAATTGGTCTGCTTGGGGAGAGTCAAGTCGGGATACATAATGCCGTTTCTTTCTGTGTAAGTTAATTCCATAATCAAATTCTCCAATCAAATATTTTTTACAAGGTCATTTTACCATTTTTGTCGAACGTCGGCAAATGTGTGAAATGGCTTTTTCTTTTTTTACTCCGAAAACTTCGGAGCAAGTTGCGCTGAAGATGGGAATAAAAAATATTTTTTGAAGCTCAGGACAAATTTCGCGTTTTCGATACGGTGTATTAGTGAGAGAACTTCGGTGCAACTTGCACCGAAGTAAAAAAGCAAAATTTGAAGGAGAAAACAAAATGAACGAAATGCTTGAACAATTGAAGATTGATCCCGAATTTGAAAAGGTCATCCCACCGCTGACCAAAGACGAGTACCATCAGCTTGAAGAAAATATTCTTGACGATGGCAGGATCATGATGCCGATTGCCGTGTGGGGTGACATCATTGTGGACGGACACAACCGCTATCGTATCGCCCGTGAGTATGGGGATATTCCGTTCTCAACAACACAGCTAACCTTTGCCAATCGTCACGAGGCGATTGCTTGGATATGTAAAAACCAGCTTGGCAGGCGCAATCTGAGCGATGAGCAGAAGGCATATTTGCTCGGTAAACGCTATTCCGCCGAGAAGCAGATCGAGATGCTACGCGATGAAAACGGCAGGTTTACTCCGTTGGGACAAAATGACCCAACGGGTGATAGCGTTCGTACAAGCGAGCGTATTGCAAAAGAAATTGGCAAGAGCGAGAAGTACGTAAGACGGGCAGATGAATACGCGCGAGCGCTTGATCTTGCAGATAGCGTTTGTCCCGGTGTTAAGAAAGATATATTGTTTGGCGTAATCAATCCTACGACCAAAGAGGTGGTTGCATTGCTGAAAGCAAACGAGAATGAATTTCCCGATATGATTGATGAGCTTCGAGGAATTAAAAAGCAGGATGAAGAGAAGCTCGAAGAAAGAGAGCCGTTAAGACGACCTATTGAGGAGAGTATTGTCGATGTAAGTATGGTTGGACTCGCCAATATGTTCATCGACGGTATAAACAATTATCTTACAAGATTTCCAAAGTTGCGACTTGATCCTGCGTATATTCCTCGCACGTTAGAAGTAATCGAAGCTGTTCACGATTATTTGGATGAGGTGAAAAAAGATCTTTTGGATGCGCTCGCAGAAAGTAATGTTAATACGGACAAACCTCAATCGGAGCAAGAATTATAACCTCGTGCCAAGATGGCACGAAGCGAAATAGAGAGTGGTATGGGTCAAAATGACCCATACCAAAACGAAAATCCTCCATACATAGTGCTTATGCACACCGCCTAAGACCACGCCGTAAATCTTCAAGGAAGGAGGCTCAACATAGTCTGCGGTACGGTTGACGGCAAGAACGAGGGAGATTAGAGACGAGCCACCTTACGGTATAGGGCTCTGTCCTATACTGTAACAAGCATAGCAAACGTGGCTACGCCCGCTTGCCCGTCTTTGCTTCGGCGCAAAGACACTTTAGGGAGGTGTCCCTAATACCCTCGGAATCTACAACACAGGAGGACAATATTATCGAAAACAAAAAGAAAGAAGAAGTGATCCGCTTCAAGACAACGACGGATCATAAAGCAAAAATCGAACGTGCTGCCGAAAAGCGAGGACTTACGGTATCCGAGTATCTTCGCCAATCGGTCAATGCAAAGATGAGTCGCGAACGTCCGATGGATTGGTATCCCACCATTGAACGTCTTGAAACCATCTGCGCGGGAGCAGATGGAGAAACGAGAGCAGCACTAATTGATCTCATCCGTTCACTCTACAAAGGGGGGGCTTGATGGCAGTAACGTCAATATGGGCGGTGCATCGGTCTATCAAGGATGCTTTGGATTACGCTGCCAATCCCGAAAAGACCGAGAACCCGAATGAAGAAGATCTCCGTCGTCTTATGGATTACGCCGAAAATCCCGACAAGACGGAACAAAGGTATCTGATCAGCGGTGTGAACTGTCTGCCCGAGTTTGCCTATGAACGAATGATGGAGACCAAGCGAAGATACGGAAAGTACGGCGGTATCGTCGCCTACCACGGATACCAAAGCTTCAAGCCCGGTGAGGTCACACCTGAGCAATGCCACGCGCTCGGGGTGGAGCTTGCCAAACGGTTGTGGGGTGACAAATATGAGGTGCTTGTAGCCAGCCACCGAGATCATGAGCATCTGCACAACCACTTTATTCTCAATAGCGTTAGCTTCAAGGACGGAGAAAAATTCCATTGCCCGCCGTACTATCACGATACAGTAATGGCACCTGAGTCGGACAAGCTCTGTCTTGAACACAATCTCTCGGTTATTCAGAACCCACAGAGAAAACGCGCTCCATACGTCGCGTATATGGCTGAGAAGAAAGGTAAGCCATCTCACAGAACGCTATTGAAGATGGACATCGACGATGCTATCGCGGATTGTATGTTGCCAAGTCATTTGCAATTTGCATTAATCCGCCGCGGTTACACCTATTTGCGAGGGAAGGAGTACAAGCATCCGTGTGTGATCGCAAAAGGATGGAAGCGCCCTATCCGTATTGACAATCTCGGGGAGCGTTACACACCCGAAGCTATCGAGAAAAGGATTCTTTCAAGGCGGGAATATCGCACGCCGTACTATCCGAGCCGCCCGCCGCTTTACGAGATTTGGAAACGGCGCAAGGGATACGATCAGCACAATACCGTGGAGCTTATTTTTATGATCGTGCTTGAACTATTCGGCATTGATACAAGCGGCAAAGTGATTCCGAACGACAACTACCAAGAGCCGCTTTCACCCGCCATGCGCCAAGAGCAGATCTATTTAGAGCGATATATGGAAACGGTCAATCTTATCAATCGCAATGATCTTGGTGCTACCGAAAAAGTACAGGAGTTCATCAACGACAAGGAGGCAGAGATGGCTATGATGCTTTCGGCACGTAACAAGATCGACAACCGCCGCCGCAGAGCCACTACCGATGCTGAAAAAGACGAATGTTCACTTAAGCGTAAAGCAATCTCAAAAGAATTGAAAATGCTTCGCCACGATATCAACTTGGCTAAGGGGATATTCCCAATGATCGACAATCTAAAAGAAAAGCTCCGCATCGAAATGGAGCAAGAACAAGAAATGTTCCCGAGAGAAACGGGAGCGCAAATCAAATCTAAAATTAAAAGAAATGAGGGCAGAAACAGATGATAACCAATTCAAACAAAAGAATCGAGACCACCGTTAATTACAATTTGGATATGTTCACTCCGATGAACAACCACCCATTCCAAGTCCGCGATGACAGCGATATGCAGCAGTTGATGGAGAGCATCAAGGAGTACGGCGTAATTGTGCCGATCCTTGTCCGCCCCAATCCAATTGAGGGCGGAGCAAAGTATGAGATCGTTTCGGGACACCGTCGATATGAAGCCTGCAAGCGTCT
Source organism: Candidatus Flemingiibacterium sp. (assembly GCA_045636265.1). Taxonomy (GTDB): domain Bacteria; phylum Bacillota; class Clostridia; order Oscillospirales; family CAG-272; genus Flemingiibacterium. The sequence continues at coordinate 116,751 of JAZTXD010000078.1, forward strand.
TGGCATTGAGGATATCCCCGTGATCGTTCGCAACTTGGATGATGACGAGGCAATTCTTGCAATGGTGGATTCTAATCTTCACAGAGAGCAATTGCTCCCCTCAGAAAAAGCATTCGCGTACAAAATGAAGTTTGATGCACTCAAACGGCAGGGAGCAAGGAGTGATTTAACTTCGGAGCAAGTTGCACCAAAGTTATCGACCGAGATTATCGCAGAACAAGAGAACACGAGCAAGGACACGATCAAACGGTATATCCGTTTGACAAAGCTGATCAAGCCCCTGCTTGATTTAGTGGACGAGGGTAAAATCGCACTGACACCTGCTGAAAAATTATCTTTTCTCAAGGAGGAAGAACAACGCGCTCTTGCTGAGTTGATTCAAGACTATGAAGCCACCCCGTCGCTTTCTCAGGCGGTAAAGCTGAAAGAAATGAGCGCGATGCAGCTGCTTGACGCGGATATGATGTTCGAGATTATGAGCAGCCCGAAGCCAAATCAAAAAGAAATGCTAAAGCTTGATTTGGAAGCACTTCGAGATTTCTTTCCCGATTATACTCCGAAAGATATTGAAAGTGCAATTCTGCGAATCTTAAGCGAGTGGAAAAAGAAAGAACTAAACAAAGTTCAGAGCCGCAACAGTTGGGATAGAGACGGGAGGTAAAATATTTGGAATTGATGAAGCGAACAATATATTTTCTGTTATGGCTGATTCAAGATAAAAGTGCCGAATATAAACCTCGTTCTTATATTCCAAAGCACGAGATCGAAGCAATCGTTCGTACCTTCTTTCCGGCGGTAGCAGCATTCTTTGAAACAGAAGAAGGCAATCGCGAGTTTGAGGAATGGAAGGCAAAGAAAGAAGCTGAGAAGAACGCCAAGGAGAAATCCGCCTAAACAGAAAACCTGTGCCGCGTATCGCGACACAGGCATACATAAAAGCTTCATCATAAACTTAATGAAACCGTACCCGATAGGTAATTGCTTGTCGGGTACGGTTTTCCTTTTTATCTACAGCTATGTTGTGTGCAAAAAACAAAGAATCCGAACGCATCCCCAATTAGGAATAAGTTCGGATTATCTTTGTTTGGTCTGAGTGAAGTGACTTGAACTTGCGGCCTCTACCACCCCAATGGGCCTATGCACCAGGATTTTGAGGCTTTATCGTGCCATATCTCGGAATATCGTGCCGTATTTACGCTTTTTACGCCCTTTTTGGCGATTTTCGTGTTACCCCTTCTATGTACATTTGGTGCATAATCATACCTACTATGCACCAACACTATGCACCAACACTATACACTGAATCACTATGCAATCGGCAAAATCGGGGGCTTCGGTACTTTTATTGTAACTTTGTTTGGTTCATTTGTCAAGTGCATTTGGGAAAATTCCTTATTGTTTATATTTATGTCCATACGCCAACCACTTACTAAAACATTGATTTTGCAAAGAATTAACAAATGCTTGCAGTATTCTTCTTGACAAAGCGAGTATAATAAGCTATAATATTGTTACAATATTATTGCACTGCAACAAATCACTAAACGAGGTGTCAGCATGAAAGTAATCGAAAGAAAAAAGTATCTTGATGAGCTTATCGCAAAAAAGGAAAATGGCTCAATCAAAATTATTACCGGTATCAGAAGATGCGGAAAAAGTTTTTTGCTTTTTGAAATATATTATGACTACCTATATTCACTTGGAATCGACAAGGATCACATAATCACTCTTGCTCTTGATGATGACGCAAATCGTGAATACCGTGATCCGGATAAGCTATCAGAGTATTTACGCTCAAAAGTAACAGATAAAGAAAAAACATACTACATTTTACTCGATGAAGTGCAGTTTGCCATATCGGATGAAGAACTGAAAAGCGGTGAGCAAATCAGACTATACGGTGTTCTCAATGGACTTTTACGATTAAGAAACGTTGATATTTATGTCACCGGAAGTAACTCTAAGTTTTTATCCTCCGATGTTATGACAGAATTCCGGGGCAGAGGCGATGAAGTACGTGTTCTTCCTCTTTCTTTTGCTGAATTTTTTTCTGCATACGATGGGGACAAATACGAGGCGTTCAATGAGTATTCCACTTACGGTGGTTTGCCATTGGTGCTGGCACGCAAAGGTGATAAAGAAAAATCGAAGTACTTGACGGATCTGCTTAACAATCTGTATATAAAAGATGTAATAGAGCGAAACAAGCTTCAGGGAAACGTTATTATGGAGTCACTTGTTGATATCTTGGCTTCTTCCGTCGGATCACTGACCAATCCGCCCAAGCTCGCAAATACATTTTCTTCAAATCAGTTAAAAACAAATGCCAATACCATATCCACTTATATAGAACATTTAAGAAACGCATTTATATTAGAACGTGCGGAAAGATACGATGTTAAGGGTAAAAAGTATATCAGTAGCCCGTACAAATATTATTTTACCGACATCGGAATCCGTAATGCTAAGTTGAATTTTCGCCAACAGGAACAAACTCACATTATGGAAAACATTATCTACAACGAGCTTATAATGCGCGGGTACAATGTGGACGTCGGAGTTGTGGATTACTTCGGTACTGATAAAACCGGAAAGCGTGTTTTAATTCATTCGGAAGTAGATTTTGTTTGCAATGTAGGTAGTCAAAGATACTATATTCAGTCTGCTTTTTCAATTCCAGACGAAGAAAAAATGAAGCAAGAGCAGGCTTCTCTCGATCATATAGGAGATTCGTTCAAGAAAATTATTATTGTACAGGACCATGTTAAGGCTTGGAGAAATGAAAAAGGCTATTTAATTATGAATATATTGGATTTCTTACTTGATGAAAACAGCCTTGATAATTGATATTTTTTACGAAAGACTAATGGTACAGCCTTTATATAGAAATAGAATGACAGAAAATGAGCATAGACTAAGACTTCAATTCCTCCGCAAAGTAATATCATTATACGACAGTTTGTCAAATTACGATTATTGTATTACAAAAGTTATCGCCGAGAATAGCGTAAAGACTAATCTCGGCGGCATTCTTTTAGTCGATTATTACTCACTACATAATTCCAGCAATAAACGCGACAACAATCACAAAATTCCGGCTCAATTTGCCTCAAAAATCACAAAATTCCGAAATAACATAATTATTTCGCAAAATTTCGCAAAAAACACTGTAGATTTCGTTATCGTTTCGCTAAATTTTGTTATCATTTCGCTAAATTTCGCTATTATGCGAAATCTCACTCCCGAATCCGCCTCTCATACTCCTCAATTCGCACCTTCCCGGCAATCGCCTTATCTCTATACATCTTTGCCCAATCCGACCAGGTCCGAAATTCGGACTTGGTCATTTTCTTTTTGAGAACCCTTGCATAGTGATTCTTGTACGCCCGATTGTACGCAAGCCAAACAGGATCGCTCTTGCACTTCTCCTCATACTTCTTGTGCGCACCAATATCGCGGCAGGTTTTGCCGCTTGTTCCCTTCACTGCACGCTCGCAGAAGTCGTAGTACCGCCCCGATGTCAGCAGGAAATACTTGCCGCAATGCACACACCGCTTGGGAATAAATCCGCTACGCAGTCCGCGAAAGAAATCGAAGTATAGAAACGCCGACAGGCTGTTGAACGTATATACATCGCACCAGAGGGATTTGTTTCCTTGCTTGATTGGCTTACATTCAAGCGACATCACGCCAGAGGGCTTGATGATTTGCCGTTCCTCCACCTTTACATATTTCTCGTAAACCTCTGCAATCTCTGCATCCGTCAAAAACTTGACACGTGAGTGAATGTATTCATCGAGAAATCGCCCGTAGGTATCCGCCAAATGTGTCAGCGTGTCGAGCAGATCGATGTACGGCTCAATCAGCGCACGCAGATCGTTGTTGAGAAGCTCCGCGCCGAGATAATCCTCCAGCTCCTGATCGTCGTTGTACCAGTAAGGCTGAAAGTGACGCATATCGTCCTTTGACGTCAAAACCGATTCGAGCACGTGGCTGTCGTAGAAGCCGTAGTCACGCTCCTTATACCTTACATCCTCATGAAAAGAGTACTGCTCGGTGGGATCTTCAAAGCCTTCCTCGTAATCTTCTTCATCCTCCTCGAGGGGATCGAACATTTTCTTTATGGTATCTTCGGGTACACCACGCTCGCGCATTTTTTCTTTCTCATCATCCTGCTCCGCACGTGTTGCTCGGTCGTCGTAGTGCTTATCAAACATCGACGAGTGCAGACTGAGGCAGTGAATCAGATCCTCGTGATCAAACGTGTCTGGATTCGTTATATACCGGTACAGCGGGAGCTTACACAAAAGCTCCTTCACGTCGTTCAGAACCTTTTGCGCTCTGTATACGTTCTTGTCGTAATTCTCCCAAGCGCTGTAATTTACATCAAATTTGAACAGCATAGTCTGCAGTAAGGATTTTAACTCATCACGCATAAGTGCGAGATCATGCTCGGGATGATAATCGAACAGCTTGCAGAGCACCTCGCAAGTTTGATAATGATGCTTTTTATCTATGATACAAGTATTCCCCGAATAATACGCGGTAATCTTAAACGGATTCTGCGGCAGCTTCGCCATGAAAAATCACTCCCTCACGCAAAAATAGTCGAAAAATTTACAAACTTTTTTATTTCTGTTTAGCAATCTCGTTGTCATCAAAAAATATTTTTCGCCAAAAAATCTTTTCAAAATGTCAGATAAATGAGTTTAATTGTGTCAAAAAGCATTGCTGTATAAGGCAAAATCAAATATATGAATATTTTGTAAATCTGTGTCGGTTAGATAACAAAATAGATAACCGTAGAGATAGTATACATTATCTATTGTGTTTTGTCAAGATGTGTGGTAAAATTTTGTTGTCGACAAAACAAGGCTCCGACGATCTGCGCAGAGTATGTTCGGAGTACAAAAAACACGGAGGTAAATATTGAACGGAGAATTTAATTTCGATGAAGAATTACGACGGCAGCAGCTTGAGTTCCTTGGACTCGCAGGCCTTGATACACGGGATGCGGACACGCTGGTGAGCACGCCGATGAAGTCAACGCCCTTCGTTGTGTCCGAGCTGATACCGCAGGGGCTTCACATCATCGGCGGCGCATCGAAGATCGGTAAATCGTGGCTGATGCTTTGGCTCGGGTTACGGGTTGCACGCGGTGAGCCGATATGGAATTATGAAACAAGTCAAGGTATGGTTGATTCAAGATAAAAGTGCTGAATATAAACCTCGCTCTTATGTCCCAAAATATGAGATCGAAGCAATCGTTCGTACTTTCTTCCCAGCGGTAGCTGCATTCTTTGAAACCGAAGAAGGTAATCGTGAGTTTGAGGAATGGAAGGCTAAGAAAGAAGCAGAGAAGAACGCCAAGGAGAAATCCGCCTAAACAGAAAACCTGTGCCGCGTATCGCGACACAGGCATACATAAAAGCTTCATCATAAACTTAATGAAACCGTACCCGATAGGTGGTTGCTTGTCGGGTACGTTTTTCCTTTTTATCTACAGCTATGTTGTGTGCAAAAAACAAAGAATCCGAACGCATCCCCAATTAGGAATAAGTTCGGATTATCTTTGTTTGGTCTGAGTGACAAGACTTGAACTTGCGGCCTCTACCACCCCAAGGCAAATTTTGCGTTTGCTGTTCCCTGCTCTTTTCACATATCAGAGCGCGAGTCCCGCGCGGTTGGTATTCCAAGCAAAAAGCAATGTTCGCACTATCTATTGTCGCGTGCATTGTTCATTATCCGAAAGTATACACAGCCGTCCGCGTCCTATTCAGCCATAGCCATATAAACGCATACAGCAAAACCAAATCTCGCCATAGCGAATAGTACACAAAGAAATACAGCAATGCCCCTGTAACGCTCGTACACGCGATACAAGGGCTTTTTTGCTGTTTATATACATCCATGCACCCCACAGTGTTAGAATGTATTTTTGGATTGGCTGTAGGGTTTTGCATAGGGTGTATCAGTTATTGCGTTAGCATTTTGTGAGGCTGATATTTTATTCCTTTTTCTTTTGCTTCTTTTATTTTTTGTAAATTATATCCGTTTACATATGTGTTTTCCTCTGTATTGAAAAATGGTTTTCTTTCACGGTGAAATCCCGTAATCCAATCGATTGATATATTATAAAATAATGCTATTAGAGATAATTTCATTATGTTCACTGAATACCCCTCTTGTTCATATCTCCAATATTCTTTTTGTGATACATCAAGTATATTTGCAAGTTCTTCTTGTGTAAGTTTGTTTTCTTTACGTAATAGTTTAATATTCCTATTTATCATTGTGTATTCAGATGTTTTGTATCTTTCTATGTGTGGTAGTTGTGCTATTGCCTCATCCATTCCAAGTTCTTTTTTTGTTTGCTGGAATTTTTCCCATTGCTCCGCTGTTAGTTCTTCTTTTAGTATCGTATCGTTTAAAATATTTGACATATATACCTCACAAATTTTTATTTACCCCTTGACAAACGGCACATCTGCCGTTATAATATAAATATGGCATATCTGCCGTAAATACATTATAGCGCATGTTTTATTGTTTGTCAAGGATTTTTTAATAAATTAAAAGTTCAAAGGAGAATCACATGCAACAATACACACACCTTAATCCCGATGATGCATACCACGCTACAGTAGAAACAGAAAACCATGATTTTGTGGTCCATGTTGCAACAAACGACCTTGATGCATTCTTGTATTGGCTTAATAGTTTTTGCAATATGTTCCCTAACGTCTATTGGATATCACACGGCATAGGCAAAGCAGATGCAAAGTCTGCCGAGTGTCCTATATATGACCGTGTATACTACATGAGGGAAAGGATTTTGAAAGGGTGGTCCATATGACATTTTCAACTTCAGACATACAAAACCGCATACAAGAAATAGAGCGCGACTACTTCGAGCTTGCAGGACATGTGTTCGTCCGAGAGTGCATTGACCTTTATTTGAATGGCGAATTACAAAACATAGGCAAATATGACACAGAAGCAATATTGTTTTTGCGTGATGATAATATCGACCATATGCGGCAGATGCTTGAAGCAATGGAAACCAATATGCGAGTAGTACATACTTTTGCTAATTCCATGGCGCATAAGGCATCCAAAAATAAGACGATACGTCTTGTTAACTACAAGAATAATCCGAAATATTTCAATCGCAAATAAGACGAAACGTCTTGTTTTACTGTCCAATAAAACGGACAGTACCATGTTGCATATCGTGACATGGTTTACAGTCTACATACCTTCCATAACGCTACGCGCCGCAACGCGCACCGCGCGTGCGCGCGAAGCGTAGAAGGCGAAAGCCTTCTATTTAACTTGATTATATATGAATATTAGGGTAAATCTGTTAGAAAGGTGATAATTTCACATGGGTATCAAATGCGGATATGTTTTCAATGATAAGACTGGCGAACGTGTAAACATACGCCCATATAAACGAGATATCGTCACACTTATAGAGAGTGGAAATATAACAGAGATACGCTATACTGACGTTTATTCACACGGGGGAACTATAAGACGTATATCAAAAGATGAGTACTTTGATATACGTGACGGAGAAGTCAAACAAATAGAGCATCACGTAAAACGTGTTGATGATACACAATCTGTAAAGCGTTCTATGAAGCAAGCACGCGATATTATCAATGCAAATTGTACTGTCCCTGATAACTGTTTATGGATTACCTTTACATATGCCGATAATATGCGAGATAGGAATAAACTGTATAATGATTTCAAAAACTTCAAGAAAAAGTTTGATATAACATACTCATATGACCGCTATATTCTCGCTGTAGAACCACAAGAGCGTGGAGCATGGCATATTCACATGATTGCAATATTTACCAAAAAAGCGCCGTTTATTCCTAATGAACTACTTCGTAAATTATGGGGACACGGTTTTGTTAGTATAAAAGCTCTTGACAATGTTGATAATGTCGGTGCATATCTTACGTCCTATCTATCCGATATCCCCGTAGAGGAGTACAGCGGACAAGCAAAAGGCGAAATAAAAGAAGTAGAAACTACAGACGAAAACGGAAACAAGGTCACAAAGAAATATATCAAAGGTGCACGCCTTAAAATGTACCCAGCTGGCATGCATATTTTTAGGTGGTCGCGCAACTGTGTAAAGCCTACAATCACAAAGACTACAGCTGAAATAGCCGAAAAGAAAGTTGAGGGTTTAACACCTACATATGAAACTACAAAGAGCATACAGAGCGAAGAAACTGATTTTTCAGCGATTATCAATATTCGAGCATACAACCGGGTAAGGAGCGACAAATGCAATTCACAGAATATGTCAAAGAATGGCTTGAACTCAAAAAGACAGAATTACGTAAATCCACATATGATGCATATTGCAACTACATATACAGACACATAATACCATACTTTTTACATCTTCAAGTGGAATTAGAAAATCTAACCCCGTTAATGATAAAGAAGTATGTCAATGATAAACTGCAAGGCGGTCGGCTTGACGGTAAAATAGGCGGTCTAACTGACGTATCGGTTCGCAAGCATCTTAACGTAATAAAACAAGCTCTTAACGATGCTGTTTTATATGGCTACATATCCGTAAACCCTGCGCAAGCAGTAAAAATGCGGCGAAGATTTACGCCGTTATCAGATAATATAAATTATCTTACAACCGATGAAGCAAAAGCAATATTGTCAATGCTTGAACAATACCCCGTGATACATCTTGCTGTTATGCTCTCCTTGTTTTACGGTCTGCGTAAATCCGAAGTTCTCGGTTTGCGTTGGTCTGCGATAGACTTTGAATATGATGTTTTTTGTATAAACCATACTGTAGTAAAAAGTAACACTATAGAAGCTGGGAACCAAACAAAGACAGAGGGAAGCAAGGCAAGATATCAATTACTCCCGATTGTAAAAAACGCTCTGCAAGCGCACAAAGCACGCACAGAGCATATACAGAGCGAATACGTCTTTACACGGTCGGACGGTTCTGTAATGCGACCTGACAGCCTTACACGCACATTTCAACGGTGTTTAAAACGTCATGGTTTTAAAAAGATGCGATTTCACGACCTGCGGCACAGTACCGCTACCATACTATTTGACCAAGGTTGGAGTATCGAAGATGTTCGACAATGGTTACGGCATAGCGACATAGAAACGACTTTTAATATCTACAATCACTATCAAGAGTATCGAAAAATCCTTGTAGGAAAAGACATTTCAAAAATATTTGCATAGTAAAAAAGCAAAAAAGCGGTGGATTACCTCCACCGCCCTTTTGTTGGTCTGAGTGACAAGACTTGAACTTGCGGCCTCTACCACCCCAAGGTAGCGCGCTACCAACTGCGCCACACCCAGATACCCAACGCATAATATTATATCACACCAGAATGCGTTTGTCAATAGTTTTTTATAATATTTCTAATTTTTTTGACAATAAAAAGCAGTATGCTCCGTATCGCCGCGGCACATACTGCTTTTATTTATACCTTACTGCGAAGCTCTTCTTGAAGCCTTGCAAGAATCTTCTTCTCAAGCCGAGAAATGTACGACTGCGATATACCAAGCATATCCGCAACCTCCTTTTGCGTAAGCTCCTTCCCTCCTCCGATGCCGTAACGTAATTTTATTATTTCCCTCTCGCGCTCATTAAGATTTGACAGCGCCTCGTTTATCGTCCTCTTTTCTTCTATCGCCTCTATCCCACGAGATACATCATCTTCATCAGCACCAAGCACGTCTGAAAGCAGCAGCTCATTCCCGTCCCAATCCACACTTAACGGCTCGTCTATCGATATATCGTGATGCCCCGACCATTTGCGTATGTACATTAAAATTTCATTCTCGATGCACCTTGACGCGTACGTCGCAAGCTTGATATTCTTGTCCGCGCGGAACGTGTTCACCGCTTTGATAAGTCCGATAGTCCCTATGGATATCAGATCCTCAAGACCTGCCCCCGTATTTTCAAACTTCTTGGCTATATACACAACCAGCCGCAAGTTGTGCTCCACAAGCTTACTTCGCGCCCCAGAACAAATCTCCGTGTTTTCATCCTCAAGCATCTCAATAACAGCCGATTCCTCTTCCGGTGTCAGCGGCGGTGGAAGTGTGTCCGCTCCGTTCACGTAATAAACTCCGTGTGTCGAGCCTGTGGATGCAAGCGTATCGATTATACGTTTTGATAAGCGAAGTCCGCACTCGCGTATGTAAAAAATCAAATCATACAGCTTCATATGATTACCCTTTCATAAATTCAGTAATATCTGTGGGATTATGCCGTCACATCCGTCATATTCCCCACCGTTTACATCAATCCCAACAAGCGCATCAATATCTTTGCCGTCAACCGAAAGCTTATCCGGACGAAAGCAAAGCATTATTCCCTGCCCCATCACGCTTCTTATAGGGACAAATCTGGCACCGCACAGCATCTCATCTGGTACAGCCGTAATCTTATCCGGTGCCATTGCGCCGTCAATAAGTGCCACCGGGAGAATACCGTACAGCTTCGATACGGATACTATTATCACCGGCTTCCCTGAAATCGGGTCGCGCAGTAAGTTTCCGCTGTCCGACAAAAGCTCAAGTGTCACACTTTTTTGATAAGCCCCAAGCGTCAGCGTCACATGTTCGCGCGACAGCTTATGGTCCCGAATCTTTCCGTATACAAGACTCACCGTACCTGCCGCTGCCGCCGCAAATATAAAGATAAGCGGTGACATATCCGCAGCGCCGTAATCCTGACGGTACGCCGAAACATTAGCCCCACGGCTCATAAATCCGTACAGCACGGTCATAGCACCGCCAAGCCCCACGCTTACAGCTATATAAGACAGCGTCAATACCGGTAACACAGTACGTTTCCCGGTTGCCGCAGACGTCATAACAGCGGCACACAGTACAGCGCCTATAAATATCACAATCTGCCAAAAAGGGGACGCGGTATAAGGTTCAAGGAGCGCAATCATCAGCGACCAAAGTGCGCCGATAACACAGGCAATACTCATTCGCCCGGGGCGTATCTTTGTATGCGAGAGCTTAAACGTTATGTAAAGCGCCAGGAAATCCATTGAAAAATTTACGATCAGCAATGAATCGGCGTATATAACCGTGGCGCTCCCCCCTTGTTTACCGGATGCTATAATTATACACCCGGCGGCACAAAAAATTTGTCGCAAAAAAACGGCAAAACATTAAAAAATATCCTGCCGGGTTACGTATAATTTCGCTGCACATCGGAGAAAATTATTGTGTACCTCATAAAGCTTTATGAAAGGAAATTATATATGTTAGACAAAATCGCACTTATTTTAGCCATAATCGGCGGCCTCAACTGGGGAAGCATTGGCATTTTCAAGTTTGACCTTGTCGCGTGGATCTGCGGCGGTCAGGGCACGCTCTTCGCGCGCATCATCTACACAATAGTAGGTCTTGCGGCGGTATGGTGCATTTCCCTTTTATTCCGCGAAACCGATCACGTTGAAGAAGACGTTTCCATGAGAAGCTGAAACAAAACGAGCCTCCCTCTACGAGGGAGGCTTTTTACTGTAAAATCAATTCACAATAGAGTTTTTCTCAATTAACGAGATGTAGACAACTGCCAAAATTTACTGTATAATATAATTACAATCGGGCCGACAAGTAATTTATTTGGAGGACATATACTATGAGTTTTGGTAAAATAATAAAAAAACTTCGCCGCGAGCGCGACATGACGCAGGAACGGCTCGCCGAAATTTTGTCGATTTCTCCCCAGGCAGTGAGCCGTTGGGAAACTGATATGGCAATGCCTGATATCTCGCTGATTGCTTCACTCTGTAATCTCTTTAACATCACATCTGACGAGCTTTTGGAGATTGATCTTTCTCACAAGAAAGAGAATGTCAAAGCCATCTGTAAGGAGGCAGAAAAATATTCTGATAGAGGCTACTTGGAAGAAGCCAGAAAAATACTTGAAGACGGGCTGAACAAATATCCCAACGACCTCGAAATAGTATATAATCTTATGTACTTATCTTCCTTCCAACGCGATAAAACTGGGGATAAGAAGTATCTGGATGAGGCAATCAAATGGGGCGAAAAACTTCTTGCACAGAGCACCGACGATACCCAAAGACATGGCGCCATTCAAATTCTATGCTATTCTTATCGGGATGCCGGACGCTTGAACGAAGCTGTTAGGATGGCAGAATCCATGCCGTTTATGTGCATTTCCCAAGAATCGCTGCTTAGTACTATTTATTCCGGGGATAAAGAGTATGCTTCAAAACAGAGGGAGGCTATAAATTTGTTACAGTTCCTATCCAACAGTTTATCTTCTCTGCAAACAAAGTTAGATTCCGGTGACTACGCTTACACTGACGGTGAATGTGCCATCCTACGCGACAAACGCATAGCACTGCTGAATTTGTTTTTTGAGAACGGTGATTTTGGATTTTACCACACACATCTTTATGACACGCACAGAGATCAGGCTATATACTATGCAAAGAAGTGCGAGGATGATATGGCGCTAAAGCATCTGCACTCAGCGGCGGAGCACGCCATTAAATTTATCACCTCACATGATGAGCAGAGGACCTCGCTTGTATTTCGCGGCATGAGTGGCGGAAGCTGGTCAACGAACACTACAGATAATGATGCCAGCCGTATGCTTGCGACTATGGGAAGCTCTGTTTTTGACAGAGTTCGTGAAAGAGATGATTTTGTTAAAATCAAAGAACAACTTCGTGAGTATTCCGGTGCGTGGGATGTGAAATAACCGGATACCTTTGTTAATGCTAAGTTGACAGAATATAAAGGTTGCCTCCGATAAAGACGCTTATCGGAGGCTCACTTATATTCAAAATTTCTTTTGGGGTATTCTCAAATATTAAACAGCAGCGCGTCGTATGTCGGGAAGGGCCAATACTCTTCGCTGACTATTGCTTCAAGCTCGTCAGCGGCAGCACGAACGCTGTTCATTGTGGGAATGATCTCGTCGCGGATGAAGAACATAAGCTCATAGTGTCCCTCTATCTTGTGGCTCTCGGAAACCGCGTACTCCAGCGCACCTATTCCCTCGTGAAGCTCGCTTGCAAGCGTGGAGAGCTTGTTTACAAGCTCACATTCAACATCAACGGGTGCACCAATAGCCTTTGCCGCCACAGCGGTTTCGGAAATGTCGCGTATATACTTCATAACCGCTGGAACTATCTGTTTTTTTGCCATATCGAGCATTGTAAGCGCCTCGATATTGATAGTCTTGCAGTAGCTCTCCATGTGTATATCGTCACGTGAGTGCATTTCGGTTTCGGTAAAGACCTTATGGCGCTCATACATAGCGATATTCTTCTCTGCAACAAAGCAAGGAAGTGCATCGGGAGTTGTTCGCAGGTTAAGAAGTCCGCGGCGCTCTGCCTCGGCAACCCACTCGTCGGAATAGTTGTTTCCATTGAAGATAATACGCTTATGCTGGTGATATATGTCCTTGATAAGCTTTCCGACAGCTTTGTTGAAGTCCTCGCCTGCCGCAACTGCCGCTTCGAGTCTGTCCGCAATACGCGAAAGCTCCTCGGCAACTATGGTATTAAGCGTAAGATTCGGTCCGGATACGGAGTGTGATGCGCCGACGCTTCTGAATTCAAACTTGTTTCCGGTGAATGCAAACGGAGATGTACGGTTTCTGTCGGTTGTATCCTTTGCGAATTTCGGAAGCACATCCGCTCCGATTTCCATAAACGCACGCTTATGTACATCGTATTCGGTATCGTTTTCGATAGATTCGAGAATTTCCGTAAGCTCGTCGCCAAGGAACATGGAAATTATCGCGGGGGGGGCTTCATTTGCACCAAGGCGGTGATCGTTGCCTGCGCTCGCCACAGATACACGGAGAAGATCCTGGAAATCGTCAACCGCGGCTATAACTGCACACAGGAACAAAAGGAACTGTGCGTTCTCGGAAGGTGTGTCGCCCGGCTCAAGAAGGTTCACGCCTTCTTTTGTGGCGATAGCCCAGTTATTATGCTTACCGGAACCGTTTACGCCTGCAAACGGCTTTTCATGGAGAAGGCATACCAGTCCGTGACGTCCGGCTATCTTCTTCATGGTTTCCATTGTTAACTGATTATGGTCAGTGGCAAGGTTTGTGGTACCGTAAATCGGAGCTAACTCATGCTGTGCCGGAGCCGCCTCGTTATGCTCTGTCTTGGCAAGGACGCCGAGCTTCCACAGCTCATTGTCAAGCTCTGCCATGAACGCCTTTACTCTCGGCTTTATCGAGCCGAAATAGTGGTCGTCCATCTCCTGACCCTTCGGCGGTTTTGCTCCGAAGAGCGTTCTTCCGGTAATAACAAGGTCCTTACGCTTTTCGAAAAGCTCCTTGTCCACAAGGAAATATTCCTGCTCCGCACCGACGGTGCTTACCACCTTTGTGGTCTTGTTGCCAAACAGACGCAGAACGCGCACTGCCTGACGGCTGACCGCTTCCATGGAACGCAGAAGCGGAGTTTTCTTATCAAGTGCTTCGCCCCAGAACGAGCAGAACGCCGTCGGTATGCAAAGCGTATCATCCTTTATAAACGCATAGGACGTGGGGTCCCACGCGGTATATCCGCGAGCTTCAAATGTTGCGCGAAGTCCGCCGGACGGGAATGAAGAAGCATCCGGCTCGCCCTTTACAAGCTCCTTACCGGAAAACTCCATTATAACGTCACAGCTGCTCACCGGCGTGATAAAGCTGTCGTGTTTTTCGGCGGTTATACCGGTCATCGGCTGGAACCAATGAGTAAAGTGTGTTGCCCCCTTCTCTATCGCCCAGTCCTTCATTGCGTTCGCAACGACGTTCGCAAGCGATATGTCAAGCTCCTTGCCGTCCTCGATAGTTTTTATAAGCGACTTGTATGTTTCCTTTGGAAGCTTCTCGCGCATCACGGCATCGTTAAATACCATGCTGGCGAAAATGTCACGGATATTGCTCATTTGTGTTTCTCCTAATATTATAACATAAATCTGTCATTGACCGACAGTCTGAAGCGCATACCGAGCGTTTCGGCGGCGCTTGAACAAAGCTTCATGCGCACGAGGAATATCTCGAAATATTCCATAACGGGACAAAAATCAGTGTCAACGGTTAATTTAAGTTCGATTTCTTTTTCTTCGCGTCTGATATCAAGCTCGGCACTCTTAACCGAATAGTTTACTCTGTCGTGAATATCAAAGTTTGAAGTGTCGGTGTTGCGCACACGTGTGTCGCGAACATCGGTCTTGTCGGCGAGAATAAGCGCCGCAGATATTGCGTTAGTTGCAACAGCGGTTGACTCATCGTGATTTCCGATAGCGTTGATTATTGTGGCTATATCTTCGGCATCTGCACCCATATTGTCAAGCAGACGGAATGCCATAACAGCACCGCTTTGTGCATGCTCCGAGCGGTTTATAACATTGCCGATATCGTGAAGATATCCCGCGATTTCGGCAAGCTCCGCCTCGCGATCACTGTACCCAAGCTCACGCAGAATACGTCCCGCCATAACGGAAACCTTTGTAACATGCGCGAAGCTGTGCTCGGTATATCCGAGTGCGCAGAGCACCTCGTCAGCTTTCTTTATATAAGTGCGAACCTTTTCGTCATTTCTTATCTGATCGATCGTTATCATAAATTCCCCAAATGTCAGAAGTTTCTGCCGTTCCAGCCCCAGTGCTCATACTCCGAATATGCTGCATATACGCCGCTTGGAGCAACACCGCAGACTTTGTCCATGACATCGCAAAGTACACCTGTCATGCGCGCAAAATCTTCCCCCTTCGCCTTTCCGAGAATGCGAACATCTATAAACGCGAGAGGTTTGCTGTTATCGCCGGCGAACCAGATATCCTGACCGTCCTCGATGCACACCATGAGGTATGTTTCACTCTTTCCGGGAATCGCTTCGATTGCCTTACCGAGAGCCGCCTTAAGCTCTGTCTTCTTGGCACCGTCCAACTTCTCGCTTAATTTTACGCTGATATATGGCATGATAATTCTCCTTTTAATTTAATTTAAAAATCCTTCTCCATACTGCCTTATCTGTTCTATCATGTGGCCGATATTTCCCTCTCCGGCATATTTTGACATGTCAAAATAATTGCCGTCATCGGTGAGTTCTATCCACGCAAGGGGATTTACCTCGTCAACAAGCACCATATCGTGCACGAGCCGTCCGCACCATACTTCAACAAAACAGTCCTGGTTATAATATGTGAAATCCATTAAATGGCGCAGCGTAATGTCATTCTTTGTAATGCCCGTTTCTTCAAAAAGCTCACGGTACGCTGCCGCCTCGCCGCTTTCATTTTCTTCAATATGTCCGCCGACAAGATTGTAAAGCCCAAGATACGGCTCGCGTGTACGCTTGCACATAAGAAGCCGCTTTTTGTCGGGGGAATACACCATTATGCAGTTATATCCCGTCATACTACCATTACAGCGTTGCTGTTAAAGTATCCCGTCTTGACCTGGGTATACTTTTTGAGTATGAGCAGGGTGAGATAATTGCATACAAAGTCCTCGGTATGGAAATGTCCTGCCTCAAAAAGGTTGAGTCCGATATCCGGAGCATCCTCCATTATGTTGTAGGAAAGCTGTCCTGTAAGATATGTATCCGCACCTGCCGCTTTTGCCGCTTTGACAAAGTCCTTACCGTCACCGCCGCAGATAGCCACACGGCTCACAGTACCGCCTGCTCTGGTGAAGAGTACGCGCTCCGCCGACAGTGTTTTCTTAACATGGGACGCAAACTCGGTGCAATCAACCGGGAACTTGAGCGTGCCCACACGTCCAACTGCCTCGCCGTCTGCATCGAGGCGCTCAACATCGGTAAGCCCCAGCAGATTTGCAAAAATATCGTTGAGTCCCTCGGGCGCCGCGTCAAGACGCGTGTGGAACGACATGACCGAGATATCGTGCTTCAAAAGCTTTATGGCACGTTTTGCCACGGGATCGCTGTAGCTTACACTCTTAAGCGGCTTAAATATCATAGGGTGATGCGACACGATAACGTCATAGTTATTGGCAATGGCATGGTCAACCGCCGCATCGGTAACGTCAAGAGCACAGAGTACTCTTACGACCTCGCGGCTTGGGTCATTTGCCACCATAAGCCCGTCATTATCCCAATCGCATGAATATTCGCTCGGGAACTTCTGATTCAAAAATTCGTAAAGCTCCTGTACACTTGGCATTTTTATTTCCCTTTCAGTATATTTTCAACCGCCAAAAGCAGTTCCATATCATTCTTCTGTTCATTCGAATCATCGCACACTCCGGCACGTCCGTCAACACGGCGTTTGGCGGATGCCACAACCGATTCGAGCCAGCCGATGTCAGTGTCCGTCGGACATTTCGCGGCACGCTCCAAATTCAGCTTGCCGAGCTTATACTCATACTCGCGAAGCTGTACGCCAACGGCACCGGTATACACCGCCGATATTATCTGATAATATTTCCCGCCGTCAAAAACGACGTTTTCGGCTTCAATGGAGAAACCGTTTCCCAAAAGATAGCGTCTTAACACATCCTGCATCGACTGCGGCGCGAGGACGAGTCGACAGCGTGATTTTTTCGGATATTCGGAGTCCTTCAGTATAGCTTCGATAAGCTCGCCGCCCATACCGGCGATAACTATGTTGTCGGGAGAATAGTCTTCGATCCCATAAAGTCCCGCACAGCATTTAACCTTGATCTTGCCGTGGAGTCCCCATTTGTATATATTTATTCTTGCACGCTGACACGGACCTTCGTTTATGTCCGATGCGAGAGCGCCGGGGCGCCCATTTTGCACGAGCCATATCGGGAGCTGCGCGTGGTCTGTGCCGATATCGGCAACAGTTCCCTTGCCCACGAATGCGGCAACAGCCCCAAGTCGTTTGCTTAATGTAATCTGCTGCATATTAGTTTTGAGAGAAATCGGCGCCATTGGCGCCGATTTGCTTTTTTACTTGGATTCGAGGAACTCGTTGATCTTTGCAACAAGCTCGTCTGCGTTTGTTCCGTGAACTTCGCAAGCCATCTCAATGGTCTCTCCGCGTGCAGAGGGGCAACCGAGGCAATGCATACCGATCTCAAGGAAGAACTGAGCGGTTTCGCGGTCAAAGTCAAGAACCTCACCGATTATAGAATCTTTTGTAACTTTCATTTTAAATATCTCCTTAATATAAACATTACTACATCATTATTATACCCCCAAAGCGGCGATTTGTCAATTGTCTTCGTAAAAAAACATTGATTTTAATATTTTTCATTCTATTTTACATTATGCCTTGACATTTAAGGGCAGGACAGTTATAATTGTAGTAGTTATATTATATTTGGGGAGGTTATCACCATGAAAGTTATTGAATCAAACATCATTTACGACAATCCCATGCCGCACCTCGCCAGCAAGCAGAGTGTTTTCCCTTACATCTGCCAGAGAGCTGACGGCGTTATCGTTGCAACTCACTCTGTACGCGAAGCTTTTGAGAGTGTAAGAGGTGAATCCTGTGTGTCCTTCAGCCATGACGGCGGCAGAACTTGGACCGCTCCGAAGGCTATGTTTGACAAGAGCAAATTTGATATCCCGGTGTCCGAGTCTGCAAAGGCTATCGTTCTTCCCGACGGCAGACTTATTGCGATCGGCTACGGCTTCTTCCGCGAAAATCCCGAGCTTCCGCTCGGCAATGCCGAAACCGGCGGTCTTCTTGATGACGTTGTTTTCTACTCAATCTCCGAGGACGGCGGTGAAACATGGGGAGAAATGATCCCGATCGAATGTGCATGGGGCCCTCACGTTGAGGCATCCGCGCAGTTGACCGTACTTAAAGATGGCACACTTATGACACCTATCACCGGCTTCCCCGGCTGGGACGGAAAAATGACAAGCAAAATGTGCGGCCGCGCACTCGTCAGCCGCGATAATGGCGCAACATGGAACGATGACGTTATCTGCATGGATTTCGGCAAGAACATTACCTGCTACGAACAGCGTATCTGCCAACTTGATTCCGGCGCGATCATCTGCATCGGTTGGAACGAAAACACCGAAACCGGCGAGCGTCTTGAAAATCACTACACAGTATCTCTCGACGGCGGCAAGACCTTCTCTGATCCCATGTCAACCGGTATTCGCGGTCAGGCATCCTCCGTATGCGCTATCGGCGGCGAAAAGTTCATTGCGATCCACGCAATCCGCCGCGACACAGACCGCCCGGGAATCTACGGATACATTGTAGACTTCTCAAACGGAAAGTGGGACATCGTTGATGAGCTGCTTTTGTGGGAGCCGTCGCTTCCCGTCACACGCGACAAGAACATGGCGGAGATCTTCGCTTTCCTCAAATTCGGTCAGCCAAGCGCCATAAAGCTCGCCGACGGCGATCTCTTAATGTCACACTGGTTCGCTGAAAACGGTCAGTATAAGACCCTGGCAACAAGAATACAACTTTGATAGGAGAAAATAAAATGGACTGCATTTTCTGTAAAATAATCGCAGGAGAAATCCCCTCGAAAAAAGCATACGAGGACGAGTATATGCTCGCTTTCCACGATATCGCGCCCCAAGCGCCCGTACACATTCTCGTAATTCCCAAGGTGCACATCCCGTCCGTTGACGGCGTGAATGCCGAGAACTCTGCTGTTGTCGCAAAGATTTTTGAAACCATTCCGAAAATCGCGGCAGAGGCAGGACTCACAAACGGCTACCGCGTTATCACCAACTGCGGCGACGATGCGTGCCAGACAGTGAAGCATCTGCATTTCCACATTATGGGCGGTAAGAAGCTCCCCGCGGATATGGGTTGATTTACCACAAAACGTCATATCATAAGGGACGGACAGTTAAAACTGTCCTTCCTTTTATATTATTTATATCTATCAACTACAGTTCAGCCATCACACAAACGAAAGATACTTTTGGCTGTATTCTGTATACTTTTCTCTGTAGAATTCACTGTCGCTTCTCAGGAGCTTCAGGGATTCGTGGAGATTCATATTCTGCGCCTTGGTATCAATAACACAACCTGCAATGTTTGAGCAGTGGTCGGCAACTCGCTCCAGATTTGTGATGAGATCGTTCCAAACAAATCCAACCTCAATGCTGCAATCGCCCACACGCAAACGGTCAATATGTCTTGTGCGCAGAAGCTCTTTCATCCTGTCAATGACCTGCTCAAGCGGCTCAACCAGATTTGCGTGCTCGGTGCTGTTTTGAACAAAGGCATCGTACGACAGAGTTACAATCTCGGCTGTTGCTTCACACAGTGCATTCAGCTCCACCTTGGCATTCTCGGAGAATACAATTCCCTTTTCGCGCATTTCCTCTGCGGATTCAAGAATATTTTTCGCATGGTCGGATATACGCTCAAAGTCGCCTATAGCTTTGAGAAGCATGGAAGCCAGCGCACCTTCGCTCTCGTTAAGCTGTTTTGTGCTGAGCTTTACAAGGTAACTGCCGATCAAATCTTCAAGGTGGTCGGTTCGCTCTTCCGCATCACGAATTGCATCCGCTTTGGATTTGTCATACACACTAAGGCATTCTATACTGTTTCTCAGCGCATCCGTGGAAATCTTCGCCATATCAAAGGTGAGATTGTGCGCGCATTCGAGCGCAATCGCAGGGGTAACAAGAAGTCGTTCATCAAGCTCGGAAACCTTTTCAGTCTGCTCGCTATCGGGTATAAGCTTATATGCAAGCTTTTCAAGAAATCCCGACATTGGAAGAAGGAGCAGCGTACACACAATGTTGAACGCGGAGTGTGCTGTCGCGATACCTGCATAGTTCGCGGCGTCGTTAAGCAGCGCGGGGGCAAATGCCGCTCTTACAATCGCGAATGCACTAAGGCAGATAACTGTACCGATTACATTAAAGGACAAATGTACAAGAGCTGCTCTTCTTGCATTTTTTGTTGTACCGACAGAGGAAAGGAGTGCGGTGATACAGGTACCGATGTTCTGTCCCATAATAATCGGAATAGCGGCACCGTAGGAAACCGCGCCGGTTGCCGCAAGCGCCTGCAAAATACCGACGGATGCGGAACTCGACTGGATAATTGCAGTAAGAACCGCACCTGCAAGAACACCCAAAATAGAATTCTTGAACATAATGAATATTTCCTGGAATGCGGGAATATCTTTAAGCCCCGAAACGGCATCGGTCATTGTTTCCATACCGAACATAAGTGTTGCAAATCCGAGAAGAACAATACCGATATCCTTCTTCTTTGTGCTCTTTGTAAACATTACAAGCACAATTCCGATAAGAGCAAGGATGGGGGTAAACGAGGACGGCTTCAAGAGCTTAAGGAACATATTGCTCTCGGAAATACCGCTGAGGCTCAATATCCAAGCGGTCACGGTTGTACCGATGTTTGCGCCCATGATAACGTGAATTGCCTGTTTTAAGGTCATAAGCTTCGAATTTACAAAGCCGACGACCATAACCGTTGTAGCAGATGAACTCTGAATAATGGCGGTAACGCCAAGACCGGTTAAAAGGCCGGCAATTTTGCCGGTGGTCAGCTTGCCGATCATAATTTCAAGTTTACTGCCTGCGCTTCTTTCCAGCGCGTCACCCATAAGGTTCATTCCAAATAAGAATAAACAAAGTCCGCCTATGAGCGTTAACGCATCAAAAATATTCATTCAATCAACCTCAAATCTTTACAGTATGTTTTATGAAATGCATCTCTGCTGCATTTCAATATTATTTTACCGTAAAGATGTAAAATCCATAACCGAATTGCTGTAAAATCACCATGAATCAGCGTAAAATCAATGTGCGCCGGTGTAAAATTAATGTAAACTCGAAAAATAAAGGCAGTATAGCGTGGATGCTATACTGCCTCTCTCTTTATTTGAACAGTCTTTCGTATATTTCTTTCATCTGTGTTTCGTTTATTACATACGGGCTGTTGGCGTAGTTTCCGGCGCCTTTGACGTTATTAACGTACAGCTCGATTTCCTCGTCATCAAGCTTCACGTCAACCGCCGACCACCCAGCTATGTTCGCCGCAACATTCTCCGGCGTGTCACCAAGTGCCGCACAGAACTCGGAAATGAGCTTCGCGCCATCCTCGGTCTGTGAGTTGAACTTATAATACTCCTGCATGAATGCGCCGCATGCGCGTCCGTGGGGCAGGCCCTTGTACATAGTGAGGGGGTATCCGAGCGGATGGTTGAATCCTGTGCCCGTTGTGTTGATGGCGATGCCGCCTGCACACGACGCGGCGAGCAGATCCTCGCGGTACGGCTTCATCGCTTCAAGAACACCTTCACCGTCGGAAAGCTGTGCAAGCTTTGCGAGTATCGGGTAGCACTTCTTCGCACCGAGCGTAGCAAATGCTCTCGATATCTCGGTAGACTTCGGTGAGAGGTACGACTCCGCGCAGTGACAGAATGCGTCAAGTGCGGTGGAAACCGTGTACGCAAGTCCGAGGGACTCGGTATACTTCGGATCAAGGAACGCATAGATCGGATAAGATGCCGGGCATTTAAACGACTTCTTTACGTTCTTGCCGTCGAGCGTCATTACCGCAAACGGATTTGCTTCGCTTCCCGTTCCCGCTGTGGTGGGGATTGCAATTATCGGAAGCGAGGGGTTAAGCTTCGCTGTAAAAAGGTCCATTTCCGAAATATCCGGATTAGTTGCAAACGCGGCTATTGCCTTTGCCGCATCAAGCGGAGATCCGCCGCCTATCGCGATAACAAACTCCGCACCGAACTCGGCGGCAGCCTTTCCGCCCTCATACGCGGTAGAGAGCAGCGGATTTTCGGTTACCTTATCAAATAGTGCGCCCTTGATTCCAAGGTACATCAGAACGTCGAACACGTCGCTGAGAGCTCCGCTCGCCTTAGCGGAATTTTTACCGGTTACGATGATGCACTTTTTACCGAGAGCAAATTTTCCGGCGTGCTGTCTTATAACGCCCTCTCCGGAGAAGATGGCGGTTGGCATAAAGAAATTAAAATTCATATTCTGACCATAGTCCTCGCCGCGATACTTATCATCGCATACGAAGTTCTTCCTTTCTGCGATGCTCTGCATCGCTATGGTTTCATTGTTTTTCTAACGCAGCTCCGGTGTTTCTATGCGAACATATTTCCCGTTTTTCAAATCACATACATACGCACCCCAAATGACATTAAAGCGACGAAATTCGGTATTTTCGTTTTGCTCATACGACCACACCTCGCCTGTAAAACCGTGCCCGTAGAATGCGTAAGGCATGTCAAAAGTCATACGCACAACCTCATGTCCTACACGGCATTGAACGCCGTCTATAGTAAGCAGCGTGTTGCGCTCGCAAACCTTGGCATCCGGAGCCATTTTCTCGATTTCGCCCGCCATATCGTTGTTTCCCGGAACGATGATAAGCTGTGCACCTGAGTCCCTCATAATATCAATCAAGACCTTGATCTTTGTCAGATATTCATACTGTGTGCTGGGTATACGCCCTACCTTCACCTCATCCGCCATGTCGCCCGTATGAAGAATAATATCAGGCTTCACGCGCTCGATAAGAGCTTTATAGTAGGGGTAGCAATCCGAATGCGTATCGCCGATGTGCAAAAGCTTTCGCTCAAATCCCGACAGATCGGGGAGCTCTATTTCCTTATCGTAGGGTTTGGCGAAAAATTCGGTGTCATGGGTTTCACGATGGACAAAATTATGCGTTGTAATCTCATAGGGCATATGTGATGTATCATATTTGAATGGTCTGAAGCCAGGATTGTCGGGATCAACTGCGGAAAGCGAGCAGTTATATACCGTCGAACGACGCTGTGCAGGAATATCCAACATATAGACAAGCATTCCAGCAGATGCTCCGTGACCGACAAACAAAATATCCTCATCCTTATACATTTCGCACGCACGCGCATATCCTGACATCACGCGGTCTCTGAGCATTTCTTGAGTCTCAGCATCTTGTGTCCACCAAGGATATTCCAACTCTGACGTTGGATCAATGCGCTTGAATTTTGAACGTATTTCCTCTATAGTACAGCCACGGTAACGATCAAGCTGGCCCTGAATTCTGCAAACTTCGCGCATCGGTGCGTAAGGGACAATGAGCGTATCGGTGATCTCAGCAATGATCTCAGCCGTCTCGAGTGTACGCAGATAAGGTGAAGAAAGTATTTTTCCATGAAAATTCAAGTTTTTCAGACGTTCGCCCAGCAATCGCGCTTGCTCGCGTCCAAGTTCAGAGATCGGCGGCTCGCCAACCGTGAACATAGCATCGCCTTCGAGAAATTCACAGCTTGCCACCTGCGCATGACGTGTAATATATCTAATCATTTTGCACCTCCATAGATTCTGGCAGTTGGAACCTCTCCCGCGAAAATATCGGTATTTACCATATAAATGGGGTTAGTCAACAGAATACAGCGCCCTTCCTCATTGTACATTTCCACACGAACGAATGTTACAGCGCGTCTTGGTATAAGAGTCCATGAAAGATCAAAGTGCTCGCTATCGGCAACGGTCTCGGAGAACAACTCCCCGTCAAGGATGACACGAGCGCGCCATCCTTCACCAACATTATCTGCTGTAAAGCAGAAAGTGCGCGGTTGCTTAGCTGTTTTTTCTGTGTGGACGAGTACTGCTCCCATCGGACAGCCATCAGCGGTAAAATCCACCGCCCCCTTGAGATATATGGGATCACCGGTATAAGCACGCCCCGCACGAAGTGAGTCTTCAAATTCAGACTCCGGCACGGGAAATGGAAGATCAGCATCTGCCGCGATCCATGCAGCAAAATTATTGCCTGAAAAAGCCCCCTGATGAGAGAAGTGGCTGTCGTTGTCACCGTCTGCGGTAATAAAGATACCCGAGAGGCTGAGCAAATCCCAAAGCCTGAGATGTTCGTCGAGCGTGAATCCGTGCCGTCCCATAGGGAAGCCAACCTCTATTACATCAGCTCCCCAGACGTGGGATGCAGCAAGCTCTGCCGCCATTTCGGCAACCAAGCGAGAACGTTCATTGTCGGTCAACGTCATACGTTTGTAACGGTCGAACGGGTGATTATATGAGAATACGCCGTTATACGCTTTTACGTGACGTACTGCCTCGGCAGCGGATATCTTCCAGCCATGTTTCTCGTAATCAAGAATGGGGACAGAGGTAGAAAAGCAGTTCTTATGCTGTCCCGCACCGGAAATTTCATATGTAACAAACGGTTTTATGCCATACCGTGCCCCCACCTGCTCTGCAACCTCGCGTTGACGGCGAAGTATCTCAGCATAGCCGAATTCCGAGTGAATTTCCAAGCGTGAAAGACGAATAGTACCTCCGCTCACATACAGCGTCACCCCTGCCAAAGCATTATCAAGTCCGCCAAGCTCCTCTGGAATATCGTCGGATACATGCAGGGTGTGAACCTCAACGGACGGATCAAGTGAGTAGACGAAATGTGCAGGCGTATGATCCGGAGGACGCTGGGACAACATAATATCAAGACGAACCTGAGCGTTTCCGGATATACCGACAGCAAGTGTCACTCCTGATGTAAGCGGTCTGGTCTGACGCTTACCCGAAGCAATCAACTCCACTCCCGCCTCTTTATCAGCGGACAGCTCCAGCTCGTCGCCGACAAAACGCATATTGATATCGCCGACTGGCGACAGCTTTACACTCTGACCGTCAAAATCGGAATATTCGGTTTCGTGGCGAGTGAAATCGAATGCATCAAGCTCATACTCCCGGCGCCCCATGCGTGTATCGTGTTCGGTAAAATGTATATAGCGCATTCCAAGCGCTGCAGCATTTTCCATATGCGATGCCATAGACGCGCCCATCTGACTGCAGCAATGCAGATGCATCGCTTGAGCATAATAGGCATATTTTTTCATTTCTTCATTATTTTCCATTTCTGATTTACGCCTTTCCGCAAAAGTCTGCATGAAAATTTGTTTTTAAGCTTTTTCTAAAAATCAAATGCGGTACCGTGACCGGCACCGCATTATTTATTATTACTTAGATGCAAGCCAGTCCTTATAGAACTTTCCGGCAGTCATCGGAGGCTCTTCATCTTCACTCGGTGCCTCAGGGTCCTGCTCGATCCAGTTGTCCGCAAGTCCACCCTTTCTGCTCTTGAAGAGATAGTCGTCAACTACTAAATCAATTTCAGCAACAGTTGCACACTCTGCAAGTGCAGCATAGAACTCATCTCTATGAGCGAGAGTCTTATCGTACTGTTCCGCATCAAGTTCAGCGCCGCTGATATCGAACTGGAAGAAGGGAGAGAGTACAAGCTCAACATTATGCTGTTCGTATGTATCCCAGTATGTCTTCGGTTCGCCATTCTGAGGATATGTGATAAAACAGTTACCGGTGTACTCAAGCTTAACATTATAGTCATCTGTAAGCTTGGTTACGCCGCCCTTATCGTTCATCTTATAGTGAACGCCCTCGATACCGTGGCCGAAAATATCTCTGAACTCGGCGTTAGTATTGAGATATGTAACAATTTCCATAGAACGCTGAAGATTCTTAGTGTAGATACTTACAGCGAACATACCGTTGTAAAGGTTGTCAGTGGTGCCCTGCGGAACCTGAAGAGTAACTATGTGGTAATTCTCCTCATATGCCGCAATATCCTCTGCCTTGCCCTTCATTATACCTACACCGAACTTATCTTCAGCGGTAAATGTTTCGCTGCCGATACAGTCATAGTAGGAGAGCAGGTGCTGTGCTTTCATATGCTTGAGCCAAAGCTTGTTGTTAAGAAGCTTATCGGGAGCAAAATCAGTACCGTATGTAGCATCGGGAGCGAGCATGCTTCCGAATACTGTGGTCTGTCCGTCGGGAGAATAGTACTGAATGTTAAGAGGGGTAATATCGCCAACGAAAGGCTGATAATCCGGCTCGGATCTCTTAACGTCAAGAATGAACTGATATGCAGTATCAAGACTTGTTATGTCGTCGATATCCCAGTAGTACTTTGCAAGAAGCTCCTTGTTAACGAGCATGTATGTATAATCGCCGACAGGCTGCTGGTTAACGATAGCAACGGTCTTACCGTTCATCTTACCTGCAGAAAGGAGAGTTGCGTGTACATAAGATCTGATAAGCTTGGACTCGCCGTTGAGTTCGTCGTCGAGAGAGGAGAGAACCTTCTTCTCGTTAAGTGCTTCAAGCATATCATAGTCGGTGATAAGGAATATGTCAAGCTGGTCATCCTCAACCTCGGGATAGAGGGTAGCGGGAAGTCCGTACTCGTCGAGTATGGTTTCCTCTGCGGTATCGGACTCAACAGCTTCGGTGGTTTCGGGTGCGAGAGTTTCTCCGCGCGCCTTAGCTTCCTTTTCAGCCTGCTTTCTTGCAGCCTCTTCTTCCTTTGCCTTGTCTATTCCCGCCTGAATACCGTCCATGTATTCAGTGAGCTTCTTCTCATATTCGTCTTCTTCGAGCAAAATAAGATCAATCGCAGTGTTGAACTTTGCCTCTGTGATCTTACTCATTGCAGCCTCTACCTCGGCAATAGCCTCATCGGTAGTACCCTCGCCCTTGATGCCCCAAAGCGAAACTGTCATAGGACGTGCGGAAGTGCCGCCCTCAATTGTGAGTGTTCCCTCGGGTTCCTCGTCCTTACCGCAAGCGCTGGTGACAACTGCTGTTACCAACATAAGCATGCAAAGCGCCATGCTTATAAATCTCTTTTTCATGTTATCCTCCTGGTATTTACAGAAAATAATGCTTATAATATTCTACACCATTTTTGCCGATATGTCAAGTCACATTTTTTGCACCTGATTTTTTCGTCATTTCTGCTTCTATATTTATTCACGGTTTAGATACACGTGTTTGTGCACTTGCGATAATTTATCGAGCGCACTTTTTGACATCTTCACCATGCTTTTATCAACCATGCACAATCCGAAGATGTATTTTTGTGATATGTGCCGAAAAATATATTAGTCCAAATAATCTTTAAGACGCTTGCTGCGGCTGGGATGACGAAGCTTTCTGAGCGCCTTTGCCTCAATCTGTCGGATACGCTCACGGGTGATGTTGAACTCCTTGCCAACCTCCTCGAGAGTGCGTGTTCTGCCGTCTATAAGACCGAAGCGAAGCTTGAGAACATGCTCTTCTCTGGGAGTAAGTGTGTGCAGCACCTCGTTAAGCTGTTCACGGAGCAGTGCGTACGACGCCGCCTCTGCGGGAGCCGGGGAGTCGTCGTCGGGGATAAAGTCACCGAGGTGGCTGTCCTCTTCCTCACCGATAGGCGTTTCAAGCGAAACGGGATCCTGCGCGATCTTCATGATCTCGCGAACCTTTTCGGCACTCGTTCCCATCTTTTCCGCGATCTCCTCTGCTGAAGCCTCTCGGCCGTTTTCCTGAAGGAGCTGACGTGAGTAGCGGGACACCTTGTGAATGGTTTCCACCATGTGAACGGGAATACGGATAGTACGTGCCTGGTCTGCTATTGCACGGGTGATAGCCTGACGTATCCACCATGTTGCATAGGTTGAGAACTTATATCCCTTGCGGTAGTCAAACTTTTCAACCGCCTTCATAAGGCCGAGGTTACCCTCCTGAATAAGGTCGAGGAAGAACATGCCCTTGCCCACATAGCGTTTAGCTATAGAAACAACCAGTCGCAGATTCGCCTTCACAAGCTCCTGCTTTGCGCCCTCATCGCCATCTGCCATTTTCTCGGCGAGAACAAGCTCTCTGTCGTTGTCGAGAAGCGGAACCTGACCGATTTCCTTAAGATACATACGCACAGGGTCGTCAATCGCAAGACCTTCCTGCATGAGCATCTTTTCCATATCCTCAGCCGACTCATACTGTTCGACCTCGGTTTCGATATCAGCGAAATCCGGGCTGTCGAGATAATTTACCTCAATGCCGTTATTTTCGAGATCCTCATAGAGCTTATCGATCTGATCGATATCGTAGTCAACGTCACCGAGAGCTTCGACGATTTCACTCGAAGTGAGCGAGCCCTTGGATTTGCCGCGCGCTATAAGCTCGCCGACATTTATCTTCTTTTCGCCTTCCTCGATATTTTCGCCGTCCTCAGCCTTTTCAATTTCCTCTTCGGCCTCGTAGTTTTTGGTATCATCCATCATACAAATATTTACCTTCCTTTGCTTTTTATGCGGCTGCAATTATTACTGTTTTTTGTTTTTTGCCCGTTTGTACTTGAGTATATCCTCAATCTGAGTCATGTCATCACCTGACATTTGGCGGCGCGACGCCCCCGCTGAAAGCCTCTCGACCATATCACGCAATAGGTCAATTCCGTTATCCGTGAGTGCGCGTCTGCGCATTACCATTGACGTGATACGTCCCATTTCATCGGTGTCAAAGACTTCATTGAGAAGCGAGAAATCAAATTTTCCCGTTTCGTCGCACCTTGAAAGCGATTCTCTGAAAACACGCTTCCCGAATTCCGAGAAGAAATCATCCTCCGCAAGCGCGATCCTACCGCGTTTCACATCCGAAAGATATTCGGGATACAGAAGAAGCATACCGAGGACATTCTCCTCAACGTTTACAGCGCCGATGTTTTTTACGGTGTCGGGATTGACTCTGTCGCCGTATCCCGCCGTTTTATTTGCGAGCTGTCTGAATTCTTCCTTCTTCTGGTCACGTTCACTCTTTCGCATGATACGCTTAATGTCTGCCTTAAGGCTGTCGCGTGGGATTGATAGCTTTTCGGATACAATTCCGATGTATACATCTCTCTCCGATTCGGAATAAACCTCGGAGATTATGTGGCAAAGCTCACTTGCCGCCTTGATGCGCTCATCGGTTATGTTTACATCGTGACGCGAGAGCACGCCATCGAGCTTGAACTCAAACGGTGCTCTGCTGTTATCAAGCAGGAGCTTGAATTTTTCATATCCGGTACTGCCGTTTTTCTTTAAGAACTCATCCGGGTCCTTTGCCCCGGTAACACGCAGCACCCTGACATCGAGCCCGACCTCGCCAAGCAGCTTCATCGCCTTATTTGCAGCACGCTGTCCCGCTTCGTCGGAATCGTAGGATATTATAACTTTTTTGGTGTATTTCGCCATTATCCTCGCCTGATCGGGAGTTATAGCCGTACCGAGCGTTGCCACGGCGTTTTCAAAGCCTGCGGCATGAAGCGCGATAACGTCCATGTATCCCTCGCAGAGGATAAGTCTGTCGGCACAGTTGCTTTTCGCGTAATTGAGCGCGAAAAGATTGCGGCTTTTCTTAAACGCCGGCGTATCCGACGTATTAAGATATTTCGGTTCGGAGCCGTCCATAACTCTGCCGCCGAATGCGATAACATTTCCCGTAACATCAATAATCGGGAACATTACGCGGTTGCGGAAATAGTCATACGGTCTGCCCGTTTTCTTTGAGATTCCGCAAAGGAATCCAACCGCCATTTCCTCGTCTGTGTAACCGAGCTTTTTCAGATGATCGGTAAGCGCTCCGAATCCGTCGGGGGCATAACCGAGCCCGAAATGCTTTATTGTGGCACCGGACAGTCCTCTGTCGGTGAGATATTTGAGCGCCGCTCCACCGATGTTTTTATCGTAAAGGCAAGCGTGGAAAAATCTCGCCGCCTCGCGGTTCATTGACAGCACACGCTCGCGCTTCACACCGCCGGATGTGTCATCGCGCTCACGTGCATCCTTAGGTATCTCGATGCCGACACGGTTTGCGAGAATTTCAAGCGCCGAAACGTAGTCCACGTTTTCACGCTTCATTACGAATGTGACAACATCCCCTCCGGCTCCGCATCCGAAGCAATAGAAGCTTCTGGTTGCCGGGAACACGGTAAATGACGGTGTACGCTCACTGTGAAAAGGACAACTTCCGTTAAAATTGGAGCCAGCTCTCTTTAGCGGAACGTATGTGTTTATGACATCAACAATGTCGTATCTGTATTTTATTTCTTCAACCATTTCGGGGGATACCATTATGTAATCACCTCTAAATTAAGTCCGGTCCATATGCGTGGGATGAAAAGCTGTTCGTAAACGCTTATCGCGTGACGGTCGGTCATCCCCGAAATAAAGTCCGCCACAACGCGCTCCACTGGCTCGTCCTCACAAAGCTCACGGTAGCTTCTGCCCATCTCGTCCGGATGCTTCACAAAATATTCAAACAGCCGCACGATAAGTCCCATCGCTCTCTCCTCCTCGGAAAGAACAGGCGGACTGTAATAAACACGCTCAAACAAAAACGTGCGAAGCTCATCGGTTGCCGCCTTTATTTCCGGCTCCATGATAATATCGTTTTTGCCCTCGCTTGCCTTGACAATGCTCAGAACCATCGTGTTGATGCGTGCCGAATGGTTTGCCCCGAGAATTTTATGAAGCTTTTCGGGTATATCCGACTCATGGAGAAGTCCCGCGCGAAGTGCATCGTCGATATCGTGGTTGATATACGCTATGCGGTCGGCAAACTTAACAACACGTCCCTCAAGCGTTGCGGCAAGGTGTTCGCCCTGGTGGTTCACTATACCGTCGCGGACTTCCCATGTGAGATTGAGCTTCTCCAGTTTTTCCACAACGCGAAGACTCTGCTTGTAGTGGGTAAATTCCGGCAGACAGTAGCGTGTCAGCGCCTTCTCACCGATGTGGCCGAACGGAGTGTGTCCGAGGTCATGTCCGAGAGAAGCCGCCTCGCAAAGATCCTCGTTAAGACGAAGTGCTCTGGCTATGGTACGCGCAATCTGCGTAACCTCAAGGGTATGTGTAAGGCGTGTGCGGTAGTGCTCCTCCTCGGGTGCTAAAAACACCTGAGTTTTGTGCATGAGCCGTCTGAATGATTTTGAGTGTATGATACGGTCGCGGTCCCTCTGATATTCGCCTCTCACATCCGAGGGCGGCATGGGGATCTCGCGTCCCTTTGTTTCGGATTCCCTGAAAGCATACGGGGAAAATCCCGCTTCGGTATGCTCTCTTAAAATCTCGGCTATCGTCTTTTCGCTCACCGTAGACGCTCCTTGTAAATCTGAACTGTACATAATATGCGCTAAACTCTGCCCGTTTACTAACCCGACTTGATTATTTACACGGTCTTCACATGTGAACACCTTTTTTCGAGCCGCTTGTGCGGTGTCGGCAAAAACCGAGCCTTTTTGCGCCGATACTTATACATAGTATATTATATCATAATATATATATGAAAATCAAGTCGTTTCTTGTGTTTTACAAAATGCATCAAAAAAGTTTACCGTTTATTATTATATTACTGCCTGTCTGTGTTAAGAAATCACAGTTGACAACTCGAAAAAAATCTGATATAATATATTCTGTATAAGTATTTTTTATAGGGAGGTTGCCGCTATGTCGGGGTTCGTCACTTTTCTCGGTAACGAGAAGCTGATAACACGCTTAAAGCGTGACATACTGCGCGGCAGTCTTGCTCATGCTTATATTATCGAAGGCGATACCGGCTGCGGCAAGCGTACACTGGCAAAGCTTATCTGTGCCGCGGATTCCTGCGACGAAAATGAGCCGCCGTGCATGGAGTGTATAAACTGCTCCAAGATAGCACGCGGACAGTCCCCCGACGTTACAGTGGTCGAGCCCGAACGGGACAGAGTTCAGATCACGGTTGACGTGATACGAAAGGTTTGCGAGGATGCAGCATTTGCTCCAAACGACCTTACCAAGAAATATTTCATCATCCCAAATGCCGGTGCTATGAACGAGCAGGCGCAGAACGCACTTCTCAAAACGCTTGAGGAACCGCCGGCCCATGTCATGTTCTTACTGCTGTGCGAAAACTCGGACGAGCTTCTGTCCACAATACGCAGCAGAGCGCCGATTCTCCGTGTACAACCGCTCTCTGACGAATTGGTATCAAAGCAGCTCTTAACGGGCGCAGACGCAAAAACGCTTTATGAGCGCGACAGAGATGCGTTTGATGCTATCATAAAGCTTGCACGCGGAAGTCTTGGCAAGGCGATAAGTCTTACCGACAAAAAGAGTGCCGCGGAATGTCTTGAGCGCTACAAAAAAGCACAGCGTTATCTTGAGCTTTTATCCGAGCGGCGCGGCGCGGCAAACGAGCTTGCGTTTCACGAGTTTTCCGTGAAACTCGCAAAGGGGCGCGCGGAGCTTGGCGAGATATATGCACTGATTGCCGATGCGGTTCGCGACCTTGTCGCATGCAAGCTATGCAGCAGTGCAAAGACGGTTTTCTACCCAAGCGAGGAAAGCGCGAGAGCTGTTTCGGACAAGTTTGCAATCGGAACGCTCATGAAGCTTACCGACGTGTTTTTTGAGGCAGGCAATGCGCTCGAGCGCAATATGAACATAAATCTCTCGATGATGCAAACATCCGTTGCGGCTGTGAATGCAACGAGAACGAGTCGAAAATAGAAGAAAGGAAGCTTTTATAAGCTACGGTCATATATCCTATGGAAAACAACGAAAATCGCGGTCGCGACAACGCGTCGCGCGAGCAGAATCAGGGCGGCAAAAAGCCGTATTATAAGCACAACCGCCGCCGCGGACACGGCGGCAGACCTCAGCACAATCAAAACGGCGCCGAGGTGAAAAGCGGTGAGAACATCACGGCAAATGCTCCGAGATTTGACGTCCCCCCCGCCCCCGGAAACGAAACACAGGTAACCGTTAATCAGGTAAAGGGTGAGCGTTCACAGAACAATAACCGCTCCAGATACCAAAAGCACCGTCATGGCGGCAAAAATCACCACCGCGGCGGCGACAAGCCGAAGAACGATATGTTCGCGGCGGTGCTTGAATCCGTGCTTTCCGACAAAACCGAGGATACTGCTCCCGAGGCAACATACAGCGAATATGTTACCACAGCAGGAAGCCTGGACGCGGAGGTTATTGACGAGCTCAACTCCATTTCAAGCGTTGAAGCAGACCGTCTTGAAGAAGCCTCTTCAGCAGAA
>JAZTXD010000079.1:0-9981 GCA_045636265.1 Candidatus Flemingiibacterium sp.
ACCGGGGGTGAGCTTTGCGCTGTCCTCTTCGGAGCATGCCATTTCATAGATGAAGTATGCGCCGTCTTCGTCAGCCGCGTAAACGGTGATCTTGTTGTCCCACCAGCTCTGGGTTGCCTGAACGTATGCTTCAACGGTAACCTCTGCCTCAAGCTCGGCAGCAGTATACTCTGCATAAGTCATAACTTCAGCTGTGGTATCACCGGTATCAACAGTGGTATCATCACCTGTGTCAACGGTGGTGTCGGCAGTATCGGTGGTGTCATCGTTGTTTGTGCTGTTTCCACCGCAAGCGGCGAGGGCAAACACGAGAACAAGCGCCAAAAGCATAGCTAAAATCTTTTTCATTGTTTGTTTCTCCTTTGGGTTTTGAAAAGATAAAAGATATTAATATATTAGCATATATAATATACAATAAATATTATACACCATTTTTCCTGAATGTCAAGAGCTTTCGCGATTTTTTTACTTTTTCATAAACGGCGTAAACGATAATCAGCACCCACGCAGCAGCCAGTGCACAGAGAAGAATTACTGCCTCTGTTGGAAGCGGTCCGAGGTCTTCGTCCTCGCCGTCGTGTGCGGTGAGCTGGTCGAGGCTGTAGAGAGCGGTTACGTCACCATACAGCTTCTCGTAGTATTCCTCGTCAACGGTTATCTTACGCTTTACCGATTTTGTTACATCTTCAATAAGATGACCGGCAGCATTACGAAGCGAGGTGGAGCCGTTGAATACGGGCGTGGTGAACGTTCTGTCCGTGTTGTCAAGCAGAAGCTTTACAGCATCAAGCTTTACGCTGTAATAGAAATCGTTATCCTCGCCGGCACGTGAGAGGTAATCCTGATATTCTGCGCTGTTCTGCGCCTTGAGCGTTACGGGAGCATAGCCTTCAGTTTGAGAATATGCGATCTGAACCTCATTTGTGAGCATATACTGCGCAAACAGCCACGACGCGAGAACTTCTTCGGGATCTTCCTTATTGAATATGCATATTGAAGGTCCTTGCGAGATCATGGCAGGATTTTCCGTATCAAACTGCGGTATAGGCATAACGACCGTTTCAAAATCTACAAGCTTATCCTCGCTGATATCAACAAGCGGTGCGTCGGAGCCCATCCATGTGGCGCCGGCGGTTGAGTCTATCGCGAATATACACTGACCGGCATTGAGGAAGTTCGCGGGGTAACCGGAAATCTTGAATGTGGAGAATGCTCCGGTTTTAGTATGCTCGCAAACTGTTTCGAGGATACTATGTGTGGAATCGTTAAACAGAAGAATCTCTCCGTTTTCGTTTGAATATCCGGCATCAAGCTGCCTTAACATTGAAATCATCATGTTATCGGTGGACTTGTATATAAACGGAAGCATAGTCTTCTGACCGTTTACCTTGAAGTTGCCGTTTGCATCCTTGGCGGTGGCGGCTTCTGAAACTTCCCATATAAAATCCCACGTTAAAACCTCCGGAAGCTCATATCCGAGCGCTTCAACGTAAGTCTTGTTCACATAGCATGCCTCCGTGGAGCGCATGTACGGGATTGCGTAGTGATCGCCGCCGATCTTGCATTCTTCCAGAAACTTCGGAACGATCTCGTCAAGCGTCGGGGAATCAAATCTAAGCTCACTTCCGCCAAGACCGTACTTCTTGTTAACAAAAAGCATGTCGAGCGGAACGACCGTATTCTCACCCGTCATATATGTGGCAATGTGGTCAGGGTAGGTGATGCAGACGTTTGGCGTGGTTGATGTTGCGATGTTTGTAAGGACATCCTGATAAATTTTGTTGTAGTCGGTGTAAAGGCGGAGATTTACCTTGATGTTAGGGTAAAGCTCCTCAAATCCCGCTATGGCATTGTTGTATATTTCAACCTGTGTGATGTTTGTGTCATTTTTTGCCCAGAAAGTTATTTCATACTGCTTTTCGGTGTCAAACTCATCCGGAACAGAGAATGCGTTCTGATGCTTCGCCCCGTGACACGATGCAAGCATGGGGAGCGTTATCAGGCAAACAAGGAGTGCGCAAAATATACGTTTCATCCCTTTGTACCTCCTCTTGCAACGCCTGCCATAATCTTCTTGCGGAAGATCAGGAAGATCACTATAAGCGGAACGGATATAACAACCACCGCCGCCATCATTGCGGGAATATTGTCACGTCCGAAGCCGTTTTCACGTATCTCCTGAATACCGTTTGAAACAAGGAAATATTCCGGATTGTCTGTGATAAGTCTGGGCCACACATACGAGTTCCAGCACTCTATAACCTTGAGGATTGTAACGGTTACGACAGTAGGTCGGCAGATCGGAAGCATAACGCGGAAAAGATATTTGAGATCGGACGTGCCGTCAACCTTTGCCGCGAGATAAAGCTCGTCGGGAATCTGCGCGAAGTTTTCCTTTAAGAGATAAATATAGAATACGGACGTGACAGAGGGGAGAATAAGTCCCGTAAATGTGTTGCGCAGGTCGAGGTTGGTGATTGTCATAAAGTTTGTGATAACCACAAGCTCATTGGGAATCATCATCAAGGCAAGGAACAGCGTGAATACAAGATTTTTCCCTTTGAACTCAAGTCTTGCAAATGCAAATGCCGCGGGGATTATAACTATCAGCATAAGCGCGGTGGTTGCTATTGTGAAAATGAGCGTGTTCAGAAAATAATCCGCGAGGGGAACGCTTGTAAATGCTTCGATGTAGTTTTCGAATGTGGGAGAGAGGGTGAAGAATTTCGGAATATATTCGCTGTTGTATGAGCCGTAGCTCTTCACACTCGTGAGTATCATCCAGTAAAAAGGGAAGAGTACTATAAGTGCCCACAGGGCGAGCAGAAAATAAACAACACCTTTGCCGACACCTCTGCCAATTTCTGAACGTTTTATGTTAGTGTCATTTTTCATGGCGCACCTCGATTAATAGTGAACGTGCTTTTTGCTGACCAGCAGATTGATGCACGTGATTGTGAGAACTATGGCAAAGAGTATGATTGCTGCTGCGGAAGCGTAGGACGGGAATCCGCCGCCGGCTCCGTAGAGCTTATCGTATACATAGCCGACTATCGTGTTCATCTCGGCAACATTAAGCTCTGTTCCGAAAAGCGCAACCGCGTCGCTGTATGCCTTGAAAGCACCTATGAATCCGGTTATTATAAGGTAGAAGAGCATGGGGGATATCATAGGCAGCGTAATCTTTGTGAAAATGCGAAAACGCGATGTTCCGTCGATTTTTGCGGCATTGTAGTAATCCTTGTTTACCGATGCAAGTGCGCTTGTGAGTATGAGTATCTTAAAGGGCATTACCACCCAGACGGTGTAGATGCACAGTACCAGCATCTTTGCCCAATACGGTCCGTTAATAAAGTCAACCGAGCTGCCGCCGAAGAAGTTTATTACAAGATTCACAAGTCCGTCGGAATATGCTGTGGGCTTGAATAAAATCATGAACACAAGTCCGACTGCGAGGGTGTTGGTTACATACGGGAGAAAATATACAGTCTGGAAAAGGTTGCGAAGCCACTTTATCGAGCTGAGTCCGACAGAGATAAGAAGTGACAGAAGGGTAGACATCGGAACGGTTATGATAACGAGAATAAATGTGTTTTTTACCGCTTGGAGAAAATATGGGTCGTGGAGAATGTAGGAATAGTTAAACAGTCCCACACCCGTGTATGTTTGCGAGGAGGATGTGAAGTTTTCTTCAAAGGAGTATATGAAAACGTCAACAAGCGGATACACCATAAAGACGCCCAGAAACAGTATGGCAGGCAAAAGGTACAGCCATGCCTTCGAGTTGTTCTTTTCCATTGTACACTCCTTAAAAATAAATGCGCTCTTCGGTTACTTTGTCAAAGATGTGAACCTTGTTTTTCTTAAGGTCAAATCTTACGGTGTCAGTACCGACAGAGGGCATATCGTCCGAGCTGATTATTGCGCGGATTGTTTCGGAGCGTGAACTGTCATTTGATGCGATGACGCTGATGTCGCGGCCCATAACCTCAACGGCTTTCAGTGAACATGAGAGCGCACCGCTGACACTCGGAATAAAGCCCTCGGGACGGATTCCCACGTAAACCTCGCCGTCTTTAACGCCCGGCACATCGAGAACGCACTCTTCGCCTATATAGAGCTTTTCGCCATTTACAGAGCCGTTGAAAGTGTTTATCTGGGGCGTACCAAGGAAGGATGCCACGAACAGATTTACGGGATTGTCATAGACCTCCTGCGGCTTTCCTATCTGCTGGATAACACCGAACTTCATAACTACGATAAGGTCGGAAATGCTCATGGCTTCTTCCTGGTCGTGCGTTACGAAAATAGTGGTTATTTTGGTTTCGCGCTGTATGCGCTTGATCTCCTCGCGAGTCTGCAAACGAAGACGCGCGTCAAGGTTTGAAAGCGGCTCGTCAAGAAGCAGTACACGCGGGATTTTCACGAGTGCTCTTGCTATTGCGACGCGCTGCTGCTGACCGCCCGAAAGCTCACTCGGCTTTCTGTCCATTAAGGTGTCAATCTGAACGAGCTTGGCAATTTCAAGCGCCTTTTTATGCATTTCATCTTTTGAAAGCTTATCCTTGCCTTTGAGATTTTGCAGGGGGAAGATGATATTCTGCATTACGGTAAGATGCGGATAAAGTGCGTAGTTTTGGAAAACAAGTCCAACGCCGCGCTTTTCCGGAGGAACGTCGGTTACGTCCTCATCTCCGAAAATAACACGTCCGCTTGTTGGCTTCTGCAGTCCGCTGATAAGGTGAAGTGCGGTACTCTTTCCGCATCCGGACGGGCCGAGAAGACCTATTAGCGAGCCGTCGGGAAGTTCAAAATTAAAGTTGTTTACCGCGATAACTCCTGCGGCCCCCTTCTTTCCGGGGAACTGTTTTGTGAGGTTTTCAAGAATAACCTTCAAAATATCACATCCTTGTAAATTATTGCTTGTCTGCGGCGCCAAAACGCCCAAATTTATTCTTACCTAAATTATACCACATTACTTTCACTTTATCAAGATGAAAAGATAAATTTTATTTCACAAAAGCATGAAAAAATGAGTAAATAATATAGCAACTTTTTTTGGTTTCATATTGACATTCATAATTTGGAAGTGTATAATAATTATGTATGCATGTGTCAAAACAATAACGTACATACGGAAAGGAATACTATCGTGAAAACTACAATGATAAAGGGCTATAACGTATCTGCGCTTTCGCTCGGTACAGTTCAGCTCGGTCTTAACTACGGTATTAACAACGCAGGCGGAAAGCCCAGCCTCGAAACTTCGTACTCTATTCTCAACTGTGCTATGGAAAACGGCATCAACACTCTCGACACTGCCGCAGCTTACGGCGACTCAGAGGAAATTATCGGCGGATGGCTTAAAACCAAGGATGCGGCGGATCATCCCTTTGTTGTAACAAAGGTTCCCTCTGGCCTTGATCACTCCTCCTATGATGCTCTTTATAATTGTGTAAAGGGACATGTTGAAAAGTCCAAGGTGCGCCTTGGCATGGATCAGATCCCGCTTTTGCTGCTCCATACCGGTGACGACTATTTCTGCGACAAGGAAAATATGCTCGCAGTATTCAACAAGCTCAAGGCTGACGGCGATATTAAGCTTGCAGGTGTTTCCGTGTATTCTCACCACGACTACGGCGAAATTGCGGCATCCGGTCTTGACGCAGTTCAGATCCCGCTCAACATTTTCGACTGGACACAGATCGACAACGGCGGTCTTAAGAAGCTTCACGATGCAGGCATGATGGTGTTCGTAAGAAGCGTATACCTCCAGGGCCTTGTATTCAAGAATCCCGACGATATCGAGCCTCACATGGACTTCTGCCGTGAGCCTCTTAAAAAGTATATCGAGCTTTGCAAGAAGTATAATCTCGGTGCAGCAGAGCTTGCTATTTCCTATGCATCCAGCCTTAAGGAAGTTACAAGCCTTGTTCTCGGCTGCGAAACCGTTGATCAGGTTAAGTCCAACATCGACCTTTTCGGACGCACCGTTCAGCTCACCGACGAACAGCTTAAAGAGATCCACGACACATTCGAGGGCATCGACAGAAGAGTTATCGACCCCAACTACTGGAAGAAGAAAGACTAATCAGTCTTTTGTCGGAATATAAATTATAACATAAATTTGTTGGAGGTATTATCATGAATTTTCCGCTTAAAGACCAGCCTATCCGCATTGGTATGATCGGTATGACCGAGGGCAACGCGCATCCTTTCTCCTGGAGCGCAATGATCAACGGTTACGATAAGGACGAAATGTACAAGTGGACACACGAGCTTTATCCCACCATCCCTCAGTATCTTGGAAAGCAGCCCACACACACCTTCGGTATTCCCGGTGTTAAGGTAACTCACGTTTGCTTCACCGGTTACGAGGAGCGCGAAATGGCAGAGAACTGCGCACGTGCAGCTTTCATTCCCAATGTTGTTACAGATCCTACCGAAATGATCGGTCAGGTTGACGCTATCATCTGTGCTACCGATATCGGTGCAGAGCACGTTGAGCGCTGCCGTCCGTTTATCGAAGCAGGTCTTCCTATATTCATAGACAAGCCCCTTGCAGACAACGAAGAAGACCTCAGAACTATCGTTAAGTGGTATGACGAGGGTGCACACCTTCAGTCTTCCTCCTGCATGCGTTACCACAAGAGCGTTGAGCCCTTCTACAAGAACAATTACGAGCTTGGTAAGATCCGCTATATCTGCAGCCCTATGGCTAAATATTGGGAAACCTACGGTATGCATGCTATCGAGTTTATGTATCCGCTTCTCGGTGAGGGCTTTGATTGGGTACAGAACCTTGGCGACCACGATCATGCAATGGTACATATCCGCCACAAGAATGGCTGTGACGTAAGCATTCCTATGGGATACGGCTTCGCTTCCAACGGTATGACCGTTATGGCACAGTACGGCTCTTGCGTTCTCACCGACGGTGACTCCTACTACTCCTTCAAGAAGCAGCTTGATGTATTCGTTCACTATCTGCGTACCGGTGAGGACGATCATCCCTTCTCCGATACTGTAGAAATGTCCAAGATCCTTATCGCAGGTCTCAGAAGCCGCGAAGAGGGTGGACGCCGCGTATACCTTTCCGAAATTAAAGAGCGCGTCTAAAAGACTAAAAATAAATTTTTAGTCTGATTTTTGCGGTATTACTTCAGTCTCCGACTGAAGTTTTGCTGCGCAAACCATACCACAAAAATGGCTATAAGTGAGGGACAACACAATGAAAAATATTCTTGACGGGTTCTCACTCGCGGGCAAGAAAGCTCTTATAGTTTGCCCCGAGAATCCTTACAGTGCAGAAATTGCACAGGGCCTTGCAGCCGCAGGCGCAGAGGTTTGGACCGCCGGCGAAAAGCCTGTAGACCTTGGTCTTAAAGATATCAGACACTTTGCATACACTCACGGCTGTGCCGAGTCCGCTGCATCTCTTGCCGAAAGGGTAAAGGCGGAAATGGGACAGCTCGATATCGTAATCGAAAACGGTCTTTACACTGCTGTTCAGGGCTGGAAGCAGAATTTTAACGAAATCTACGACCAGCTTGCAAAGACCGAGCTCGGTCTTATGCTCACCGTACAGAGCCTCGGACGCATCCTTGCAGAGCAGAAGAGCGGAAGCGTTATCCTCGTTTCCGACTACGGTGCACTTGTGGGATACGATGCTGTTAACTACGAGAACTGTCCCAACGAAAAGGACGGCGCGTTCTCGTTCGTTAAGGGCTTCATCTCCGGCGGCGTTGTAAACTACGCAAAGCAGGCTTCGAACTATCTTGCGGAAAACGGATGCCGCTGCAATGCGATTGCACTTGCTCCGCTTGAGGGCTCCTGCTCCGAAGAATTCAAGACCGCTTTCACAAGACACAATCAGACAAAGCGTCTTGCAAGCCCCGAGGATGTCGCCGCTGCGGTGATATTCCTTGCGTGTGACGCTTCCAAGTTCATCACCGGTGTAACTCTCCCCGTTGATGGCGGATATATCGCGAAGTGAGGTGGCAATAATGAATACATTCGATCTTTTATCCATGAAGGGCAAGAACGTACTTATCACCGGCGGACGTGCCATGTACGGTCTTGGCGCAACACTTGCGCTTGCTGATGCCGGCGCAAATATTTACCTTGCCAGCCACACAATCGAGTCGGCGCAGCCGCTTGTTGACGAGCTTCGTCAGACTAAGGGCATCTATGCCGAGGCTATTGCTTATGACCTTGACAACATCGAGAGCATTGAAAATCTCGTGAAAACAGTTGTTGAAAAGGCAGGCAGTATTGATGCTTTCATTCACTGCAGCCGTATCATCCCGAACGGCGGAACAGGTATCGGCTGGGACGAGGATCCCATAAAGCTCGAGCAGAACGTTCGCGTTAACTCTGCAGGATCGCTCTACACCATTCAGCTTGTTGGTGAGCAGATGATCAAGCAGAAGAGCGGTTCCATGGTAGTGTTCGGCTCCATGATGGGACTCATCGGTGTTGAAAAACACAACTACGACGGAAATCCGCAGATGACTCCCGGTGCTTACGGTCACGCATATGCTGTTGACAAATCCGGTCTTACAGCTTGGGTTCGTCATGCGGCAAGCTACTACGGACAGTACGGCATCCGCGTTAACGCGGTTTGCCCCGGCGGTCTGCAGTCCGACCGTACAAATCCTCTGTTCGCAGAGAAGTATTCGCTCCACACCCAGCTCGGACGTCTTGCAAACGGTGACGATATCAAGGGTATCATCCTTCTTCTCGCATCCGATGCATCTGCATATCTCACAGGTCTTAGCATCCCCGTTGATGGCGGATACACAGCTATATAAGTAATTATTTTTTGAAAGGATAAATTAAAATGGTTTTCAGTGAAAATCCCCAGCAGAGAAATCTGCCTAACAGTCCTATGATAGAGAAGCTTCGTCGCGACGAGCTCGTTGTTTCGACCAAGCTCAATATTACAAGCCCCATTACTGCAGAAATTGCAGCTTACTCCGGATTTGATGCGATCTGGCTCGATATGGAGCATGTTCCCA
Organism: Candidatus Flemingiibacterium sp.; assembly: GCA_045636265.1. Taxonomy (GTDB): domain Bacteria; phylum Bacillota; class Clostridia; order Oscillospirales; family CAG-272; genus Flemingiibacterium. Next base: position 9,021 of record JAZTXD010000079.1, read on the forward strand.
GCGACTATCAGGAGATTATGACCGCATTCTATGCAGCTAAGGCTCGCGGTGCGGAAACTATCGTTCGTACCACTCGCGGTGCATACTCCAATATGACTCGTCCCCTCGAGTTTGATGCAACCGCAATCATGGTTCCTCACGTTAAGAGCAAGGCTGACGCCGAGGAGGTTGCTTACTACACCAAGTTTGCACCTATCGGTCGCCGTCCTATCGACGGTGGTAACGGTGACGGTATGTACTGCCTTATGAGTGTTGAGGATTACGTTAAGTATTCCAACGAGCAGAAGCTCACCATCATCCAGATCGAGGATATCGAGGCATACGAGGAAGTTGAGGAGATCGCTAAGGTTCCCGGTATCGATATGCTCTTCTTCGGTCCCGCAGACTTCTCTCACTCCATCGGTAAGCTCTTCGATATGGGCCACAAGGACGTTGCAGAGGCAAGACGCCGCGTAGCTGAGGTTGCAAGACGCAACGGTAAGCTCGCAGGTACCGTTGGCGGCACCGGCAATATGCGTGACCTTTACGCGATGGGCTATCGCCTCATCAGCATGGGCGCTGACGTTTGCGGTCTTAGCGACTACTTCGGCGGCATCATGAAGCAGGTTAACGAGTGGAAGGCCACTATGTAATAAAAGAAAACGGAGCGCGATGCGCTCCGTTTTTTTATGTGATTGCGGATATAAACGAAAAAGCTCAACGCGAAGCGTTGAGCTTTTGGAGCTGCTAATCAGAATCGAACTGATGACCTCATCCTTACCAAGGATGCGCTCTACCATCTGAGCCATAGCAGCGTGATGGCGACCGAGATGGGGTTCGGACCCACGACCTCTAGCGTGACAGGCTAGCGTTCTAACCAGCTGAACTACCCGGCCTCGTTTCATCACGAATAGTATTATACCATAAACAAAACGGTTTGTCAATAGCTTATTTGAAAAAAATATAAAAAATGCCCCGCACT
>JAZTXD010000080.1:0-31608 GCA_045636265.1 Candidatus Flemingiibacterium sp.
CCTAAGACCGCTTGGCCTCCGACTTCTTAAATCCCGCAGAAACGATAAAAACGAGATTTCCGAAAATGGAAAACCAAAAAATTTCAAAAGATAACATAAAAGCCAAAGCAACCGGAGAAAACCGGAAGCGACCACAAAAAACGCGAAGGGAGCCGAAAAAGTGAAAAATATAATATTTTTTGACAGCGGCCTCGGCTTCGAACTTCTGGAAAACCAGGAAGCAAACGCAAATACTATCTGGCTATACTTCCGGACCAGCGCGGCAGACAACCAGGTGCTGCACATTGCAAAAGGCTTTTACGAATATGAATTCGAGCTTGAAAGCGACACCGAACAGAAATTCGAATTAGAAAGCCGCTTCTGGGCCGAAGATGGAAATACACGAATCTGGCTTGTGAATGATGACGGAGAAAGCCCCGGCATTTCAATTTATTTTCCGGAGCAGATCAAAACAGATGCAGCCGTCGAGCAAACAGACTTAAACACTTTCTTTTTACAGCCGGCAAGAGACGAAGCCGAAGAGCTACGGGCGCAGGCCATAGCGACGACAAACACGCGAGACTATGAGATCGGCGCGGCGCTTCGCCAGAAAATACTAGAACTTGCCTGGGTAACAAGCAAAGAAGGAACTACGGGAATATATAACGCCACCGTGCTGGCACAAGTTAGCGGAGTAGAAGACGGAACCGAGGAAATAGCGGAAATTACAATCCGGTATAACAACCAAAACGACGAGCTTTTTATACCGCGCCAGAGCGTACACAATGGCCGCTATATTATGACCATAACTTATCCGGTTTTGTATATGAGGCAAAACGAGCCTAACGTGCTGGCGCTTTATATGAAGATGACCGGAGGAACGGCAACGATATTACAGCAACAGGCTAAAGCTTCCATTTTCGCAAGCGGCTTACTTGATACGAATAAGTTTACTGGCGAAATTGAAATCGGAGACGTTGTGCCGATCATTAACATCGGCGGCCAGGCTTTACAGCTTGTTACCATTGTAGACCAGTTCGGCGGCGTACAGTTCGATAATTTGATACTGGAGAGCAGAAGCGACTATGTAAACCTTTTGGAGCTGGGCGAAGGCTTGCAGCTTACAGACATAGCGGACGCGCTGAACTTGCAGATCCCGGCCGACACGTTAACATGGGAGCGCCAGGCAGGCGCAGACTTTGGATCTGGCGCGGATGACTACACCTGGGCAGCCATGGAAGAAGCCTTTATATGGGGAGACGAGGATTAAAAGATATGAGCACAAGAACGACTTATTACAACCTAACGAAGCCGGACGCAGACGAACACGTCCTGCGCACCGTAATAAACCAGAACTACGACGCTATAGACTTACAGATGCACGCGAACGCGGAGGCAGCGAAAGAAGCGGCGCACATTCCGGCGGATGAGTACGACACAACCGCGACGTATAACCCCGGCGACTTCTGTATTTACCAGAATACGCTTTACATATGTATCGCGACTACTTCCGGAGACTTTGACCCGACGAAGTGGACGGCAACGACCATCGCGGACGAATTCGAGCGGAAGCACACATGGTCACTTTTCGAGACCATCACGGCAGACGGGAACGAAAGATTTGTTTATAGTAGCGAACTACCCGAAGGAATAACGGGTGTGATGATAAATTGCATTTGTCAAGCGGCGGCATCCGCACTAAATCTAGGCATAGGATATTCTTTTAACGGCTCATCATACCCCGAAACGTCCGCAGTAGCGAATGGTATCAATACAGGCATAAGATACAGCCGTTCATGGTATCTGCTAGACGGCAATTTGTGGATAAACAGAAACACAGCCGCAGGAACAACAGCAGGAACAACAAACATGACCGAAAACATATCAGCCGACCACATAGGCGACAGCCTGAAAAAAGTACGTTGCTACGCACCTGCGGACGAAGTTATACCGAGCGGCTCAACGTTCGAGATTTACATAAGACGATAAGGAGGGCGCAATAATGAAGATCAAAGGACACGCGCAGATCCTTTTACGCGACAAGATCACCGGAGCAGAACAGCGCTTCGAGCATGATAACGATATTACAGAATTTGCGGCCGAGTATTTCCGGGAGTGCGGCGCGCTGAACTGGAATCCGCTGGGAAGCTTACCTACACAAATCTACACCGTAGACGACCTTTTCGGCGGTATAATGGTTTTAGAAAAGCCCATTACTTCGAATAGTTCACAATTTTCTGGTAGAAAGCCGCTTTACGTTCCGGCGAATAATAAGATGATCGGCAACGGAAGTATTGACAACAGCGCAAACAGCCCGCAGGGCGTGACAGAGCTGGGCCAGTATAACACCGGCGAAAGCAGCGCCGACACTTACCAGCGTACTTACGTATACGACTGGGACACAAACGAAGCCATAGGCGACATTTCATGTATATGCTTAACTACACGAGTAGGCGGCTACATAGGCGCAGGAAACGCGACGAGCGGCAAAGCTGACCTGACGCTTGAAAGATATTGGAGCGCTTACCCCGGAACAACGGTAAACACGCGGAGCATTGACGCGGACACGCAAAGCAGGCTTTGCGCCATGGATATCGGCAACGCGCAAGTTGCGACGATCACGACCACAGCGGCCGAAGCAATACAGGCGGGAAGCGTTACGGTTAACTGGTACGACTCGCCTATATCAAAGCTTAACCCGTTCGAAAATATAACGACATTTAAGGACTACACCACGCCCGGAGGCGTTAAGACGCTGAACACGCCGCGAAGAACAGAAACGCATACATTCACCGCAGCGGCCGGAGTAACGGCGGCGCGAGTAATGGGCGGAACCGGATATATTTTACTTGTAGGCGCGAACGGAAACAACATCCAGAACGGGCGCACGGTATACGCGAAGCAGTTAGAGAAAGACGGATCCGTAACGGAGTTTAGCGCGACGGTTGCAGGAATGGCGGGCACGGTTTACTTGAACGACGCAAGCTTTATCGGCGGCCAGATCATAAACGGCGCTTTATATTTAGCGTATGGCTCCTTAGTAGGCACGAGCAACACGACACGCGTAAAAATTGCGAGTGACGGAACAGCCACCGACCTAACAATTAGCGGCGCCGCGAGTTACGACTTCGACAGGGTATTTTTTAACCAGGAAGGCCGCGTATATTTAGGCGCTTATAGCCTGACAAGCGGCGCGCAAGTAGGCTGCCGGTATTATGACACCGTTACGGGCGAAACCGTTTATACGAACGCCAGAGGATGGAAAAGCGAAGCAAATACAAGCGGCTACCAGACGGGCTTATGGGCTTGTTATGACAGCACTAACCTTTTTGTTTGCGTAGGTAAGACGCCGAGCGGAAGCCCGCCGCTTTCTACGCTTTCAATACTTCGGCCGCCTTGTAACTGGCTTAGCACTATCAACAACCTTGATAACACAGTTACAAAGACAGGAACGCAGACCATGAAGATCTCATACACCCTGACGCTTTATAATGGAGCCTAGGAGGGCGAACGGATGGAAGGAAGACGCGAAGAGCTGGAAAAGCTTATAAAGCCGGAGGACTTACCAAAAGCCCGCTTGCTGGTTGAAGAATTGCTCTTCATTGAATCCAGGCTTGCAGAGCTTCGGCGGCTTCCGTTCCTGAAGGTAGACCAGGCGAATCCCATGAGGCAGAAGGCGACACCGGCGGCGAAGCAATACAAAGAGCTATTGCAGCAATACAACAACAGCTTAAAGCTACTTTTCCGGATTTCCGGAGATGACGCAGAAGCGGAAGGCGAAAGCCCGCTGAGGGCATGGCTTAAGAGCCGGAAGGAAGGCGCGGAGGATGATATGGACACCTGACAATAGCTTTTTACTGGAGTATAAAGCCAGAATAGACGCGGGCGAGATCATAGCGGGCCAGGAATTACGCGCAGAGCTGGAGAACCTGGAAGAAGATATCCGGGCGCAGGCTTACTTATACGACCGGCGCGCCGCATTGCTTCGGATAGACTTTATAGAAGGCTGCGTAAAGCTGACAAAAAGCCCGTTTTACGGCCAGCCCATGACGCTTTTACTTTGGCAGAAGGCTTTTATAGAAGCGCTATACAGCTTTAAGATGACCGACGAAGTAACGCGCGAAGGCGTACCGGTTGACCGTTTCAAAAGGGCGCTTCTGCTCATAGCCAGAAAGAACGGTAAAAGCGAAGTAACTAGCGGACTGGCTAACGCGGAATTTATAACCGGCAACGAAGGCGCGGACATTGTATGCAGTTCGAACGATGACGCGCAGGCGTCCATAGTATACGACGCGATGGACACCATGCGGCGGCTATTCGATCCGGAGGACCTGGACACGAAGCGCAACCAGCGCTTTATACTGAACAAGGCAACGAATACTAAGGTGTTCAAGCTTTCGGACAGGACCAGGAACAAAGAAGGCCGAAATATTGACTGGGCGATCCTTGACGAAGTTCACGAGCTGAAAACGAACGACATCCCGAAGGCCATCGAGCAAAGCCAGAGCGTAAAGGATAACCCGAAATTTATACAGATCACAACAGAGGGTTTTATACAGGAGGGTTATTTAGATGAGGAACTGAGGAAGGCCCGAGCGATCATAGCGGGAGAGGATGACAGCGCCGCAGCCGTTCGCTTTTTACCATGGCTTTACACGCAGGACAGCGAAGCGGAGATCTGGAGCAACCCGGGCAGCTGGGTAAAGAGCAACCCGAGCTTAGGAGCGATCAAACGCCCGGAGTATTTAGCGGAGCAAATAGAGCTTGCAAAGCGCAGCAAGGCCGAACGCCTTTTCGTACTTTCAAAGGATTTCAACCTGAAGCAGAACGGCGCGCAGACCTGGCTAAACCTGGAAGACTACAGCTATAGCGCGACTTTCGACCCGGAGGACTTGCGCGGGCGTTTCGCAATAGGCCACGTAGACTTAGCAGAAACGACCGACTTATGCTGCGCTAAAGCGCTTGTATACATTCCGGAGCAGCGCACTAAATACATCCTTACACGGTATTTTATACCGGAAAGCAAACTGGATCCGGAGAACGACGACCACAACGCGGGCGCAAAATACGCGGAGTGGGCGCGGGCCGGTTATATTACAGTTTGCGAGGGTAACGAAGTAGACTTGACGCTTTGCGCTTCCTTTTTCTTCGATTTATGGCGCGACTACGGCATAAAGCTTTATAAATGTGGGTATGACCAGAAATTCGCGCGCGACTGGCTAAACGGTATGAATGACTACGGATGGACCCGCGAAGCCGGAGACGTTGAAATGATCATACAGAACGCGCAGACCCTTAACAACGCTTTGAATCTGGTTGAAGCAGATTTCAAAAGTGAGATGATCAACTACAACGAGAACCCCGTAGACCGCTGGTGCTTTTCGAACGCTTGCTTAAAGGTAAACGACCAACGCCAGGCGCTCTGCGTGAAGACGGAAAACGCGAAGAAGATAGACGGCGCAGTAGCGCTTATAAGCCTTTACGAAGTTTTCCGGAGATATAAAGCAGATCTTACCAAACTAAACGGAGGATAAAAACACATGGGCATTTTTGACGGGCTTTTTAAACGGAAGCCGAAAGACACACGGTTAGCGCCGGATGTAAATGGATTTTGGCCAATCTATACGCAGTTTGGCACGAATATTTATTGCAGCGACGTAGTACAGCAGGCCGTAAAGTGTATCGTGGACGAGCTGAAGAAGCTAAACCCGACGCACGTGCGCTACACGGGCGCAGACCCGGCCCCGGTAAAGGGTAACGTACAAGACGTTTTAGACAACCCGAATCCGCTTATGACTACAAGCGAATTTCTGGAAAAGACCGCGTGGCTTCTGATGCTGAACTATAACGCGTTTATTATTCCCGTTTACAGCACATGGAGAGACACGCAGACCGGCCAGGAGCGCCGAAGCTATAAAGCGCTTTACCCGATCAACCCGGAGCAGGTGGACTTTATAGAAGACGTGACCGGCACGCTTTACGTAAATTTCCGTTTCCGTAACGGCTACGTAACAACGATCCCATACGATGACGTTATACACGTTAAGTATAACTACAGCGTTAATACTTACATGGGAGGAAATGAGGCAGGGCAGCCGGACCACGCCGCTTTACTTCGGACGCTGGAGCTTAACAACGACCTGCTCCAGGGCGTAGCTAAAGCCATGAAAGCAAGCTACGCGGTTAACGGAGTAGTGAAGTATAATACAATGCTGGATGACGGAAAGACCGAAAAGGCGCTAGCTGAGCTAGAAAGAAAGCTTAGAAACAGCGAAAGCGGATTCTTACCGCTGGACCTTAAAGCAGACTTTACGCCGCTTCCGCATAGTAGCGCGCTTGTGGATGACCGGACGCTTGAATTTATAGATGATAAGATCCTTAGAAACTTCGGCGTACCGCTTGACATTTTACGCGGCCAGTTTTCGAAAGAGACTTACGAAGCCTTTTACCAGAAAACGCTTGAACCGATCATTATAAGCATTTCACAGGCTTTCACGAAAAAGATATTTACGGAGCGCGAACGCGCTTTCGGAAATAAAATAGCGCTATACCCGAAAGACCTAATCTTTATGACCATAGCGCAAACGCTGGAGATGATCAACATCTTAGCACCGACCGGCGCCATGTTTGAAAACGAGAAGCGCGTAGCGCTGGGCTTGCGCCCGCTTCCTGAGCTGGAAGGGAAGCGCTACATGAGCCTTAACTGGATCGACGCGAACAACGCGAGCGAATACCAGGTCGGCAAAGAAAACGTGGAAGTAATAGACGAAGAAAAGGAGGATATATAAACCATGAAGAGAACCACACCGCTTGAGGAACGCGCGTATACATTCGAGATCCGCGCGGAGGCAGACGAAGCGAAGGGCGCGAAGATCACCGGCCGCCCCATTGTATTTGAACAGAAGACCGATATCGGCGGATTTTTTCAGGAAGTGATCGACGCCCGCGCGCTGGATAAGACAGACTTAACCGACGTCCGCTTTTTAGTAAATCACGATTTTAGTAAAATTCCGCTTGCGAGATCACGCAGAAACAACGGAAACAGCACCATGCAGCTTTCAAGAGATGACAGCGGACTTTTTATTGAAGTATGGCTTGACACAGAGAACAACGCAGACGCGCGCGCTTTGTATAGCGCCGTTTCACGCGGAGACATTAGCGGCATGAGCTTCTGTTTTTCCGTTCGCGGCGAAGAATGGGGAGACCTTGAAACGGAATACCCCACGCGCCGCATTACCGACATTGAAAGCGTAGTTGAGGTTAGTGCCGTAACATTCCCGGCATATAACCAGACTAGCATAAACGCCCGGAGCAAGGACACGCTGGAGAGCGCCCGCGAGGCTTTGGAGAAAGCAAAAGAGCAGCGGAAGGGCGACCTGCCGGAGGGCAGCAAAGACAAGGAAGCCTTAGAGCTTCTGAAAGCAAAAATCAATATTCTCTAGAAAGGGAGGAAAAAAAGAGATGAGAAAAGACATCTTGACTAAGAAGCTTGCTAGACTTAACAGCAAGAGAAACGACCTTAAGACCCGCGCAGCGGCTTCTGATGACGTGAACGAAGTAAGAGCGATCCAGGGCCAGCTTGAAGAGCTGAACGCAGAGATCGAAGAGACACAGGCAGAGCTTGACGCGATCAACGAGGAAGAGCGCGCAGCCGTTCCCGCTAACGCTGAAGTAAAGAACGCTGAAATCGTTTCCGCTATGAGCGACGAGAAGCGCAGCGAAGACGCTACAGCTTCGAAGGAATACCGCGAGGCGTTCCGCGCATACGTAACACGCGGCGTACAGATCCCCGCAGAGCTTCGCGCAGGTAACGCTACAAGCACCGCAGACACCGGAGCAGCGATCCCCGTTACCGTTATGAACGAAGTTATCAACACCGTCCGCAAGCGCTACGGCAACCTTTACAACAAGGTTAGAAAGACCAGCGTACCCGGCGGCGTTAAGATCCCGGTAGGCAGCCTGCAGGCTACTTTCAAATGGATTTCCGAGAGCACCGTATCACCCCGCCAGAAGGTCGGAGCGCTGGGCGCGATCACGTTTGCATACAACGAGGCTGAGCTTAGAATCGCTACAACATGGCTTGCAAACCTTTTGACGCTTTCGAGCTTCGAAGCAGAGCTTACGAACATTATCGCCATTGCATACTTGCAGATGATGGACGAAGCGATCGTAAAGGGCAGCGGCGACGGCGCACCCCTGGGCATCCTGAACGACACCAGAGTAACCGGACAGGTCGGCCACACGATCACCATGACGGCGGCTAAGATGAGCAACTGGAAGAACTGGCGCACAGATTTCTTTGCTAAGCTTCCGCTGGGATATCGCGGCGGCGAATTCATTTTCGCAGCTTCCACCGTTGAGACATACCTGCAGACCATGAGCGACGATAACAACAACCCGGTATTCTACCAGGCTACCGGCTTAGAAGTTAACGACGGCGACGCAGCGAATCCGAATGGCCGCTTCTTTGGCCGTAATATTTCCCTGGTTGAGCCGGACATCCTGCCCGACTTCGACACAGCAAGCGCCAACGATATCGTAGGTATCTACTGGCAGCCTGAAGAGTACATGGTAAATGAAAACTTCGGCTTTACTATGCTTCGTTACTTCGACCAGGAGACAAACGAATGGGTAGATAAAGCGCTTACAGTTGTAGACGGTAAGGTGCTTAACCCCGCCGGCATTTACCTTATTGCAAAAGGTACGTGATAACGAGAGGAGGCGCACGAGATGACCAACGCAGAGGCATTAAAAGCCGTGTTAACGGCACTCGGCGGCGACGCTTCGGCGCTTCCGGCGGAAGCAACTAACGCGGACATTATCGCGGCCATTGCAACCGCAGCGGAAAGCGTAGCGACCGCAGCCACAACCGCAGAGCTGCCGAAGGTAACGGCTAGCAATAACGGCCAGGTTTTAACCGTTGACGGCGGCAAGTGGAAGGCAAAAGACCTGCCCACAACATAAGGCAGCATAAAAAAGCATAGGAGGCTAAAAAGATGATTAACGATAAAAGAATCGTAAGCGTTACCAAAGTAGACCTTTTGACGCTTTACGGTAACATTATGAAGCTTGCAGGAACAAGCGTAGCAGCGGTTAACGCAGGCGCGCCCGGCGTTTTCACCGTTTCCACAGGAAGCGGCAACGTAATTGCAGCGGAGCCGGTTAAAAGCTTCGATTTCGCTGGCGGCGTTTCTTCGATGACTGTATACTTTATCCCGGCTTTCGATTACGAAGGCTTTAAGGTACAGGGTACCGCAGTAGAGACCGCAGGCGCAGACGTAGACGCAGACGGCGCTACACTGTATACCGCTACACTTTCGAGCGGAACCGTAACCATCGCAAAAGTTGGATTTTAATTAAACGCATAGGAGGCGGGCGACAATGTCCGAAGTAAGTTTATTGCAGCACGTAAAAAACGCGCTGGGCGTCACGGGAGAATACCAGGACGCAACAATTCAAGAGTATATAGGCGAAGTCACCGGATTTTTGACGGACGCGGGCGTAAAGGCTGAAAACATTACACCCGGGCTTGTCGCCCGCGGCGTTTCCGATCTTTGGACATACGGCGGCGGAAATGGCGCATTTTCGGAGTATTTCAAGATGAGAGCCGCACAAGCCGCATTGAAGGGAGTGTGAAAAAATGGCAGGATTTACGCCGGCTTTTCCGTACACGACCCCGGCGGAGCTTCTGATCCCGACTTACACCAGCGAAAAAGGAACGCAGGTAAAAGCGTTCCCGAAAGATGGGATACGTATAAATGTAAGTTTTCGGAGCTTCGGAGGAACGGAGACGAACACCAACGACGTTTTTACCGTGATAAACACGGCCACCGTTGAAACCTGGTACAGACCCGACATAAAAGCGAACTGTAGGCTAAGGCTGACGGACGGCGCAGTATATGAGATACTGGGAGCGCCGGAAAATATAGAGATGCGGAATCAGTTCTGTAAATTCAAAGTTCGAGCTATAGAGGGCAACCCATGAGCAAAAACACGCTAAACCTTGACACAATCGGACTTGATGAGCTTATAAACAAGCTTAAAAAACTAGAAGGCGACGTAAAAGGCGCAGTAACGGACGCCATGGAGCAAGCGGCGCAGACCATAGAGGAAGACACCCGCGAGGCCGTACAGCCGCCAAACTTGCCCGCCATGGGTAAATACCAGGGCAAGGAAAAGGACACCGAAAAAGCCATAGTGACCGGCGCTAAAGTGACCTGGACAGGCACCACGGCAGAAATAAACGTCGGCTTTGACTATTCGAAACCCGGCGCCGGCGGCTTCCTGATTACCGGAACGCCCCGCATGGCACCCGATAAAGCCTTGAATAAGATTTACAAACAAAAAAAGTATATGGCACAGCTACAGGCAGACATGGGCGAAGTAGTTAACGACTACATAAAAAAGCAAATGGAGGGAGGCTAACGCATGGAAGATACATTGATAACGTTGCTAAGTACGCTGAAATACCCGGTTATTCGGCAAGGCGGACTAGCACAGGGCCAGGCATACCCCGACACCTTTATAACGTTCTGGAATAACAACGACAGCGAGCACAGCGCATACGATAACGAGACCGCAAGCGCTGAAGTAAGCTTCGATGTTAACGTATACAGCAACAGCCCCGCCACCACATACAGCGTTTTAACCGCAGCCAGGGCGCTTTTAAAAGCGAATGGCTGGATAATCACAACGCGAGCTTATGACGTAGCAAGCGACGAGATCACCCACACGGGCCGAGGCTTTGAAGTGGCATACTTGCAGACAACGGATCTCTAACCGTTCCACATGGAACAACTAAAACAAAACAGGAGGATAAAACCAGATGAGCGAACAGATCTTCGAATTTCGCGGAGTAGACAACTTTTACTTTGCAGAAGTAACGAAAGACGACGCGGAAGGCTACGCCTGCGGCACCCCGATCCATATCCCGGTACAGGAAGTAGGCAAGAGCACCGACAGCAGCAGCGAAGCGCATTACTACGATAATAAGGCTATGATCGTAGTTAACAGCGAAAGCGCAGATACGATTAGCTTAACGCTTGCGCCGCCCGCACTGGAGACGCTGGCAAAGCTGATCGGCAAGAGCTTTGACGCCGCTACCGGTATGCTGGTAGACAGCCCGCGCCAAAATAAGTATTTTGCGATCATGTATCGCACGAAGGGCACAGACGGCGGCTATCGTTACGTTTCCCGCCTTAAAGGCCAGTTTAACATCCCAGAGGAGACCGTAACAACGGAGAACGACGGAACCGACACCAGCAATACTAGTATTGAATTCACAGGTATTTATACCGAACACGAATTCACAAAGGGCGTTTACGACGGCGTAAACTGGAGCGCTTCCGGCGTAAAGGGAATCGTAGTTGACGCCCGCTACGGCCTGGCTGACGTTTCTAACTTCTTCGCACAGGTACAGACACCCGACACGATCCAGGCCAGCGGCGGACATGACGTTACAGGCGTGGGCGTAGTGCCGGCGGCCGTTTCCGTAGCAGTAGGCGCAAAGGTAACGCTTACAGCCGTAGTTATTCCGGCAACGGCTGACGATAAGAGCGTTACATGGAGCACCAGCGACAGCGACACGGCATCCGTTGACGCAGCAACCGGCGAAGTTACCGGCGTAGCGGAAGGCACCGCAACGATCACAGCGACCACAACCGACGGATCCTTTACGGACACTTGCACCGTTACAGTAACAGCGGCACCGGTCGGCTGATAAGATCAACTAAACAAAACACATCACGGCGGAGGCTAACAACCGGCCTCCGCTTTACTGAAAGGGGACATTATGGGACAGATTATTTTAAACATTTACGCGGATAACAAAGACCCGCAGAAGATCACAAAGACACTTACAGCCGAAGGCTACGACTTGCGCATGGGCACGCTTGAGGACTTTATAACGCTTTTCGACCTGGAGAAGATGGAAGACCCGCAGGCGCTGGCAAAGATGATTTTAGGCGCATATACGCAGGTTAAAGACCTACTGGGCGACGTTTTCCACGGAGAACTCACCGCCGAAGACTGGCGGGCCGTTCGCCTTACTGACTTACTAACCGTCGTAACGCAGATCGGCGGCGCCGTACTGGAGCAGTTAAGGATCCTGAGCAGGGGAAACGCGCGCCGGGCGTAGATGATAATACGCCCCTAATTGAAATACTTTTTGATTTAACCGTTTCGCTTTGCGACCGCTTCCCGGCGTTTACACCGCTGAGCATACGCCAGGCACCGGCGCGCGAAGTTTTTACGCTTGTTCACAGATATAACAAGCACGCAAAGAAAGAGAAAAAGAACACGACGAAGGACGGCAAGCGCATTATAAGGCGGCCGGCTTCGGATTCATGGTTTTAACAAATAGACGGAGGGAGGAAACGCCATGCCCGCGAATAATACCACTACAACAAAATTCAAAGTGGATATTTCGGACCTGAAAAAAGGCATACAGGACGCGAACCGGGAAATAAAGCTCGCTAATTCGGAGTTTAAAGCGGCTTCGGCCGGTATGGATAACTGGGCGAAGAGCGCAGACGGAGTAAGCGCGAAAATTACAAGCCTTGAAAAGACTTTGAACGCGCAGACGAAGGTGCTTTCGCTTTACCAGGATGAGCTGGAAGCAGTAAAAAAAGAATACGGCGAAAACAGCAAAGAAGCGCAGGAAATGCAGATAAAGCTGAACAACCAACAGGCAGCCGTAAACAAGACCGCGAAAGAGCTTTCAGACTACCGAAACACGCTAAGCACCCTCCAGGCCGCAGAAGAGGCCGCAGCGGATGGAGCAGCGGAACAGGCGAAACAGACCGACAAGCTGGGCGACAGCCTGGACGAAGTAGAAGGCGACGCGAAAAAGGCTTCTGACGGTTTTACGACTATGAAAGGCGTACTTGCAGATCTTGCAAGCAGCGCCATAAAAAGCGCCGTTTCCGGGCTTAAGGACTTAGGCAAAGCAGCGCTTGACGCCTGGGGAAATTTCGACGACGGTATAGACACCATTATAAAAGCGACCGGAGCAACCGGCGACGCCGTGGCAGGCTTCGAACAAAGCTTCGTAAACGTTTCTAAGCGCATTGTAGGAGACGGCGCGACCATAGGCGGAGCAATAGGCGAAATAAATACACGTTTCGGCTTTACCGGCCAGCAACTGGAAGACGCCACCGTAGCTTTTATGCAGTTTTCGGAGATCACCGGAAGCGACACCGTGGGAGCCGTTCAAAACGTAAGTAAAGCACTGAACGCCGCAGGGTATGAGGCGAGCGAATACCAGCGCGTTCTTGACGCTTTGGCACTGGCTGGCCAGGCTTCCGGCGTTTCCGTGGATAAAGTAGCGGACGGCCTGAACAAATACGGAACGCAGGCGCGGGCGCTGGGGCTGGATATAGAGGACCTTGTCGCGCTTTTTGCGCAGTTCGAGCTTTCCGGCGTGAATACCGAAACCGCACTAGCAGGCATAAGCAAAGCTACGCAGACCTGGGCGAAGGATGGAAAGGACGCGGCGAAAGAGTTTCAAGTAGCGCTTGCGCAGATCAAAAGCGCGCCGAACCAGACCAAAGCAGCAGAAAAGGCAATAGAGACTTTCGGAACGAAGGCAGGCCCGGAGCTGGCCGAGGCGATCAAAAGCGGCCGCTTTGCTTTTGAGGACTTCGCGAAGGCGATCCGGGAGAGCGGCGGAACGGTAGAACGCACTTTCGAGGAAACGCAGGACGCCCCCGACAAGCTGGCACTTGCTATGCAGAGCCTTAAAACGGACGTAGCGCAAACAACAAACGAGATCATGCAGGAGATCGGCCCGGACCTTGAACAACTACTTAAAGACGTTTCTAAGCTTTTAACGAAGGACGTAATACCGGCAGTTAAGAACGCCATACAGTTTTTCCTGAAAAACAAGGACGCCATCATAGCAGGCTTGAAGGGAATCGCCGCCGGAATTCTGGCGCTGAAAGTAGCGAATATTATAAACGCGCTTGTAACATCATTTAAGGCGTTCAAAGCGGCACAGGACGGCGCGACGCTTTCACAATGGGCGCTTAACGCCGCCATGAACGCGAACCCTATAGGGCTAATTATAGCAGGAATAACTGCGATTGTAGTCGCTTTTAAAGCTTTGTGGGATAATTGCGAGGGCTTCCGAGAATTCTGGATTACGCTCTGGGAGATGATCAAAGACGCAGCGGGCGCAGCCTGGGAAGCGATCACCGGATTTTTTAGCGCGGCCTGGGATTTTATCACGGGAGCTTTTGCAGGAGCCGGCGAGTTTTTCACGGGAATATGGGGAAACATCAAAGACGCTTTCGCAGCCGTGGGCTCGTGGTTTTCTGAGACATTCGGCGCCGCATGGGGAGCTATCACGGATATCTTCGGCGGTATAGGCTCCTGGTTTGAAGAAAGATGGAAAGACGTTAAAAAGGTTTTTGCAGGAATCGGCGGCTTTTTCCGTACCGTTTTCGAGGGCGCAAGGGACGCTATAAGGACCGTATGGAATACAGTTATCAACTTGATAAAAACGCCCGTAAACGCGCTTATTGACCTTTTAAATATATTCATTGACGGCCTGAATCATATCAAAATACCGAAGTGGGTGCCGAAAATAGGCGGCTACGGTATCAATATCCCGAACATTCCGAACCTGGCACGCGGCGGCGTTCTGGAACGCGGGCAAGTGGGACTTTTGGAAGGCGACGGAGCCGAGGCAGTCGTTCCGCTGGAAAATAATAGAAGATGGATCGCGGCGACCGCAAGAGACCTAAAAGCGGCATTGCAGGGCGAAGGCATCATAAACGGGCGCGGCGGCGTGAATAACTATTACAGTTATACGCAGAACAACACAAGCCCGAAGGCGCTTTCGCGGCTGGAGATTTACCGCCAGACTAAGAATCAACTGGCGTTCGCGAAGGGAGGCGGCAGCGTATGAGCTTAAAACTTATGATCACTAACAAATATAGCGAAAGTATAACGCTAACGCAAAACAAGGCTTTTGCAGTTGCGCAAGTGACGGGCTTAACGCCACCGCTTGCCACGATCAACACGGCGCCAATAGCGACGAAAGACGGAAGCCTTTTCAATTCCGCTTTCCTGGAAAACAGGAACATAGTTATTTTACTGTACCCGACGGGAGCGCCGGAAACGCAGCGCGTTAACTTGTATAAATACCTGAAGGCAAAGCAGAAAATACGGCTTGACCTGGAAACAAAGACCCGGGCCGTATATATTGACGGCTACGTTGAAAGCCTGGAGGGCGATTTATACGAAAACCCGCAGAGCTTGCAGGCCAGCATTATATGCCCCGACCCGTATTTTAAAGCCAAAACGCCAATAGTAAAGAACTTCGCCAGCGCTTCGGAGGAGATCACCAACACCAGCGACGAAGAGAGCGGCGCAGTTTTCGAGATGACCGCAGCGGGCGCAGTTGTTAATCCGACGATAACGAACGACACGACCGGCGAAAGCTTTACGATCACTTACAACATGAACACGGGCGACGTGATCACACTAAACACCCGCAGAGGCGAAAAAAGCTTGACGCTGACCAGGAACGGAACCACCACCAATATTTTAAATGCTATGTCACCTAGCAGCCGCTGGATTACCGTTATACCGGGAGCGAATACCGTTTCTTATACGGCCGCTTCCGGCAGCGCAGACCTTGCGCTTAAAATGACGCTTGTGCCCATTTTTGAAGGCATTTAAGGCCGGGAGGGCTTCGCATGGAGTTTTATATTTTAAATTCTGATTTCGAGATCATAGCGGCGCTTGACACGTTCAAAAGCGCCATATGGGCCCGCCGCTTTTATACAAGCGGAGACTTTGAGATCTACGCCCCGGCAGACCCGAACACGCTTTCGCTTCTGACAGAGGGCCGAATCATAGTTCGAGCTGATATGCAGGACCAGGCCGGCATAATTGAAACGGTAAGCGTTACCACGAGCCAGGAAGAAGGCGACTATATTATCGCCAGCGGGCGCACATTGCAAGGCGTACTTTCGCGGCGTATTGTCTGGAAACAAACCACGCTGAGCGGAAACCCTGAGAAGGTAGCGCGCCGCCTGATAACGGAAAGCATGATAGAGGCGGAAGACGAAAAGCGCATAATTCCGCAGATGAGGCTCGGAGAGCCGGCAGGAATAACGGGCTTTATGAAAGCACAGTATACCGGCGACAATGTAGCGGATGTGATAGAAGGCATATGCAGGGAGAACCGGATCGGCTACCGCGTAGACTTCGATCTTACCGAAAAGACGTTCACTTTTTCGCTTTATGAGGGCACCGACCGCACCTATAACCAGAGCGCTGTCCCTTTTGTAGTGTTTTCGGCGGATTTCGAAAACTTGCTAAATACGAACTACACAGCGGACGGCATGACGCATAAAAACGTTATACAAGTAGCTGGAGAAGGCGAAGGAACCGCCCGCCAGAAAGTGACCGTGACCAACACGAACCAGGGAGGGCTTGCACGTAAAGAGGCTTTCGCAGACGCGAAGGATCTTTCGACGAATACCGGAGAATTCACCGCGATAACATACGCGGCCTTACTTTCGCAGCGCGGCGCCGAAGCACTGGCAGAGGCCCGCATAATTGAAGGCATGGAAAGCGAGATCGCCGCGAACTATTCAAGTTTTCAGATAGACCGCGACTTTTTCTTAGGCGACTTAGTGGAGATCATAGACGAATACGGCCACGAGATGACGCCGCGAGTTACTGAAGTTATAGAAAGCCAGGATGAAACCGGCTACACCTGCATCCCGACATTTGCAAACGATGAAGAGTAAAGGGAGCAGGACCCACAACACGGCGCACCCGCACCGCGCAAAAGCGGATGCGTAACCCCCATAATTTCCCGAGAGGACCAGAAGAACCGGAGCGACCATCACCGCCCCGGCTCTTCTGTTTTTCGCAATTTTAGCACGATCACCACCGATCCGACCGCCGGCGACCATTTACACGCCCGCGCACACGTTTGGTGTATATTATATATATATATATTAAATGGGCCACCTTGCCGGAGATCACCGCAAGAACGTCCAGACGCGACGAAGCGGCCCCCAATGATGGAAGCCGCCCCGCCGGTTTTTCACACAGATAGTAAAAGAGAATTCATGCCAAACATGACACCTTTATTATAGCACCTAAATCAGAGGGAATCAAGACCCGGCGGCGCTTCTGAAAAAAAAGATAAAAAAACTTTGCAAAAACGCTTGACGCGGAAAGATAACTATGCTAAAATGGCATTGTAGCAAAGAAAAACACACAGAAAACACACGAAGGGAGCGCAAAGCATGAAAAAAATTAGAATCTTCGTAGAGCTGGAGCATTTTCATAAAAATCCCATTATTTGCGCTAGCAAAGAGGAAGCCGAACAAGTAAGCGCAAAAACAGGCGGCACAGCCTGGATCGTGAAAACCGTATATGAAAAAAGCGGGCTTCCTTGCATTTCACACTTTAGATACGACAAGAAAGAAAAAAAATGGGTTAACGAATAACCACACAACCCGCCCCGGAGGAACGAAGGCAGAAAGGCCAAAACATGACAGCAAAGAGAATACAGGAACCGAAGGCAACTTTTAAAAGCTTCGTGGAGCGCATAGCGCAGGCGAAGAACAGCGAAGACGCGATCCAGAATATTTTTTACGGCCAGCGCTTCGACGAAGACGGAAACGTAACACGCTGGGGCATTGATTACGCATACCAGCGCGGGAAGATCACTTACGCAGACCTTGAGTTATTATTAAAGCTTTGCGAGAAGCTGGAGAAGTGAGAAAGAGAGGGCTAACACATGACCAGAAGAGAACACGCGAGCCTGCGGGCGCTTAAAGACGCCTTGAACGGCAGAAACCTTACTACAGAACAGCGCGACGGCTTAACCGACGCACTGGAGACCTTGCGCGATTATTACGCAGAGCGCGAGAGCCTGCAGACGTTGCAGACGCTGGTCGGCGAATTATATAAGCCGCATTTCGGAACCGATCAAACGCCGGAGCAACTGGCATACAATACCGCGATCCGTGACGCGCTGAAGATCATTAAGGACAGAAAGGAGGGAATCGCATGAAGAACCCGGAAGCATTAAAGCAGGCCATGAGATATGGCGGAGTAAAAGCCAGAGTGACCACGCTGGCGCATATCTTGCAATGCAGCCGCGTAACAGCACGCGCAAAGCTTAACGGCTGCGTACCGTTTAAGGATTTCGAAATCGCAGAGCTTGCGCAATATTTCGGATGGACGCCGGAAGAAGTTTACCGGCTTTTCATTGAAAGCTAGGAGGCCGCGCAGGATGATAACACACACAACATTAAACAGCCGCGAAGACTGGTTAGAAGCCAGGAAGAAAAGCATCGGAGGCAGCGACGCGGCGGCCATTGTAGGCGCCAGCCCGTACAAAACAAACATAGCTTTATGGGAAGAAAAGACCGGCCGCCAGGATTTCCCGGACATAAGCGACAAGGAAGCCGTAAGGTATGGAATCAACGCCGAAGAGCACCTGCGGGCGCTTTTCGCGCTGGACTTTCCGGAATTCGAAGTATTTTACCAGCCTAATAACTTTTGGACCAATACCGAATACCCGTTCGCACATTGCAGCCTTGACGGCTGGCTAACAGATCACGAAGGCCGCTTCGGCGTTCTGGAGATCAAAACGAGCACGATCCAGGGCGCGGCCATGAAAGCGAAGTGGAACCAGAGAATCCCCGAAAATTACTATATTCAACTTCTGCATAGTTTGCTGGTTACCGGCGCCGACTTCGCTATATTGAAAGCAAAATTGATTTACCACGTGGACGGCGAGACTTTCGCACAAATACGACACTACAGGATCGAACGCGAGGAAGTACGCGCAGACCTGGACTTTTTGGAAGAAGCCGAAAGAGAATTCGCGGAGCACCTGAAGAACGACACACCGCCGGCGCTGACCTTGCCGGAGATTTAGAAAGAGAGGAGAAAAAGCAAATGACAGATTTAAAAGTAGTGCCTTACGACCTGCCGGCGCGCATTGATTTCAATTTCGAACAGTTGCGCCAGGAGATCGAAGAGAAGGCGAAAAGCTATTCGCTATGTGTTTACACGGAAGACACCGTAAAGCTTGCGAAGGAAGACCGCGCAACCCTGAACCGCTTAAAGAAGGCGCTGAACGATGAACGGATCCGCAGGGAGAAAGAATACAACGCGCCTTTTATGGAATTCAAAGCCAAAATCAACGAGCTAATAGCGATCATTGACAAGCCGGTCGAGATCATAGACGCGCAAGTAAAAAGCTTCGAAGAAGCGCAGCGCAAGGCTAAAGCGGAGGAGATTCAACGCTGGTATACGCAGAACCGCGCAAACATAGGCGCGCCGGTATGGCTGGAGCTTAGAAAGATCGCTAAGCCGCAATGGGCTAATGCTTCGGTAAAACTTCCGGCGATTTATGAAGAGATCACGCAGGCTTGCGCTAAAATTCAAGCTGACGTTGAGACGATCAACGCACTCCCGGGCTTTTCATTCGAGGCTATGGACGTATACACAAAAAGCCTTGACCTGGCGGCAGCCATTGCAGAAGGCCAGAGGCTGGCGGACATTCAGAGACGCAAAGCGGAAGCAGAAGCCGCCAGGAAGGCAGCCGAAGAGGCTAAAAAGGCCGCTGAAGCGCTAAAAGCCGCAGAATCGGCAAAAACGCCCGAAGTGGAACAAATACCCACCGAAGCGCAAAAAACGCCGCCAGAGGCCGCACAGAGCCACACAGAGGCAAAAGAAGCGCAACCGGCGGCGCGCTGGGTAGCTTTTGAAGCATACTTGACCACAGAACAGGCTTTCGAGCTTCGGGACTACCTGAAGAACCGCGAAATCCCGTTCAGATCACCGAAGAAGGGAGAATAAAGCAATATGGCAGTTAATAACACGCTGGCAAAAACAAAGCCGCAGCAGCCCGCAAACGTGACCGAATACGAGAGCAACGGCGAAATTGTAAAGCTTTCACCTGATACAATCCGCGCTTACCTGGTAAACGGCGGCGGCGAAGTAACGAACCAGGAAATTATGATGTTTTTATCACTTTGCAGATTCCAGCACCTGAATCCGTTTTTGAAAGAGGCTTATTTGATCAAATACGGGAGCAGCCCCGCTACTATTGTAACCGGTAAGGACGTATTCACGAAGCGCGCAAAGCGTAACAAGGACTACGCAGGCAAGCAGGCGGGAATCATTGTAAAGGACCTTGAAACGGGCGACGTGATAGAGCGCGAGGGCACCTTTTACCAGCCCGGAGCAGAGCAGATTTTAGGCGGCTGGGCGAAGGTTTATATTAAAGGCTACGAGCGCCCCGAATACGCAGCCGTTAGCTTTGACGAATACGCAGGAAAGACGAAAGACGGGAAGTTGAATAGCCAGTGGACCACGCGGCCCGCTACGATGATTAGAAAAGTAGCGCTTGTGCAGGCTTTGCGCGAAGCGTTCCCGGAGGACTACGCCGGCATGGTAAGCCCCGAAGAGATCCCGGCAGCGAATAGCGTAATTGATGACGCGGCGCCGATCATTAAAACGGCCGCCACGGCCACGGAAACGCCCGAAAACGGCATTTTACAGCCGGAGACGGTAAACACACCACCTGAAGCACAAAACCCCGTAGAAACGCCCGAAAACGCGTTATTTTCCTGAATGGAGGGTAAAGCATGAACAGCGTAATACTTACAGGAAGACTAACAAGGGACCCGCGCACGACTTACAGCCAGGGCGCAGAGCAAACCGCCATAACACGCTTTACGCTGGCCGTAAATAGACGCTTTGCGAAGGAAGGCGAACCAACGGCGGATTTTATAGAGTGCGTAAGCTTTGGCCGCCAGGCTGAACACGCCAGCCGCTACTATAAGCATGGAACAAAGATAGAAGTACGCGGACGGATCCAGACAGGCAGCTATACAAACAGGGACGGTCAGAGGGTTTATACCACCGAAGTAATAATAGACGAAATGGACTTCGCGGAGAGCAAGGCCGCAGCCGATCAAAGCCGAAGCCAGGCACCCGAACCGCAGCCGACACCGGAGCAGCCGCCGCAGATGACGCCCCGCCAGGCACGCGAAAGCGGCGAATTTATGGCCGTAGCGGATGACGTAGACGACATCGGCCTCCCGTTTAACTAATGGGCTGGCAGTATAACCGGCGGAACAAATACGGCGCGCGAAAAGTAACAAAAAACGGGCTTATTTACGACAGTAAGAAAGAAGCCCGGCGCGCCGCTTTTCTGGAAACGCTGGAGAAGGCCGGAGCGATCACCGACCTGCGGCGGCAGGTTAAATTTGTACTTATTCCGACACAAAGAGAGCCTGACACAGTAGGCCCGAGAGGCGGCAGAAAGCCCGGAAAAGTGATAGAGCGCGAATGTAGTTATGTAGCTGACTTCGTGTATATTGACACAAAGACAGGCGAAACCGTAATAGAGGACACGAAAGGCGTAAGGACCAAAGAATACATAATAAAGCGTAAGCTGATGCTGGAGCGCTTCGACATACGAATAAAAGAGATATAGGAGGGCAGAAAATGAAGATTTACATTTCCGGCGCGATCACCGGCACAACGGACTACGAAGAGCGATTCGAAGCAGCCGCGCAGAAGATCACCGCAAACGGACACGAAGCCGTTAACCCGGTAAAGCTACACAACATACTGGATCCGGCTACGACCACATGGGCGCAGTATATGAGCGCCGCCACCGGCCTTTTATACGCTTGCGACGCGGCGTTATTTTTGCCTGGCTGGCAGCTTTCGAAGGGAGCAATGAAGGAACGCCACGCGGCCAGAAACGGCGGCCTGCTCATTTTCGACGATCCGGAGGATTTACCGCGCAGCATTTAGGAGGGCGAGCACATGAACGAAGCCGAAATTTTACTAAAAGCGATAGCAGCGATTCTGCTTCTGGCAATGGCCGCTTTCATTCATGGAGCGGATGACAACAAAAGAGACTGACACAGAAAGAGAGGGCACAACATGACAAAGCTAAACTTGACCGCAGAAACACAGCCCGAACAGATCATACTTGACTACTTAGAGCGAAACGCAAGCGACACGCTGGCGGAGAAGATCAACACGGGCAAAAAGACCATGAAGCAGTGCTACGCTTATATTAAAGGCGAGGCAAAGAAGCAGGCAAAAGACGGCTGCGCAGCCATTGAAGATCGCGTCGTTTTCGGCTGGGCCGTTCATTTCTTCGAAGAAGACGAATTGAAGGCAGCACCCGAAAGCGTCCCTCTAACGAGTGAGAAGAACGGAACCAGCGGTCTTTCGATGAAGGGAAGCCCGAACCTGAAAGAGATCCGAGAGGCGAAAGCCATACTTGAAAAGATGGAAGACGAGCACACGGGCGCAGATATCCACCCGGAGAAAAAGCAGAAGAAGGAGCCGAAGAAGAACGGCGGCGAGCTGGCGGGCCAGATGGACATATTCGCGTTTTTGGAGGGCTGATCATGGGCGCTTTTTGCATGATTTCGAGAAACTACGACAACGGGATCCCGACCGGAGAAAAACCGACACCCGAAACCGTTATAAAGGCAGCAAAGCAGACGGCCGGCGCATTTTCCACCGCCTGGCTTTGCTACCTGGAGGAAGACGGCGGCGAACTTATGGCGCGGATCTTCGCAGCACGGCAGACGAAAAAAAACGGCCTGGAGCTTCTGGAAGTGATGAGAGAGAAACCGGGCCACAACACTATTTTAGTTCGGGCGCTTTATTATAGCATGGGCTGGCACGTGATTTTTGAGAACGAATTAGAGAGCTGGCAGAGCTTACCGGCAAGCCAAAGGCCGCATACATATATAGAGCTGATAAACCCGGAGGCCGTCACCACTTGCGAAACGTTCAAGTATTGCGGATGGAAGCCGGGAAGCAGCATCCCGCTTATTGACTACCTGAACGCGTACTTAGAAAATAACGGCGTGGAGTATTTCGGAAAGCTGGACTTAAAACCGAAGAAGAGCCTGCTCCGGCAGGCAGAAAAAGACGGTAATTTCCGAAAGTGGCTTCGGACCCGCAGCGCGGCGGAGATAAGAGAAGCGAATCTTTACGGCCCGGCGGCAACGCTGGAAGCATACAGGACCGGAAAGACGATCCCGAAGGCAAGTGATGACATTACGGAGCACTTGCGAACTTGCGCTTACGCCAGGAGCTACGCTGCGCCGCTTATGAAACGTTACAAGGCGGAGCGAATAAAAGCTTACCTGGATGAGCTGGGCCAGGCGCTGACAAAATATCAATACCGCGATTATTTAGAGGCTTGCGCATACCTGGGCTTAGATTTCAAAGATACAAAAATAGCGTTTCCGCGTAAAAGCAACCTGAAGCGCTTACATGATCAAAGAGCGCAGGAGATGGAGCGGAAGAAGATCGAGGAAGACAAAAAGCAACGCGCCGAATTTTACGAGAATTTCCGCCAGGCGGCGCAGAGCTTGCAGCGCTTCGGATTTACCGGCGCCGGCTTCTGTATTCGGATCCCGAAAGAAGTTGAAGACTTGAAGGCGGAAGGCCGCGCGCTTAGCCATTGCGTGGGCCGCATGAGCTACGATCAAAAGATGATAGAGGGCAGAAGCTTTATAGCATTTTTGAGGCTTAAAACGGACCAGGGCAAGCCATACGTTACGCTTGAGTATGATTTAAAGACCCGGAAGCTTGCGCAGGCTTACGGAGCACACGACAGCAAACCGAACACCGAAGCGCAGAAGTTCGCGGAAGAATGGGCGCAAATGGTAACGGAGCAGCTGGCGCGGGAAGATCACAAACAGGAGGGCGCAGCATGAGCAGAAAAAAACAGGAGATCACAGAAGAAGACATAAAACGCTGGGAGAGTAAAAGCCGCGGCTTCGTTCGCTACCTGGGCGTATATTGCGAGATTTGCGGACGCGAGACGAACACATGGGACGAGAAGATCCAGAACGCGCTGAAGTATAAAAGCGAAATTTGCGAGGCTTGCATAGCTGAAGAATACGGCTTGACCGTGGAAGGCTTAAGAGATCGTATGCAAGAGAAGTTCGGGCTTTTACCTTGCAGGGGGATATAATATGCACGGAGAATTTAACAAACTGACGCAGCGGCTTTTAGCGCAGGGCTACAGCTGGCAGAACTTCCCGGAAACGGTAAGGCTTCCGGGCGGCTGTATCGATCATAACACACCGAGAAACCCGCTAATAAATATTTACGGAGGCTTTGAGTATAAACGCGCAGAAGCCGAAGCGCGCGTATATGAAACACCCTGCGGCTTGCAGGCGCTGGGCGTTAGCACGTTTAGCGGCCTGAGCTGGTACGGCGTGAATTATTGCCACGAAAACGATAATCCGGTTATAAATTGCCCGAAAAGCTGCAAAGACTGTACGGCTTGCAGGATGAGGCCGGCACCGTTCGACACCAGGGACACAACGAAAGCCACAGGGAAGTGGTGCCCCGTTCACATGAGCGGGCGCCCGTACCAAAGAGCCGGCAGCCTGGAGGAGCTGAGCGAACAGAGAGAAAAAGAAAAGCGCGAACAACTGGAAGAATTCAAGCGGACCCACAAGAACGCTTGCAGCGGGCAAGTTTTCTTTGACCTGAAGACGGAAAAATGGGCGCAGAGATATAACCCGCATATTTGTCTTACAGAATGTCAATCCGCGGGATTCTGCCCGGTATTGCAGAGAGAAAAAGGCAATGCGCGCGGGAATATTTACTACGACATAGAGATCGAAGGCCGCGACTACTCAAAAGTCGGGACGCTATTTGAGGGCGAGCGCTTCCGGATTATTTACAAGGGCTTTCAATTCTTCGATAAGCCCGTAAATATGACCATTGCGGAAGTATACTTGAAAACGCAGAAAAAAGAGATGGATACCCGGATCCGCTACGGCCAGCTTTCGAGAGTATGTAAACCGCTGGACCTATTCCGGGCAGAGCTGGGCGAAATTGACTTGAAGTGGAATATTTGTAATTTCCGCGTAGAGCGCAAAAACACCCGAGATCTTGAGCAGGATTTACAAGACATTGAAAACGGCATAGAGATTCAGCACGCGGTCGATATGGAGCGAGGCCAAAAGGAAGCAAAGCGCCAGCGGAAGGAAGCACGCCAGGAAGCGGAAAAGAAACGGCAGGCAAAAAAGCTACTGGAGGCCGAAGAGATCACCGAACGCGAACGGATCCGCGCCGCGAAGGTTTTAGGCGAAGAGGAATTCGAGCGAATACAGATCGAGCGCAGAGCCAGGAAGAAACAACCGGCACCAAAAGAGCCGGAGCAGCTTTCACTTTTTGAATTCATGTAAACAGGAGGCAAAAGAGAAATGGCAGAAATTAAATGGATAAAGCTCGCGGCGGATATATTCGACAACCGGAAGATCCGCCAAATTGAAGCACTACCGGACGGCGACGCTATTATAGTTATCTGGCTGAAGTTGCTATGCCTGGCCGGAACGATCAACGACGGCGGCTTAATTTATTTCACCCGCGAAATTCCTTACACGGAGGAAATGATCGCGACGCAGTTTAAAAGACCGTTGCAGACGGTAAAGTTTGCCTTGCAGGTTTTTGAGCGCTTCGGCATGATCACCACAACAGCGGACCTTTACCAGATTAGCAACTGGGAGAAATACCAGAGCATAGAAGGGCTTGAACGCGTGAGAGAACAGACCAGGCTCCGAAATATAGCATACAGGCAGCGGAAAAAAGAGAAGCTTTTGGAGCATGACGTCACGCGTGACGTTACAATGACGCATAGTGACGCGCTAGATATAGAAATAGAATCAGAATCAGAAATAAAGAAAAGTGTATCTAAAGATACACCAAAAGAAAGCGCGACGCCTACGGCTACCGCGCCGCGCCCGCCTAAGCCTGAACGGCACCAGCACGGAGAGTATAAAAACGTTCTGTTAACGGCCGAAGAATTGCGCAAGCTTTCGGAGGAATACCCGAACGACTACCAGGAGCGAATAGAAGAGCTTAGCCGCTACATGAAGAGCACCGGCAAAGTATACAAGGACCACCTGGCGACTATTCGGAACTGGGCGCGAAGAGATGGAACGCAGAAGGCAAACACGAAGCAGGCTAAGACGATCAACGAAGGCAGAGCCGAAACCAGTTACAACAGCGGAGCAAACGCGGCTATATACGCAGCGCTTGCGAAGAAGAAACAGGAGGGCACAACATGACGAAAGAGGAACAGGAGCGCTTGAGGAATGAAGCTATAAAAGACCTTGAAAAAGACCAGGAACGGCTTAACAAGGTACAAGCGATATTTGCGGAGGCGCTGGAATACCTGAAGACCGGCCACAGCTTGCAGGATTTCGAAGACCAATTCGATAAAAAGATGGATGAGGCGGACGAACTTCTGGGCAATGTATACTTTGGACAGTAGGAGGGCTACGAATGAGCAAAAAGCACGAACTGAAGATCCTTAAACCGTTCGCGGACGCTATAAGCAGAGGCGAAAAGACTTTCGAGGTACGAAAGAACGACCGGAACTTTGAAGCGGGCGACATTGTAGAATTTACCGCGCTGAACACGGAGACATTAAACCCGGAGGCGCACCCGATCAACGGCAGACAATACAAGGTCGGTTATGTTTTACGCTTTGAGGATTTCCCGGCCGGCTTGCAAGAGGGCTTTGCAGTTTTCACGATCACACCGGAGCCGCAGGAATGGCACGAAATAAAAGACGAATACAGCGAATACTACGAGTGCCCGCTTTGTTATGCTGGCGTAGGCGTAGGGGAAGCAGGCGGAGATCCTGAAGAATGGGGCTGGCATTATTGCCCCGAATGTGGCGCGCGCCTGGATGGAGTAAAGCGGATTCCTGACTGGCCAGACGAAGAAGAGGAGGCGGAAGAATGATATTTAACGCAAACGAACACCCGGAAAGCGTACCGGCCTGGTTACAGGAAGACGCGCGGGAGAGAGAGACAAAGCAGCTTATAGAAGAAGCGGCAACAAAGGCAGCGGAACGCCTGGCCGATCACCTGAAAAAAGCGGGAATGATAAAGCGCCGCCAGATGACCGCGATCCAGAAGACCGAAGAGCTTTTAAAGCTTTACCCGGCATTAAAGCGATCACCGGCGATCCCCGAAACAATAACGGCGGATTTCCTGAAGATCACCGAAGCGGCCTTACATGATCTTGAAACTGATCCGTACTTTGACGTTATCACGCGGTATTATTTCGACGGCCAAAGCCGCGAATTTATAGCGCTGGCCAGAGGCGCAAGCGTTACCACGATAACCAGGAACAAAGCCCGCTTGCTTAAAGAGTTAGCGCCGCGACTATTCTCCGACGACGTTATAAAAGACTTGCTGGAAGCGTAGAACGGTCGCCAGGCAGCGCAGAAGGCGCAAGGCGTCACTTTTGGCACCATACTGGATAAAATACCCATGGAAAAACAAAAAGCCAGAAATAGGGCAAATAAACGCAAAAAAGAGCCGCAGGCAGAAACGCCGGCGGCCTTTTGGATATCTCTATCCGTGTTAGCAGATAAATTATAACACCGGAGCAGAAGAAAAGCAAGACGGGCAACGGCGCCAGAATAGCCGAATTTCGCGACGTGCGGCCCATAGCGCCGCTTTTGGCCTGAACTTGATAAAATACCCGCCAAAAGGCAAAACGGGCGAATCTGGGCAAATAAACGCCACAAGGCGCGTATTTTTACCGCAACACTTTGGTACTTGCGAAACGCTGGAAAAAGTGCGACAATATAAAGAGAATGAACAAAGGAGGCAGTAAACGGCATGAGCGACTATATCAAACCTGAGCTTTTGATCCTGGTACCGGTTTTATATATTCTGGGCGAGATCATGAAGCACACGGAGAAAGTAAAAGATAACTACATTCCGGCTATTCTGGGCGCGGCCGGTATTCTGTTAGCGTTTATATATGTAACCGCTACGGAGGGAATAGCGCTTATAGGAGTTTTTACAGCGATAACACAAGGCGTACTAGTAGCGGGCGCGGCCGTTTACGCAGACCAGATCGTTAAACAGAACTTCGGAAAATAACGGAATGAGCGACACTATCATTGTAGGCTTGCTTTCACTTTTCGGAACGCTTGCCGGAAGCTTCGGCGGTATGCGCCTTATGGCTTACCGGATAGAACAACTAGAAAAGCGAGTTGACAAGCACAACAACGTTATTGAAAGAACGTTCAAGCTCGAGGAAAAAGACGCCGTCCAGGATGAACAAATAAAGGTAGCTAATCACAGAATAGCGGACCTTGAGGCAGCCATAACGGCGAAAATGTGGAAAAGATGAAACTAACGATCACAGAAAAGCGAATTGAAGAATTACAGCCATACGAGCGCAACCCGAGGAAGAACGACGCGGCTATAGAAGCAGTAGCGGCCAGTATTAAAGAATTCGGATTCAAGGTGCCTATAGTTATAGACCGCGACGGCGTAATAGTTGCCGGGCACACAAGAGTACAAAGCGCGAAGCTTTTAGGCATGGAGGCCGTTCCTTGCATAATAGCGGATGACCTGACAGAAGATCAAATAAAGGCGTTTCGCCTGGCAGATAACAAGACCGCTGAGCTGGCAGACTGGGACGAAGACCTGCTAAAAGAAGAGCTGGAAGCGCTGGCAAATGTAGACATGGCGGCTTTTGGCTTTCCTGAGATCGAGACGGACCCGGAGGAGATCACCGAAGACGAATTCGAGGAAGAGCCACCGGAGGCAGCCAGAAGCAAGCCGGGCGAAATATACCAGCTAGGCCGCCACCGTTTAATGGTAGGCGACAGCACGAACCCGGCAGACGTTGCGCTTTTGATGGATGGAGCACAAGCGGCGCTTTGCGTTACAGACCCACCGTATAACGTGGACTACGACGAGAAAGAAGGCGACTTGCTTTGTATTCGAAAATGTAAGCGTTACACAGATGGAGAACTAAGAGGGATCCATAACGACAAAATGAAAGACGCGGACTTTTTCGAATTCCTGGCGGCAGCGTTTACAAACATGAAGGACGCGCTACGGCCAGGCGGCGCTTTTTATATCTGGCATAGCGCAGCGGAAGCAACGAACTTTATAGGAGCTTGCGAGGCCGCCGGCTTGCAGATAAGGCAACATTTAGTCTGGGTTAAAAACATGATGGTTATAGGCCGGAGAGACTACCACTATAAACACGAACCGTGCTTGTATGGATGGAAGGACGGCGCAGCCCATTACTTCGTAGACGACCGGACGCAAAACACCATTTTACAGGATGACGGCCCGGACTTCGCAAAGATGAAACGCGACGAAGCCATAGAGCTTTTACGGAAGCTATACGAACAGATCCCGCAAAGCGTGATAAGGGAGAGCAACAGCGGCAAGCGCGACTTGCACCCGACAATGAAGCCCATTAACCTTTTCGGTCGCCTGATAAAGAACAGCAGCCGCCAGGGCGAAACGGTTTTAGATTTATTCGGCGGGAGCGGCACAACGATAATCGCGGCGGAGCAGCTGAACCGAAGCGCTTACGTGATGGAGTATGATCCGAAATACGCGGACGTGATCATTAAACGCTTCGAAGAATTCACCGGGCAAATAGCAAAGAAGATCCGAGAAGCACCGGAGGAATAAACGCAAAAAAAACAAAAAAAGCAAAATTGCAGAAATAAAGGGAGCTGAGAGCATGGGAAAAGCGGGCAGAAAAGGAAGATACGAGACCCACGTAAAACCACGGCTTAATGAGATCAAAAAGTGGATTCAGACCATGAACGAAGGGCAGATCGCTAAACGTTTAGGGATTTCAGAATTTACTTTTTCAAGATACAAGGGACAGTATGAGGAGTTACAACGCGCGCTAATAGATGGAACCGAGGAGCTGAAAAACGAATTGAAAGACACGTTGAAAAAGAAAGCTAAAGGCTACTACTACACCGAGACCACGACGACGCAGCGGCGCGAAGGTAACAACGTAACGGTAACAGTTGAAAAGCGCGAGCGCTACGCACAGCCGGACACTGGCGCGATTCATTTACTTCTGAAGAACTTAGATCCTGAATGGAGAAACGACGACGCGCAAACGCTGGAGCTGAAGAAACGACAGACGGAGATCGCCGAAAAGAAGGCAGAAGCCGCCGAATGGTAGAAGGGAGGGAAACCGCTTGCAGATCATAACCGAATATGTCACGGAAAACCCGTGCTATAAAGAAGGCCAGCCGCTGGCAGTTTTGGGCTTAATGTTGCACAGCGTAGGAACGCCGCAACCAAACGCAGAAGTATTTGTTAAGAACTTCAATAAGGCCAGCCATAGCCGCTCTTGCGTACACGGCTTTATAGACGCAAATACGGGCGTAGTATGGCAGACGTTACCGTGGACCATGAGAGCATGGCACTGCGGAAAAGGAACGAACGGAAGCGGAAACAATACACATATAGGCGTAGAAATGTGCGAGCCGGCAAGTATTAAATATACAGGCGGAAGCAAATTTACGGTTGAGAACCTGGAAGACGCACAGGCCGCAGCAACGCGGACATATAACGCAGCCGTTGAATTATTCGCGGCGCTTGCGCTGAAGTTCAATATAAACCCGGAAACGCCGGGCGCGATCATAAGCCACAGCGAAGGGCATAAGCTGGGAATAGCCAGCAACCACGCGGACCCGGAGCACTTATGGCGCGGGCTTTCGCTTCCGTACACAATGGACACATTTAGAAAGGACGTAGCGGAGAAAATGAAGAAACCGACACCAACACCGACGCCGGGCCAGATCATAGAACCGCCGGCCATTGCTTCCGTAATAGGCCGCGTGGTACAACTGGCAAAGGGCGACAGCCTGAACGTTAGAACAGGACCGGGCACGAATTACCCGAACGTTAAAGAGTATCCGAAACTGGAAAGCGGAAACGCTTTCGAGATTTGCGGAACGGACGCAAGCCGCAAATGGTATTATATCACCATAGCGGGAGCAGGATATAATACGGCGGGCTGGGTATACGGTAAGTATGTAGAACTGGTTTAAAGGGAGGGCGCGCCATGTTTACGCTTTTCACGTTTTACAGAAGCGACGAATGGCAAAAGCTAATAGCAGCATTGAAACAGGAGCGCACAAACAGCGACGGCTTTTTAATTTGTGAGCATTGCGGAAAGCCGATCTTGAAACCTTACGACGCTATAGCGCACCACTTGCAGGAGCTGACAGAAGAAAACGTAAACGATTATAGTATAAGCCTGAACCCTGAGAACCTGGCTTTTGTGCACCACGCGTGCCACAACCGCATACATGACCGCTTCGAGCACAGGACCATGCGCCAGGTATTCATAGTATACGGAGCACCGCTTGCAGGTAAAACCACCTGGGTAAACGAGAATAAGGGCGACGGCGATCTAATTATAGACATAGACAGCATATGGAAAGCGGTTAGCGGTTGTGAAAGATACATAAAGCCAGAAAGACTTAGGGCCGTAGTATTCAAGATCCGCGACAGTTTGTTAGACATTGCGCGGCACCGTTTAGGGAAGTGGCGCAACGCTTACATAATAGGCGGCTACCCGATGAGCGGAGAACGCGAGCGGCTGGCGCAGGAACTACACGCAAGACTAATACATATAGACACAGACAAAGCGGAGTGCTTGCGACGGCTGGAAAATGACACAACGGGACGCGATAAAAAAGAATGGGCGCAGTATATCGAAGAATATTTCGACCGCCTGACACCCCCCGGATGATCAAAAAAAAGGACCCGCCCCGAC
>JAZTXD010000081.1:0-1010 GCA_045636265.1 Candidatus Flemingiibacterium sp.
ACTTGGTTCTCGGTAAGGCATCTGTAGCTGTCGAGGGTGCTTTCTCTGACGGTGAATATCATATATTCGTCGAGCCACTTGTCGAGCCACTCGCCGAGTGTCATTCGACATTCTTCGGTGAGGTCAACATCACGGTAAAGGTCGAGAAGCTGATGGAGCTGCTTGAGTGCGCTTTTCTGTGTTTTTGCGAATGCCGACTTATACATGGGCGAGCCATCGTTCTTGTGTCCGATGATGATTCGGGCTTCCCATCTGCCGTCATTACGCTTTCGTATCGTGCCGTCACCTTGCGGTCGGCGTTTATTTGCCATAGATAATTTTTCCTTTCGTATTGATTTTTTTGTGTAGCACAACCATACCACAGGTTCGAGATAATATCCAGCGTTTTTTTGAATAGTTATCAAATTGTTATCAAAGCTCCTTTGTGGTATGGTTAATACATAATAATTCCTTGCCTCTTGGCTTGGTTTTCACGGCGTTGCTTCTTGTCGATGCCGTGGTAATCGATCTGATGCTCGGAGCTATACATATCCTCGCATCGCTCGTCAAGAATGTTGCTTGCGTAATAGAACAGGTCACATACGCCTATTACGATTCGGGCATTCAGCCCCTGTTCGATGGAGCGTAGCACCTCACGGGCAGGCTCGTAGCCTTGGTTAGCTGCAGAGGAAAGAAAGGCTTTACCTGCCTCGTGATCCTCGTACTCGTAGTACAGCAGTAGCCCCACTCTCGTCTGTGTCCACGCATCCGTCCGTGCCGAACGCTCGAACCACTCCCGCGCTTCCTCGCGCTTGCCCTCGTCATAAAGCATTTTGCCGTAGGTATATTCTGCTTGGAAGCTGCCGTGGGAGGCGGCTCTTTCGAAATATATCTTGGCATCTTCGGGCGACTTATCCATCAGATACTTGGGGTATTCATACTCGGCATATCCAAACTTTTTGTCCACCGCCATGCGGAGATAGCGGAGCTTATCGCTTGGCTTTTCGGTAAACTTACCGTCACGGTAAGCT
>JAZTXD010000082.1:0-1195 GCA_045636265.1 Candidatus Flemingiibacterium sp.
TCCTAAGACCGCTTGGCCTCCGACTTGACTTGCCGCGGACGAGGTCGCACAGGACGGAAGCGGCGACCATAGCGTTTGTCATACCCCACTTGTTAAAGCCCGTCGCCACGTACACGTCGGGCATAGACTTGGCGTACTGCCCGATATATGGCACGCCGTCCAGCGTCATACAGTCCTGCGTTGCCCACTTGCCGACGATCTCGGCGTGCTTGTAGTGCTTGCGGGCAAAATCTTCAAGCTCCTGCCAACAACCGCCCTGCTTACCCGTGCGATGTCCGCCACCACCGAGGAGCAGAAGATCGCCGTAGCTTCGGAAGGACAGACCCGTGTCCGATTCGTCCACATACATTCCTTCTACGTTTTTTGCGTTTTTGAGCGCAAGAACGTAGGAACGGTGCTGATAGAGTTTGAGGAAGTACAAGCCGTGTTTATTGAGCATCGGGAAATGAGTTGCAATAATCAGCTTTTTGTAGGTGATTTTACCGTGGTTGGTGATTGCCTTGTGCGGCATCAGTTCCACGACTTTAGTATGCTCGCAGATTGGCAGATCTTTTGCAATTGTATAGAGAAATTTCAACGGGTGGAACTGCGCTTGATCCTTAACACACACCGCACCTGCGAACGCAAACGGAAGCTCGCGGGCATCCGAGAACTCGGCTTTCATGCCAAGACGGTTTAGTGCGACGACTTCCTTTTCGATCTTCTTGCGGTCACCCGTAGAATATACGTAGTTATCCCGCGTTTCATAGTCGCAATCGATGCGCTCGCAAAGACGGGCGTATTCTTTGATTGCTTTGTTTTGTGCGTCAACGTAAAGGCGTGCTTTATCCTCACCAAAGCGTTTGATCATTTTGTCGTAGATCAATCCGTGACCAAGCGTGATCTTTGCCGTGGTGTTTTGGGTAGTGCCGCCGCAGATCTCGGTTGCCTCAACCAGCATACAATCCACCCCTGAATTTTTAAGCTTGTAGGCGCATAAAATCCCAGCGATCCCGCCTCCGATGATCAAAACATCGGTGCTTTTATTGCCCTACAAAGCGTCAAAATGCACACGCCTTGCAGTATTTTCCCAAATAGAATCCATACTCATCGCTTGCCGTTTACCGGAGAATCCACCTGTCGGCGCATCTCATCTCTGTTTTTTAACGCGTGTGTGCCCGCAATGATCTGTTGCTTTTGTCCCTCGCTGAGCGCC
>JAZTXD010000083.1:0-1007 GCA_045636265.1 Candidatus Flemingiibacterium sp.
GATCCGACTTCTCGTGCAAGACAGTGGGGCGTTTCGTGATCAAGCTCAAAATCCGAAAGAGAATATCCGTCAATAACATTGTTTGCTTTTTTAAAAATCTTCTTGAGCTTTTTATAGTCTTTATAGGGCATCATAACGTCAATGTCATCGTCCCACGGAATAAAGCCTTTATGGCGTACCGCACCGAGCGTAGTGCCGGATTGTAATACCATTTGCAGGTCGTTTTCTTTGCACATATCATCGAGCTTGCAAAGGATTCTGTAGCAAGCTTGCTGCAACTCGATAAGCGTGACTGCCAACTTTATCACCCCAATACTTAACATGTTTTTATAGTATCATACAGGACTTATTCTTGTCAAGAAAAGCAAAAAACACACTCCGTGTGCGGAGTGTGTTTTGGTTGAGATTTTGTGCTTATCTCTCGTTGATGTACTTTGTAAGCTCAACGGGATCGACAATAACGCCGTCCTTGTAGACACGCATATTGCCGGAAGCGATTTCGTCGATGAGGATAACCTCGTCGTTGTTGTAGCCGAACTCAAACTTGATATCCCAGAGGTCGAGGCCGATTGACTTGAGGTCATCAGCAACAATCTTTGTGATTTTGAGTGTCTGCTCCTTCATGCTTTCGAACATAGCGGGAGTCATAACGCCGAGTGCTGCAAGGCCTTCGCCTGTAACAAGCGGATCGCCCTTTTCGTCGTTCTTGAATGTGCACTCTACATAGCCACCCTCGAGAACTGTACCGTCAGCAATGTACTCGCCGTATCTGCGGATGAAGCTGCCTGTAGCAACAAGGCGGCAGATAACCTCGAGACCGTGACCGAAAACAGTTGCGGGAAGAACTTCCATTGTAGCATCGTCGATATTTGCACTTACATAGTGAGTCTTGATGCCGGCAGCCTTGAGAAGCTCGAAGTAGTGGATAGAGGACTTGAGGTTTGCCTTACCGATACCTTCGATTGTAAGACCGACAGTGTTCTCACCGGGATCGAAAACGCCGTCTT
>JAZTXD010000084.1:0-1517 GCA_045636265.1 Candidatus Flemingiibacterium sp.
TATCCGGCATCTGCGATGCTATGGGCAACGATCTGGAGCGGTGCATCGCCGCAAAGTATCCCGAGATCGATACTATCAAGCAGCAGCTTCTTGACGCGGGCGCAATAGGCGCTATGATGACCGGCTCGGGCTCGGCTGTGTTCGGAGTGTTCCGTGACAAAGAGAGTGCCGACCGCGCATATGCCAGACTGCGTGGCCCCAAACGGCTGGTATATACCGCCGAGCCGGTATAATTTCAAATATACTGAATAAAACCGCCGCCATCTGTCGAGAATGACTATACATATTCTTGACATGGCGGTGTTTTTTATGAAGATCAAAAAATGGGAAGCAGCAATTATTATAGGGTTTGCCGTTGCGCTGGCCTGTGCCGCGCCACTGTCGGTGCAGTCAAGTCTGGCTGGCAAAATGACCAGACTCCATGTGGTGGCCAATTCGGACAGCGAGGAGGATCAGCTCCTCAAGCTCAAAGTTCGGGACGCCGTGCTCAAAGCCTCCGAGGGGCACACCGTGCTTTCGGAGGAATTGCTTGACGATATGCAGGCCGCGGCGCAGCAGTGCGTGTATGACAACGGGCGCAGCTATCCCGTAACGGTGGAGAGGGGAGAGATGTGGTTTGATACCCGCGACTACGATGGCTTCTCCCTGGCGGCAGGAAACTACGACGCGGTCAAAGTACGCATAGGAGACGCTGCCGGCAAAAACTGGTGGTGCGTCATATTCCCGCCCCTGTGCGCGGCTGTGAGCGAGAGGGAGCTGGAGCAGACTGCCGTACGCGCCGGACTGAGCAGCAGAGAGTTGTCCTTTATATCAAAAGACGGCAATGTCTGCGTACTGGGGTTTAAGCTTGCCGAACTGTGGGGAAAACTGAAAAAACCCCTCGAAAAAAGAAAATGAAAAAACTTAAAAAAAGTTGAAAAAAGGTGTTGACAAATGGAAAAAGGCGTGGTAT
This sequence comes from Candidatus Flemingiibacterium sp., assembly GCA_045636265.1. Taxonomy (GTDB): domain Bacteria; phylum Bacillota; class Clostridia; order Oscillospirales; family CAG-272; genus Flemingiibacterium. The sequence continues at coordinate 953 of JAZTXD010000084.1, forward strand.
TATAAACAAGCGCTCGAGAGAAGCGGCCACGAAAGAGGCTGAGAGCTCGGAGCAAAAGCACTTTGTAAATTAAACAGCACCAAGAAAGAAAATAGGAACCCTGAGATTTTTATTGAGGTTTGAAAGTACTTTTCAAGCACAAGTAATTATAAGCCAAATCGAGCTTTAAAAAGGTTTTAAGACTACGGTCTTGAGATACCATTTTTAGAGAGTTTGATCCTGGCTCAGGACGAACGCTGGCGGCGTGCCTAACACATGCAAGTCGAACGGAGTATTGAGAGCTTGCTCTTAATACTTAGTGGCGAACGGGTGAGTAACGCGTGAGCAACCTGCCTTTCAGAGTGGGACAACAGTTGGAAACGACTGCTAATACCGCATAATGCATTTTAGAGGCATCTCTTTAATGCCAAAGATTTATCGCTGAAAGATGGGCTCGCGTATGATTAGATAGTTGGTGAGGTAACGGCTCACCAAGTCGACGATCATTAGCCGGACTGAGAGGTTGAACGGCCACATTGGGACTGAGATACGGCCCAGACTCCTACGGGAGGCAGCAGTGGGGAAT
>JAZTXD010000085.1:0-8634 GCA_045636265.1 Candidatus Flemingiibacterium sp.
TTCCGATCCGACTATTATATCGTTTGCCGCAGGAAATCCTGCGCCGGAATCTTTCCCGGTAGAAGAACTTGCGCGTCTTTCTGCAAAAATATATGCTGAGGAACCGTCCAAGGCACTTCAATACGGTATAACAGAGGGTTATCCCGCACTTCGCGAGGACGTTATAACCAGACTTACCACACGCTTTAACATCGCTATGGACGGACAGACAACCATTATCACGTCCGGCGGTCAGCAGGGAATTGAGCTTCTCTGCAAGGTTATGTGCGACGAGGGTGACACGGTTATCTGCGAAAACCCCAGTTTTATCGGTGCGCTCAACGCATTCCGTTCACTTGGATGCAACACTGTCGGCGTACCGCTTGCCGATGACGGCGGCATAGATCTTGAGATTCTTGAGGATACTATGAAAAATAATCCCAGAGCCAAGATTCTTTACCTCATTCCCACATTCCAGAATCCGGCAGGAACCTGTATGCCACTCACAAAGCGCAAGGCAGGACTTGAGCTTGGAAACAAGTATAACATACTTATCCTTGAGGACAACCCTTACGGTGAACTTCGCTTCGCCGGCGAGGAGATACCAACGATAAAGTCGCTTGACAAGGACAATATCGTGGTATATTCCGGATCATACAGTAAGGTGCTTTCAGCAGGTATGCGTATCGGATTCATCTGCGGTCCCGACGAGGTGGTTACCAAAATGGTCGTTGCAAAGCAGGTTGAGGATGTACACACAAACCAGTTCTTCCAGATGCTCTGCCACCGTTATATAAGCGAGTGCGACATTGATGCTCATATCGCCGGTATTCGTGCTCTTTATAAGAGAAAGTGCAATCTCATGCTCTCCGAGCTTGACAGACTTATGCCCCAGTGCGTGAAATACACACGTCCCGAGGGCGGACTCTTCCTTTGGTGCACTCTCCCGGATAACATTGATCAGGGTACATTTATTAAGAAGGCCATGGAGAAAAAGGTTGCGGTTGTGCCGGGTCAAGCGTTCAACTGTGACACGTCCGCTCCCTCGCAGTGCTTCAGACTGAACTATTCAACTCCCTCTGACGAGCAGATCGTTACCGGCGTCGGATATCTTGCCGAGGCTGTACGCTCAATGCTTTAATCGGTATTAACCAACAACGAAAAGGAATGTACCGTTTTGGTACGGTGATTGTTATGCAAATAACTGATATCATTTACATGCTTACCGCGTCGCTCCTGTCGGCACTTGTTGCCTTTACTCTGACACCCGCGGTCAGCGCACTTGCACATAAAATCGGCGCTATAGACGTGCCTAAGGATAACCGACGTATGCACAAAACACCCACACCGCGTATCGGCGGTCTTGCAATATTTGCGGGATTTATTGTAGCATCGCTGGTGTTCTGCAAAATCACACCGGAGCTTGTTGCAATATATGCCGGTGGACTTGTTATTGTCGCTGTCGGTGTAATCGACGACGTGTCGCCTATCAACGCATGGATAAAGCTTATTGCACAGATCGGCGTGGCACTCATCGCGGTTTCGCAGGGCGTTGTGCTCGAGTATATTAATTTATTCGGACACTATATACATTTTGGTGCACTTTCCGTCCCGATAACCGTCGTTTGGATCGTGGGACTCACAAACGCTATAAACCTTATCGACGGACTTGACGGCCTTGCGTGCGGTGTGTCGGCTATATCGTCGGTATCACTTTTGCTTGTAATGCTTTTGAAGGGCGAGCTTGTTTTTGCTACTGTTACTGCGGTAATAGTTGGCGCATGTATAGGCTTCTTGCCGTTCAACAGCAATCCGGCAAAAATCTTCATGGGCGACACCGGCTCACTCTTCCTCGGATACACAATGGCTGTTATATCCGTATCGGGAGTTTTCAAGCTTCACACGGTTATTTCGTTTATAATACCTCTTTCCATATTCGGCTTGCCGCTTTTTGACACGGCGTTTGCATTCATTCGCCGTATGATTAACGGTAAGAGCCCGTTTTCACCCGACCGCGGTCATCTGCATCACAGACTTATAGATATGGGATTTAATCAGAAGCAGTCTGTACGCATACTTTACGCTATATGCGGAATCCTCGGCACATCGGCTATTATGTTCACTGAGGAAAATATCGGCAGAGCGGCTATTATAATAGCTGTCGGATTTATAATTTTCCTTGTAAATTTCATTATACTTCGTCACAAGAATATCCGCATAAACATGGGACTGGATCTGGCTGAACCTGTGGACAGCGATAACTATAAAAAACGCGAGGACAAGGCATCTGTCCCCGCTGAGGTGGATGTAAAAGAAGATGAAGAAAGCTAAAGGGGATTCCACACATAACATTGCGCTCGGTACGGTTATAATCATAGTTGTAATGGTTATAGTTTTCAGCGCGGTGTTCTATTGGATGTGGTCAGTAGACATGCTGTTTTTGCCGAGCTTTATCGAGGAGATGTTCGGACTCGGCGACGAGGATGACGAGCCGGTCTGGGACCTTGGCGCTCTTTCAAACCTTGTTAAAGAAGGTAAAAACGAAGCCGGTGAAAGTGTCACGCTGGATATTACCTATGAAAATCTTAAAGATGCATTTCTTGCCAAAGAGCGTGAATCGGGTATCTATATCACCGCAGACATTAAGTATTTTGCAAACGGCGAGGAATCTGTTCGCAGAATCGTCTACTCCCGTGACGGTGAGCGCTTCCGTGTCGAACAGCATCATGTAACCCCAAAAAACAGCGGCGCGTCCTCGGAGATAGAAATGCTTAAAATCTCCGATGGAGAAACACTCTATACCGTTGACTATCCGTCCGGCCAGTCACATTTTATACCGTTATCAGACAGCATTTCACCCGAAAACGAGGCAGGAATTCCGGATATTGATTCAGTTATAGAAGCAGTCGGCGCTTTCAATGCTTTGGAAAGTGACTCCGATTCCGAAAGCACTCCGGAAATCACCGATACAGTATTAAAGCTTCTTCGTACAGAAGAGGGAAATGTTTACTATATTTCTTACACCTATTCGGATATAGACCTTACCGAAGAATATTACGTTTCGCTTGATGAGCGTATCATAATTTTTGCAAACACTAAGCAAAACGGCAAGGACGTGTATTCATACGAAATTCTGGGCTTTTCAACCGATGTCAAGAGTTATTCCGATGACTCGCTTTACACTGTGTCAAAAGCCAACTAACAGAAGAAGTGCGAGGAGAATAACCGTTTCATCGCGGCTCTCGCAGTCACTTTGAAGCAAAAGTATAATAAGTCCTATAAGCAGAATATCGTCAAGCTCAAATCCGCGTGATAAACGTGAGAACAGTCCGGACAGAAGACCATTTTCACGCTCTTTCACGTGGCATGTAACTGCCGAATCCTCATACTGCGCCTCCGTTTCTTTTTTCGGAGACGCAGTTTCTGCCACAGGACACGGAATATCGTCCCGGTGGATAAGTGTTTCTTCGCTCAGACACGGTTCCTCATCGAGAGTGAAGGCGTTTCCTGCGTAATTTGCAGGTATTATATGTTCGCCGCGGCGAAAGCTTTGTATATCATCATTTTGCTGTGCATACATGGTTAACATCTCCTAAAATAGTTTGCCGCCAAGAAGTCCCCCGGCGATGTCTGCAATTTTGAGTAGATTTACAAGCGTATCGATTTTCTCGCCGCGCCCGTGCCCCATATACGGCTTCAGTGCGTAAAGCAGAGCGCACCGCGGATCGTTTTTCTTGCCCCCCGACAAAAGCGGTGCAAGCGCCGCAAGGGACCCCATGGACGGCGGTGCATCACTTTGCTCCGGACTCTTTACGGCGGGATCCTCACTCACTTCCTGCGGCTGTTTATCCTCTGTGGGCTGTGTAGCTTGTGCAGGGGGAACGGCATCGCCCGAGGGAAGATTTCCCATAAGACTGCCGGCAATGCTCATGGCGTTTGCAAGCGCTGCAGGATCAGCAAGGAGCTTGTTAAGCGCCGCAGAGATATCATTGTTCTCCATTGTCCATGTCCTCTAACTGCTGCTTTATGGCATTTGCGCGGTTTGGGCCCAACATCTCGGCGGCTTTTTTTAAATCTGCGTCGGTTGCGTTTGAAAGACTGGCGCGCACGAGTCTTAAATTCTGGAGTGCGCCCTGTATGGCACGCTCATCAATACCCGCGGTGCTTGCGAGTGCCTTTATGGTTTTCGCGAGGGTAACATCGTCAAGCGCTAAAAGACGGTCAAGTGTGGTTCTGTCGAGCTGCATTAAAAGTACCTCTTTTCAAATGGATTCAATACAGTGTATGTATATTGTGCGAAAATGTGAACCAATACATAATAATGCAAAGGAGTGAGCGACACAGTGAAATATCTCGTTTTTTCGGATACTCACCGTTCCTTGCTTGGCGTGCGCGAGGTTTTAAAGCGCTGTGGCAAGGTTGACGGGGTGATATTTCTTGGCGATAACTTCGACGATTCGGAGCTTATAGCCGAGCAGAATCCCGGACTTTCGGTCATCGCTGTTGCCGGAAACTGTGACTTTTCAGCGAAATATCTCGCTCCGGCGTATCAGGAAATGCTACTCGATATCGACGGCGTGCGCGTGCTTTTGCTTCACGGACACCGCCATGAGGTCAAATGGGGACTTGGGGTTCTCGAAAAATATGCGCGTTCAAAGGGCGTTGATGCGGTGCTGTTCGGGCATACGCACGAGAGATGCGACAAATATGTTGACGGGCTTTATATGTTCAACCCCGGTTCAGCATCACAGCCACGTGACGGGGTTGCATCGTTTGGCGTTATGACTGTGCAAAACGGGCAACTGCTTTTCTCCCACGGAAACGTGTGGGAAGCATGAGGGAAAACGTATGATATATGCCCCAAAGCCTGACAAGAAAGCGAAAAATCTTTCGCTCTTATTTATCATAACCGGATTTGTGCTGATGCTTTTTGCATCTTATATTCCGTACAGAGCCATTTTCCAAGCGTTTGCCATTTTGATAGTGAGTGCGGGACTATTCATTCTCGTGCGGTATGTGCTATCGGAGTTCCGCTACATCATTGATGACCGAGATGACGGAAATTCTGATTTTATAGTATATAAAAAGCAGGGCAAGAATGATGTGAAGGTCTGTCACATCTCGCTTTACAACGTGGAGGATATATACCGTTACGGCGACAAAAAAGTCAAAAGCGACAACCGATACGCATACAACCAAAACATGACTGATGAAAAATATGTGCTTCTCACCAAAGAAGGCGAAAAGCTTATTGAAATAATAATAGAACCCGATAAATTTTTTCTTCAAGAGATAAAAAAACGTGCCGGAGTAGGCAGAGCAGAGTATAATAATTTGATTATGTAATGATGTGGAGGTAAACAAAAATGAACTGTACAGAAAATATGCTTGAATTCATTAAAGCTTCACCGAGCGCGTTCCATGCGGTGGAAAACGTTGCGGCAGAGCTTAAAAATAAAGGATACACCGAGCTCCAGGAAAATAAAGCGTGGGATATTTCACTTGGCGGAAAATATTTTGTAACGAGAAATCTGTCGAGTATCATCGCTTTTGAGATTCCGAAAAGCGCTGACGATATTAAGTTCATGGTGTGCGCGTCACATTCTGACTCGCCTACGTTCAAGATCAAGGATATTCCCGAGCTTGATGGCATGTACACTCGCGTGAACACAGAGCGTTACGGCGGAATGATACTCGACTCGTGGTTTGACCGTCCGCTGTCCGTAGCCGGACGAATTCTGGTGCGCACCGCGAGCGGTGTCAGCACACGCCTTGTGAATATCGACCGCGACCTTCTGCTCATACCGCACATCGCGATCCACATGGACAATCCCAACAACGGAAAGGCGTACAATCCTGCATCCGATATGGTTCCGCTTTACGGCGACGCGGCTGCAAAGGGAAGCTTTATGAAAAACATCGCAGAAGCGGCAGGCGTTTCGGCTGATGATATTATCTCACATGAGCTGTTCCTCTATTGCCGTCAGCCGTACTCGGTTTGGGGCGCGGATAACGAGTTTATCTCCTCGCCGAAGCTTGATGACCTTGAGTGCGTTTATTCGTCGCTTGCGGCGCTCACAGCCTCTGCGGAATGCGGTGCGGTTAAGGTGATGTTTGTGGCGGACAACGAGGAGGTTGGCAGCGGTACAAAGCAGGGTGCGGCATCTACGTTCCTTCGCGACACGCTTTCTCGCATCTGCGACGCGTTTGACGCGGATATTCGTATCGCGGCGGCGAAATCCATGCTCCTGTCGGCGGACAACGCCCATTCGGTGCATCCGAATAATCCCGCGCTTGCCGATGCAACACACAAGCCCCAGATGAATAAGGGCGTTGTGATCAAGTATAACGCTTCCCAGCTTTACACGACCGATGCGCTCTCCTCTGCGGTCTTCCGCGAGATCTGCGCGCGTGCAGATGTGCCCGTGCAGGTGTTCGCAAACCGCTCGGATATGCGCGGCGGCTCCACGCTTGGCAACATCTCAAACTCGCAGGTGTCAATGTCAGCGGTTGATATCGGACTTGCGCAGCTTGCTATGCACTCGTCCTACGAAACCGCAGGCGCAAAGGATGTCGAGTATATGATAGCGGCGATGAAGAAATTCTACGAAACCGAGCTTACCGTTGGCGGCGCGGATGTAGTTATAAAATAAATTTAAGAGGATTTTATGGATATTATACAGAACAAAATCTACTCAAATGAGAGAGCGCTGTATGCGCTTAAGGATACACGTGTCGAGAACTGCACATTTGCCGGAGAAGAGGACGGCGAGTCTGCGCTCAAGGAGTCGCGTGACATTGAGGCTGTGGGATGCAGCTTTGAGCTGCGCTATCCGCTGTGGCACTCGCACGGTTTCTTGCTCGATAAGTCAAAGATGACCGAAACCTGCCGTGCGCCGCTTTGGTATTCGTCAAACGGCAGAATAGTGGGGACCAACATCACCGGCGTAAAGGCTCTTCGCGAATGTGATAACGTGCAGATTGAGGGAACTACGGCAATTTCTGCGGAGTTCGGCTGGCGCTGCCGCGATATTTTCGCAAAGAATTCAAGCTTTGAGTCGGAGTACATATTCTTCATGAGCGAGCGTGTGACGCTTGACTCTATTAAACTAAAAGGCAAGTATTCGTTCCAATACGTGGACGGGCTTAATATAACAAATTCCGAGCTTGACACGAAGGATTCGTTCTGGCACGCAAAGAATGTGACCGTGGAGAACAGCGTTGTAAAGGGCGAATATCTTGGTTGGTACTCGGATAATCTTACCATGCGAAACTGCAAGATAATCGGCACACAGCCGTTCTGCTACTGCACAAATCTGACGCTTGAAAACTGCGAGCTTGTTGACTGCGACCTCGCTTTTGAGTATTCAGATGTCGTTGCCGACACGCACGGACATGTTATTTCGATAAAGAATCCGCGTTCCGGCAAGATTGTTGTGGACTCAGTTGGAGAAATAATCCGCGGCGATGCTGTGTATGACTGTGCGGCGGAGATAATAGAAAGAGGTGCTAAACAGTGAACGGTGGATTATTCCGATCGTTTTATGAGTTTGACGGAAGCATTGCCGTTCCTGTTGTAGGCGCTGTTATTTTGATATTCGGTATTGTTATAATTGTAAGTGTCGCTGTTACGATTTTTCGCTATGCAACGGGTAAAACCAATACACCCACACCTGAAAGCGATGAAATACCATCTCATGTAGCAACAAGAGCAACCGTTACGGATAAAAGTACGGAGATTGCGCGAAACGCAAGCCATTTAACACCGGATTGCAGTATTGCCTTCGGCGTGGAGTTCCTCACCGAAAACGGAGAGCGTGTCTGGTATGAGGTGGATGAGCAAGCTTTCGAGAATATCGAGATAGGGCAGACATCAACTCTGGTTACAGTAGGTGGCAGATTTTTTGCATTTGGTGACGGCGACGCCATCCAAGAATAAAAAATATTTAGCATTTTTGAGAAAAAGCTATTGACAAATAAGCCTCGATATGATATAATATTAAACGTTGTGAGGAAAGCCTCGCAGCGTTAGTATGGGAGCGTTCCCGAGCGGCCAAAGGGGGCAGACTGTAAATCTGTTGTCAGTGACTTCGGTGGTCCGAATCCACCCGCTCCCACCAACAAAAACAGAACATTTGTCTACCGACAAATGTTCTGTTTTTGTTTATCTAAGCCGCAGGCTTGGCATATCATCGCCGCGCGAAGCGTGGTGTATATCATCAAGGGGGGCGCGCCGCCCTTGTATCTCATCACGCGCCAGCGTGTATTTTCCTGCGGCTTGATGATATACAATGCTTCGCATTGATGATATGCCGCAACAAGTTGCGGATGATATACAAGGCTACGCCTTGATTTATTTACAGAAGTGTGGTATAATAAACACAGAAAGGCGGTGATTTTGTGAATATAAAGAATAAGTCAAACAGTGAAATTGAAAGATTGATTACGGACGTATCGTTTTTATATAAGCAACCATGGTTTTATAACCATTCTTTCGCTCTCAGATGTGAATTGGGCATAGGTGACTCAAAGCATGTTTACTTAAAAAACGCCAAGAAACGAGCACTTGAAATATTTGATGTTCTTTTTCAAAAATCCCCCGATGCTATATTTTTTGATCATTATATTGAAGATATTTCTTCGCGGGATGGAATT
>JAZTXD010000086.1:0-10277 GCA_045636265.1 Candidatus Flemingiibacterium sp.
AAAGTTGCCGAAGAATTTGGGACCTGCGATAAAGCCAACGGATGTTACAAAGAGTATAAGTCCGAGGCTTTCAATGAGCGAAAGACCGCTCTCGAAATTATACGGCTTTGCGGATGCGCTGAAAACGAGTCCTACCTCTTCGTTCACACTGAAGAACAGTGCGCCGAAAATGAGGGCTACGATAAACACGCCTGCATCACCGAGGGAAACGCCCTTAATGGTAATTCTTCCGAGCGCATAGCCGAGAAGAAGTACAGCGAATACTACAACGAAGAGTGTGTATGTATTGCTTATGGAGATAACTCCGCCGAATAAACTCATTTGCTGTTTCCTCCTCAGATAGGTTTCTGGTTAGTGTAGTTGGGGAGGAGTCTGGGGGATACAACATCAGTCTTGATGCCGGCATCTGCCATTTCCTTCACAAAATCGTCAACGTGAGAGAGGGTGAGCTTTTCTGCAGACTTGGTATTCTTTGCAGTTGCCGCTGCGTTTACGCCGGCATTGCGTCCGAATACGATGATGTCGAGCAGAGAGTTACCCATAAGTCTGTTTTCGCCATGGATACCGCCGACAGCCTCACCTGCAACGAAGAGGTTCTCAACGTCGGACATGCCGTTTTCGCCAATCTTGATACCGCCGTTCTGATAGTGGAGAGTGGGGTAGATGAGGATAGGCTGCTTACGCATGTCGATGCCGTACTTTAAGTACATACGCATCATTGCGGGGATTCTCTTTTCGATAGTTCCCTCACCGTGGAGAAGCTCTATCATCGGAGAGTCGAGCCAGATACCCTGACCGCCGTCAAATGTGTCAACGCCCTTGCCCTTACGGCACTCGCGGATAACGCTGGAAGCGCAGACGTCACGGGTTTCGAGCGGATACATGAATGCTTCACCGTCAGCGTTGATAAGCTGTGCGCCGATGGAACGAACCTTCTCGGTAACGAGCGCACCGAAAATCTGAGAGGGGAACGCCGCACCGGTGGGGTGATACTGAAGTGTGTGTGCGTAAAGCAGAGGAGCACCTGCTCTGTAAGCGAGAACAAGTCCGTCTGCGGTTGCGCCGTAGTGGTTGGAGGTGGGGAAGCCCTGATAGTGCATACGTCCCGCACCGCCGGTTGCGATTACAACAGTTTTTGCTCTTGCGATAAGGAGCTCCTTGGTTTCCATGTTCATGAGAACCGCGCCTGCTGCCTTACCGTTTTCGTCCTTGATTATCTCGATAGCCGAGGTGAAATCAACAACGGGAATCTGTCTGTTCTGAACCTCGTCACGGAGAACTCTCATGATCTCCGCACCGGAGTAGTCCTTACAAGCGTGCATACGCTTTCTGGAAGTACCGCCGCCGTGGGTGGGTACCATTGTGCCGTCAGCTTCCTTGTCGAACATTACGCCAAGGTCGTTGAGCCATTTGATACAGATAGGAGCATCGTTTACAAGCTTGTAAACAAGCTCGGGAACATTCTTGAAATGTCCGCCGCCCATAACGTCGAGGTAATGCTGTGCGGGGCTGTCGTTAGGCTTATCAGCCGCCTGGATACCGCCCTCTGCCATCATGGTGTTTGCGTCACCGTGACGGAGCTTGGTAACGATCATTACGTTAGCGCCGTTTTCGTGAGCCATGATAGCCGCCGCGGAACCTGCTCCGCCGCCGCCGATGATGAGCACGTCAACGTCGTAGTCGATCTTGGTAAGGTCAATGTCAGCAGACTTAACTCTGGGGTTAGCCTGAAGAATTTCAGCAAGCTCGAGCGGAACCTTTTCGCCCTTGTTGGGGCCGATAACAAGCTCTGCAAACTGTGACTTGATATGGTCGGGATGGTTTTCGAGAAGAACCTGATCCTTCTCCTCCGCGGTCATACGGCGAGGATGATTGCCTGCACGTACTGCCGCAAGACGGGCTTCACGGGTCGCTTCTACCTTTTTGATTGATTCAAGCATTTCTGCAGTATACATTTGTCAGCCCTCCTTATTTCTCAAAATCGCGGTTGTTGTACATCTCTTTGAGTTCTTCTGCGGTTTTCTTCATAATATCCTGAAGAGCCGCCTCGCAGTCGCCGGATTCGATCTCGGCAACGCGCTCAAGAAGGTGCTGTGTTTCGGGAGCGAGATACTTACCGGTAAGACGTCTTGCGAGAAGTCCAACCTGGGGATGAGTGATTCCCGCAGGGCAACGAGAGGAGCAAACTCCGCACATTACGCAGTCGAAGGATTCCTCTGCGCACTTCTCATACTCGCCTCTCTGAGCGTATGCGATGTACTGCATTACGTTAAGGTCCTGTGTGCAGGACTTGGTGCAGGCATTGCATCCGATGCAAGCGTAGATCTCGGGATAAAGCTGCATCATGATCTGCTCGGTGGGCTTTACTTTCTTAATGTCATAAGGCTGCTTCACAAGCGGGAAGAAGGGAAGAGTTGCAATATACATATTGTCCTCAACCTTGGTCTGGCAAGCAAGGCAGGTCTTAAGTTCCTGCTGTCCCTTTATGCGGTAGATAGTAGCGCATGCGCCGCAGAATCCGCAACGGCATCCAACTCCGCGAACGAGCTGATAGCCTGCGTATTCCATGGCGTTGATGATGGTAAGGCTTGCGGGAACTTCGTATTTTTTACCGTAGAGGTAAATGTTTACCATTTTTTCCATGTCATTATTCTCCTAATTATCAAAACTCGATTATCAATACTCGTCCGGAAGCTCATCGAGCTCGTCACAGCGGAATACCGGACCGTCCTTGCATACATACTTTGCGCCGACATTGCAGCGTCCGCACTTGCCGACACCACACTTCATGCGAAGCTCAAGCGTTGTATATATCTGTGTTTTGTCAAAGCCGACATCCATGAGGCCCTGAAGCGTGAACTTGATCATGATAGGCGGACCGCAGAGGACTGCCATTTTGTTTGTATCAAATCCGAGCTCCTTAACATAGTTCGGTACAAATCCAACGTGTCCGTCCCAGCCCTCCTGCTCGCGATCGATAGTGAGGTGAACGTGAACGTTTTCATCCTTCTGCCATTCCTCGATGATCTCCTTGTAGTCGAGAAGGTCATCCTTGGAACGGGAACCGTAAACGATGTCGATACGGCCGTATCTGTCACGGTAGTGGCGGAAGTAGTTGATAAAGGAACGAAGCGGTGCAAGACCTACGCCGCCGGCGATGAAGAGCATATCGTGACCGGCGAATACGTCGTCAACCGGGAACGGGTTTCCGTAAGGACCGCGTACGGTTATCATCTGACCTGCTTCTGCGGCATGGAGCCATTCGGTAACACATCCGCATTTCTTGATGGAGAATTCCATAAACTCCGTGTTTGTGGGAGAAGAGGTGATTGAGAACATCGCCTCGCCGACACCGGGAACAGAGAGCATAGCGCACTGTCCGGGTCTGTGGTCAAACGGCTTCTTGCCGTCGGGAGTAACAACACGGAAAGTTTTAATATCCGGTGTGTCGATGCGTACATCGGTGATAACGCCGACAACCGGTATCAGAGTTTCGTTAATATCAGCCATTGTCTGTACCCTCCAGTGTTTTCATAACCTTAACAATGTTCATAGAGATCGGGCACTTTGCAAGGCATCTGCCGCATCCGACGCAGGAGAACATGCCGTTGTTATTCTCAGGATAGTAAACGAGCTTGTGCATAAATCTCTGACGGAAGCGCTCCTTCTGAGAGTTACGGTTATTGCCGTGAGCCATTCTCGTGAACTGCGAGTACATGCAGGAGTCCCAGCAACGGTAGCGTACAACGCCGTCATTTGTTTTGAAATCGCGGATATCGTAGCACTGGCATGTGGGGCACACAAATGTGCAGGTTCCGCATCCAAGACAGCTCTCGGAAAGCTTTGCCCATTCGGGAGAGTTGAAGAACTTGTCAGTCTTGCCGCCGCCGAAAGCATCTGCGGTGAGGCCTGCAAGCGGAAGCTTTGTCATTCTGTCCTTGATAAGAGCCTTCTGCTCATCAACGGCCTTAGTGTCACACTCTTCGGTGATATCGGAAAGGGAAGACAGAAGTGCCGCACCCTTTTCGCTCGCTGCGTTCATGTAGAGCGCATCTTCGGTTTTGTAGCAAACGATGTCACCCTCGGGATTTGCCGCGTCAATACCGAACGTACCGCAGAAGCAGGTTTCATTCGGACGGGTGCATGCAAGTGACATGATAACGCCGTGATCGCGGCGGTTCTTGTAGAAGGTGTCAACGGGTTCGGACAGGAACACGTTGTCAAGCACTGCCATCGCGCGTACATCGCACGCACGTGCGCCGAAGATAACGAAATCTTCGTTTTCGTCGCGGATGTCGATAACGTCGATATTCTTGCCCTGCATCTTGAACTTCATTAAATCCTCACTCTGGGGAAAGAAGAAATCCTTGATGCCGCGATTTGTATTAAGCTGATTTGTAAGCACTGCGCCGTCGGTCCATTTGGTGAACTTTGCGCCCTCGGTCGAGTCGGTGGGGATGTAGAGCGACTGGCTGTTTGCGATAGCGGCAAACAGAACGCCTAACTTGTCAAGCGAAATTTTACGCATTCTTATCGCCCCTTTCCACAGCCTCGGACGGCTCCATGTCGTCAAGTGTATAGTTTACAAGCGGAGCGCGGCTGCCAACCTCGGCGCCTGCCTGATAGTCGCCCCAAAGCTCGTTAATGTCCTTGATAAACTTGCGGTTGAGAAGGTGAAGCGGAATGCCCTGGGGACATACGCGCGAGCACTCGCCGCAGTCTGTGCAGCGTCCGGTTACGTGGAACGCTCTTATAATATGGAACATTTTCTCTTCAAAGCTGTCAGACGGTGCCTTGGATTCAACACCCGAGTTCGGGTTGTCGAACACGCACTTTTCGCATGTGCACGCAGGGCATACGTCGCGGCAAGCGTTGCATCTGATGCAACGGGAGGGCTCGTTCTGCCAGAATTCAAAGCGCTCGTCGGGAGTCATAGCCTCAAGACGTGCAACCTCGTCAAAGCGGTTGCATTCCGTTATATCGTCTTCGTATCCGATCAGCTCATCGAGAGCTACGTGCTTCTTCGACTTGCAGTTAAGACATCTTTCGGCAAGCACGGACTCGCGCGGTACGGTTACAGTGCCGTCCCACAGAGTTTCGATGTTGACGTTTTCATAGTCAACGGCAACATTCTTTATGCCGTCAGCCGCAGAGGTGAGTTTTTTGTTGTCGATCATGCCCTCGCAGGGGATGCCGATAACGTAAACCTTCTCGCGGTCGATTCTGTGCTCTGTGAGGAGCTGATTGAAGCTGTATGTGTCGCAGGGCTTCATGAAGACTGCAACCTTGCCGTCCTCCTTACGGGTTTCGGCAATGAGATATTTTGATAGGTTCGCACCGGCGAAGTCGCCGAAGTAGAACTCATTGTCAAGCTGTTCTGCACTATTGAAAAGACCGGGAGTGACATCATAGCAGAACTCACCGAGCTTCCATCCGAGCACACGGGTGACAGCGCCGGCATCGAGAAGCTCTTTTGCTTTTGCGATGAGCTTGTCGCGCATTACTTCTTGCATCTGAGGTCCTCCAATCTCTTGTTCTTTCCAAGGGAAATAACCTTTGCGGTGAAATCGTTCATAGTAGCGGCAAACTTTGCGCCTTCAGCCGCGGATACCCATTCAACACGGGTGCGGTCACGTTCAATGCCGAGGTAATCGAGCATTGAGAAAAGAAGTGACATACGGCGGCGAGCGTAGTAGTTACCGGAAGTGTAGTGGCAGTCACCGGGATGACAGCCGCAGATGATAACTCCGTCAGCGCCTCTCTGGAACGCACGGAGAATGAACATCGGGTTTACGCGGCAGGAGCAGGGAACTCTGATGATCTTTACGTCTGCCGGATATGCGAGGCGGTTGGAACCTGCGAGGTCTGCGCCGGCGTAGGAACACCAGTTGCAGCAGAACGCAACTATTAAAGGCTTGAATTCTGTGTTGTTCATATCTTGCATATTGCGTCCACCTCCGCCATAATCTGAGAGTTCTTGAAGCCGTTAAGGTCCATAGCACCGGACGGGCACGCAACAGTACAAGCGCCGCATCCCTGACATACTGCGGGATTTACGGATGCAACTCTGCGTATCTTTGTGGTGCGGTCGGGCATTCTGAATTCCTTGTCGGAATATGTGATAGCGCCGTACGGACATACTCTCTCACAGCTCGAACAGCCGTTACACATCATCTCGTCGGACTGTGCGATACACGGGTTACCTGTGAGCTTATCCTTGCAGAGAAGTCCGATAACCTTGGATGCCGCAGCACCCGCCTGAGAAACAGTTTCGGGGATATCCTTGGGTCCCTGGCATGTACCGGAGAGGAACACACCTGCTGTGGGGGACTCAACGGGACGAAGCTTGGGATGCGCTTCTGTGAAGAAGTCGTTTGTATCCATGGAGGCGGTGAGCATTGTTGCGAGCGGGCGAGCCGACTTGTTAGGTTCGATAGCCGCCGCGAGAACAACGAGGTCCGCGTCAATGTGGAGCTGTTTGCCTGCGATAAGGTCGGACGCCTGAACCTTAAGCTTGTTTCCTTCGGGCGAAACCTTGCCGACCATACCCTTGATGTAGTGAACGCCGTATTCCTCAACCGCGCGGCGATAGAATTCATCAAACGCCTTACCGGGAGTACGTACGTCTATGTAGAATACATAAACATCGGTATCCGGATACTTATCGCGGGTGAGCATTGCATGCTTTGCTGTGTACATACAGCAGATCTTGGAGCAGTATTCTTTACCCTTCTGGGCGCAGTTTTCGCATCTTGAACCTACGCACTGTACGAATACGATAGTGTGAGGATGCTCGCCGTCGGACGGACGGAGAAGCTTACCTGCTGTGGGGCCTGCCGCATTGGTAAGACGCTCAAACTCAAGAGATGTGATAACGTCTTTGGACTGGCTGTATGCAAACTCGTCGAATTTATCCATAGAGATAGGCTCATAACCGGTAGCAACTACAATTGCGCCGTACTTTTCTTCGATGAACTCGTCCTTTGCATTGTAGTCGATAGCGCCTGCGGTACATACCTTTGCGCATACGCCGCACTTGCCGGTTTTGAGCATGGTGCAGTAGTCAGCGTCGATGGTAGCAACCTTCGGTACAGCCTGAGCGAACGGAATATAGATAGCGCGGCGGTTGTCCATGCCGAGGTTGAACTCGTTGGGAACCTTCTTCTGGGGACACTTCTCGGTGCAAAGTCCGCATCCGGTACAGATGTCTTCCTTTACATAGCGCGCCTTTTTCTTTATAGTAACGTCAAAATTTCCGACAAATCCGCGAACGTCCGCAACCTCGGAGTAGGAGAAAATGCGAATCTTTTCGTTCTGTGCCACGTCAACCATTTTAGGAGTGAGGATACACGCCGCACAGTCGAGTGTGGGGAATGTTTTGTCGAGCTGGGCCATCTTACCGCCGATTGTGGGCTTGGTTTCAACGATGTCAACCGGGAATCCTGCGTCCGCAATATCGAGTGCGGTTTGCATACCTGCGATACCGCCGCCGATAACGAGTGCGCGCTTGGTTACGGGCGACTCGCCGGGGGTAAGAGGAGTGTTTAAGTTAACCTTTGCAACAGCGGCTTTACCGAGGATGATAGCCTTCTCGGTACCGGTTGCCATGTCTTTATGTATCCACGAGCACTGCTCACGGATATTGGCAATCTCAACCATATAGGGGTTGATACCTGCCGCGGCCGCAGTTTTGCGGAATGTTGCCTCGTGCATACGCGGTGAGCAGGAGCAGACTACGATGCCGGTGAGCTTGTGCTCCTTTATGGCATCCTTAATAAGATCCTGACCTGCCTGCGAGCACATATATTGGTAGTTGGCGGAGTGAACGACGCCCGGCTCATTTTTGAGAGCTTCGGCGACGGCTACAACATCAACGGTTCCGGCGATGTTGCTTCCGCACCAACATACGAATACTCCAATTCTTTGCATATGATTTATCCTTTCGGTTTTTATTCATATAGAAATTAGGTCGGCGATGTAGGATTTTCCCAGCCGAGCCTAGGGGGTGACGGGGGAGGGGGAGCGGCGTTTGAGCGCAGCCGTCCTCCGTCCGAGCCGACGCAAAGCGGCGGCGAGTATTACTTACTGTATTTTCTGAAAGCGCTCATTAAAAGCTGCTGCGGAATTTCCTCATCGAGAAGCGCAGGAACATCGTCAGCCTTAAGGTGATTTGCACCCTTTTCGCGAACTGTGGTAAGACGTACCGCTTCGATAAGCTTTGCAGGCTCAACGCCGCGCGGACAACGCTCAACGCAGGCGAAGCAAGTGAGGCACTTGTATATGGACTCGGACTTGAGAAGCGCATCAAGCTCTCCGGACTCTACCATATATACAAACTCGTGAGGATGATATTCCATTTCGTCAAATGACGGGCATGTAGCAGTGCACTTGCCGCACTTCATGCATTTTCTCGGATTAACGCCGCTCATGCGGAGTATCTGCTCGCGGCGGGACTCATTTTTACTGTGCATCGCTGTCCTCCTTTACACCAAGCGCTTCGGCAAGAAGCTCGGTGAAATATACAACGGGAAGTGTGCTTCCGTTTTTAATGAGGTTGTAGCGGCAGAGCGGGCAAGCGGTGATTATCATTTCTGCTCCGTGATTCTCTGCGCTCTCCCAAACGGACGCGCTCTTCTTCTTTGCAGACTCTGCATCCTCTATCGCTACATAACCTCCGCAGCATTCGTTGCGTGCAGGGTAGATAACGGGTTCGCCGCCAAGCGCGCGGATGAGGTCCTCAATGATTCTGGGATTTTCGGGATCGTCCATCTGCATTGTTTTAGACGGACGGAGCAGCAGACAGCCGTAGTAAGCGGCGATCTTTTTGCCCTCAAGGGATTTCTTTACCTTTTCGGAGAGCTTATCAAATCCGATCTCGTCGCGGATAAGCTCAAGCAGGTGAAGAACCTTTGCTTCGCCGTTGTAGGGAGCCGGGGCATCCTTTTCCTGCGCGAGATAGTTGTTAACGCGAAGTGCGAAATCCGCATCGGTCTTTACCTGATGATTTGTCTGCTTGATAACGTTGTGGCAAGCGGAGCATACGGTAACAAGAGCTTCTTCGCGGTCACGTGCGGTGATGAGTGCACGGATGCTCGGCAGCTTTGACGCTATTTCGTCCTTGGCGTAGGAGAATACGCCGCCGCAGCACTGCCAGTTTTCGGGTTCAACCAACTCAACACCGAGTGCCTCGCACGCCGCGTGAGCATATTTGTCGAGATCCTTGGCTTTTGTACGGAGTGTACAGCCGGGGAAATAAGTGACTTTCATATGTATTATCCTTTCCTTTGGATATATGTGACAGTTTTATTATGAAGCGGTTGCCTTATGCGCTCGCCGCCGCTTTGCGACGGCTCGGGCGGGGGAGGCACTGCTCTCAAACGCCGATGCGTCCTCCCCCGCCATCCCCACCAGCCTCGGCTGTATGGATATTAAGTAGCAGAGGAAAATACATCGACTTTAAACGAAGTTTCTTAGCACATTTCTTCGGGGTGGAACACCTCGTCAAACTTTTCTGCGGTGAGGAAGCCAAGCTCTACGCATGCTTCTTTAAGGGAAATGTTATCTTTGTATGCTTTCTTTGCTGTCTTTGCCGCATTCTCATATCCGATGTAGGGATTGAGCGCGGTAACGAGCATGAGGGAGTTGTGGAGATTATGGTGCATCTTCTCGCGGTTAGCTGTGATTCCGATCGCACACTTGAGGTCGAAGGAAACTATAGCTTCTGCAAGAAGTCTTGCGGACTGAAGGAAGTTGTAAGCCGCAACGGGCATGAACACGTTAAGCTCGAAGTTACCCTGGGAAGCCGCCATTGCAACAGCAACATCGTTGCCCATTACCTGAACTGCAACCATTGTAACCGCCTCACACTGTGTGGGGTTAACCTTGCCGGGCATGATAGAGGAGCCAGGCTCGTTTTCGGGAATGTAGATCTCGCCAAGACCGTCACGGGGACCGGATGCGAGCCAGCGTACGTCGTTTGCAATCTTCATCATGTCAGCCGCGGTTGCCTTGATAGCGCCGTGTGCGAATACGAGCTCGTCCTTGGAGGTGAGCGCGTGGAACTTGTTAGCGGCAGTTACGAAAGGCTTGCCGGTAAGCTCTGCACACTTCTTTGCAACGAGTGTGTCAAAGCCCTTCGGAGCATTGAGGCCGGTACCAACAGCGGTGCCGCCGAGCGCAAGCTCGTAAAGGGGCTTAACTGCGAGCTTAAGAAGCTCAACGTCGCGCTCGAGAGAGGAGCGCCAGCCGCTTATTTCCTGGCTGAACTTGATAGGTGT
>JAZTXD010000087.1:0-10909 GCA_045636265.1 Candidatus Flemingiibacterium sp.
TATCAGCTTTTCGAGGAAACCGTACGCCGCGACATAGCGTTCGGTCCCACAAACATGGGCCTTGATGCCCCCCAGGTCGAAAAGCGTGTGGCTGAAGCTGCAAGGTTCTGCGGAATAGATGAGGAGCTGCTTGAAAAATCCACGTTTGATCTTTCGGGCGGTCAGAAGCGCAGAGTTGCTATCGCGGGAGTTATGGCAATGGAGCCGGAGGTTCTTATACTCGACGAGCCGGCGGCCGGACTCGATCCGAAGGGACGCGAGGAGATACTCGGCGGAATTAGAGAATATCAGAGAAAACGCGGTAACACTGTGATTATCGTGTCGCACTCAATGGAAGATATGGCAAGATATTCCGATGAAATCGTTGTTATGAATAAGGCAAAAATATATATGCAGGGAAGCACTGCCGAGGTTTTCGCCCATGCGGAAGAGCTTCGCGATGTGGGGCTCAGTGTTCCGCAGATAACCGAGCTCTGCAACAGTCTTCGCGCACGCGGACTTGACATTCCGTATGGCATATATACCGTTGCCGATGCAAAAGCGGAGATTGTACGCGCTTTGGGAGGGAAGAGATGATCAAGGATATTACACTCGGTCAGTTTTTCCCCGGGGACACCATAATTCATAGACTCGATCCCCGAATGAAGATACTGCTTGCTATTGCGTATATCGTTGCGGTTTTCCTCGCTAAAAACCTGTATTCGTTCATAGCGGTTACGGCGAGTGCGGTAATTCTCGTGTTCATATCGGGAATATCGTGGAAAACCATTTTAAAGAGCATGAAGCCGCTCATTTTCATACTTGTATTTACCACATTCTTCAACCTTTTCTGGACAACGGGCGATGTGCTTTTAGTGTCATTCTGGAAGATAAATATTTATCTTGAGGGCGTTGTGTTTTCTGTTATGATGATACTGCGAATCAGCTCTCTGCTTGTCGGTACCACCGTTCTTTTGACGTATACCACATCGCCGATAATGCTCACGGATGCTCTTGAACAGCTCCTGTCGCCGCTTCGCAAGATCAAGCTGCCGGTTCATGAGTTTTCGATGATGATGACAATTGCACTCCGTTTCATCCCGACACTCGTTGAGGAAACGGATAAGATAATGTCAGCTCAAAAGGCGCGCGGTGCCGATTTTGAGTCCGGAAGTCTTATGAAGAGAGCCAAGGCTCTTGTACCGATTCTGATACCGCTGTTTATATCGGCGTTCAGACGTGCTGACGATCTTGCTACGGCTATGGAATGCCGCTGTTACCGCGGCGGTGACGGCAGAACACGTATGACCAAGCTTAAATTCCGCTTCAGGGACTTCGCGGCGGTACTTGTTATGGCTTTATTTATCGCCGTTATTGTCGGCGGAAATATGCTGCCAACTTCGATTGCCTTATGATGAAGATTTCACTTGAAATTTCGTATGTAGGCACGGGATTTGCCGGATATCAGGTGCAGCCCGGTAAGCTCACAGTCCAGTCAGCGCTGCAGGATGCCATTGAAAAGGTGTATGGCGAGCGTTATGCCGTAAAGGGATGTTCAAGGACTGATGCCGGTGTTCATGCGCTTCAGTATTTTGCAACGTTCGACACGGATAAAATCATACCGTGTGACAGGATACCGTTTGCACTCAACAGCGCGCTTGATAAGCGAATCTCCGTTCACAGTGCACGTCAGGTGGACGGGGATTTCCATGTGCGCCACGATGTTTTGTATAAGGAATACGAGTACCGCGTGCATCTTGGCGCGATACACGATCCGTTCCTTGAAGGACGGGCATGGCACTATCCAAAGCCGCTTTTGCCGGATGCGCCGGAGCGTATGCAAGCTGCTGCAACGGCTTTTCTTGGCAAGCATGATTTCTCGGGATTTATGTCCGCCGGAAGCGATGTTGCCGACACTGTGAGAAACGTGAAGCATCTGCACGTTTCACTTGACAAAAACATGCTCACAGTTCGTATTGCCGCAGACGGTTTTCTTTACAATATGGTGCGTATAATAGTGGGTACGCTTATTGAGGTTGGTACCGGGCGAATCAATGCGAGCGATATGGCGGATATTATAGCATCGTGTGACCGTTCGCGCGCAGGCATGACTGCGCCGCCGGAGGGACTTTATTTGAGGGAAGTTGTGTTTAAGGGATAATTTTTCATTGGCACCTTTCTGCAGGTTTTGTGCGGCGATACATAGTATATCAAAAGGATAAAAGAGCAGTGAAAATTATTTCGCTTTTTTGTAAATTAGTTGATTAATAAAAAAGGGTATGTTATAATAGAAACGCAGCGTAGTGGTCGTAAAAGAACAATTTGAAAAAGAGGTGCTAAAATGACAACAAGAATATCTAAAACTCTGAAAGCGTGGAAGGAACAGGTTGAACTTAAAAACGCATACACGTTTGGTTACGAGGAACTTTCATTGACTGAATTTTCTGATTTATTTAAAAACACATTTGAAATTGTTAAGACTGCAAGAAACGATTTCATATGCAAGAACATCGTGCCCGAAAACAAATATGTAGCTTTGGAATATTTGGAATTATTAACTACATTGTCGGAATATGCGGCTGACTGTTTCGTGGGCGACGAAAGCGAAAATAAGGCCTTTTACGCAACATGTTTGATAGCACAAAAACTTATATTTTATGCTACCAATGATTTCAATTACGGAATAACAGAAGATGGAAAGATCACCTTTTTTGGATATGACTACACAATAAGCTCCGATGATGAAGAGTTTGTGTTCGACATATACGAAGGCAAATTTGATGAGATTATTGAGTTTGCATCTCGGCTGGGAATTTAAATAATTTGATACAAGTATAAATCTCCTCATTTTACAGATACTATTATCGTATCACTTGTAAATCAAAGGAGATTATATATATGAAAGCCACAGGAATTGTAAGACGCATCGACGATCTCGGTCGTGTCGTTATACCCAAGGAGATTCGCCGCACCATGCGTATTAGCGAGGGCGACACGTCTTGTATAACGTTGACACCGCTCGACAGCTTTGGCGCGGCGATTATGGCAATTTCAAGGTGTCCAAACACGCATACATAAAGAAAAGGCACCGAGGGGTACCTTTTTGAATTGTATTTTAATCTATTGCCTCGAAAGGAATCTCGTTTTCCTCTGCGTACTTTTCTGCGTATGAACCTTCGTGGGCTTGAATGGTGAGTTTTTTGCAACCTTCGAACGCTTCGATGCCAATGCTCGTGACACTGTCATGAATGGTAATGCTTGCAAGGCGTTTACAACCGCAGAATGCCCATGCACCAATATTCATAACGCTTTCAGGAATGGCAATGCTTGTAAGGCTTGTGCAATCGTAAAATGCATTATCGCCGATAGTTGTTATACCACCGGGAAGGGTAATGCTTGCGAGGTCTGAACAATCATTGAATGCATAGTCACCAATGCTCATTACACTGTCGGGGATGATTATGCTTTTGAGGTCTGAGCAGCCATTGAACGCATCGTCGCCAATACTCGTTACACCGCCGGAGATTATTACGCTTGCAAGACTGGCGCAAAGGTAGAATGCACTATTGCCAATGTGCGTTACGCTTTCGGGGATGGTTATACTCATCAGATTATTGCAACCATCGAACGCATTATCATTAATGCTCGTTACGCTGTTGGGAATGGTTATACTTGTTATGTCACGACAGCAGTAGAACGCCATATTGCCAATGCTTGTGACGTTGTCGGGAATTACCACATCGCCGCCTTCACCGGTGTATCTTTTTAAAATGCCGTCTTCAATTATGAAATCATTGATACTGTTCATATTTGTCACCTTCCGTTACCGAATTTTTTACTATACTCATTATATCACGGATGTTTAGAAAAAGTCAAGTATAAATCCCCTCGATTTACAGATACCATTGGTGTATCACTTGTAAAACCAAAAGGAGATTCGCCGCACCATGCGCATCCGCGAGGGTGATCCCTCTCATATAACATTGACAGCGTTCGACAACTTTTGTTTGGCGATACATAGCGTGGCGGAAAGAATAATAAAGGAGCAAAAGCTCAGCTGTTATATTTCTGTTATACTTGACAATTTTTTATTCGTGATATAATGAAAATGTTGAAAGATAAATAAATTTTTGGAGGAAAAAGCAATGGCCAAGAATGTGTTTGACAAAGAAAACGTCAGTAGGGTTAATAGAGATGATCTCCCCGGTTCGTATTTTCTTTTTGGGGATGATGTTAATACATATGATATAAGTAAAAACCGCGAAAAGTGATGGAGATGTCCTAAGTGCGGAGGCTCGATATCCTTTGGCACCATGGATGAAGAATTTGACGACGGTATCGACGAAAATCAATTTGTCACGGTTTATGGATGGGATTGTACTGAGTGCGGTGCACACGGTACCACTTTGGCGGTTGTGAATCCTTTGTATATAACCATAGAACAAGACGGCGATGCAGATGAAAATGAAGATTAAAACATAACATAAGTATAATTCTCCTCGCTTTACAGATACTATTGTCGTATCACTTGTAAAACCAAAAGGAGATATATATACTATGAAAGCAACAGGAATTGTAAGACGCATCGACGACCTCGGTCGTGTCGTTATACCCAAGGAGATTCGCCGCACCATGCGTATCCGCGAGGGTGACCCGCTTGAAATTTTCACTGACCGTGAGGGCGAGGTTATCTTTAAGAAGTATTCGCCGATTGGCGAGCTTAATGCTTTCGCATCACAGTATGCGGAAACGCTTTACAGAATTGCAGGCATGGCGGTTGTCATCTGTGACCGTGACGCCGTAATCGCGTGCGCCGGACTTCCCAAAAAGGAATATCTTGAAAAGAAGATCTCAAACGAGCTTGAGGACATTGTTGAGGGACGCGGAAATTACCGCTACCTCGAAGGTTCTGCACCGGTTAAGATAACCGCTGATTCGTCTAGTGCCGCTGTATCCTGCGCAATGCCGATTATAGCTGACGGTGATCTTATCGGATGCGTTGCGTCGGTGCACATTGACGGAGCACAAGCTGTTGAGGGTGACGTGGAGAACAAGCTTATTGGCACGGCTGCTGCTTTCCTTGCAAAGCAGATCGAGGCTTAGCATATGGAAAAAGAAAATCCGAAAGTAAAGATACTCCGCTCGAGTGACGGTCATTTTCTTGGCGCGTATCCGTTTCAGTTTCCGTATGAGATACCGTCAAAGCATCCGTATGAGATGCCCTCAAAATATCCGTGCGAGGATATGTTCCTACACGGTTCCGTGGCTTCTGCAAACGACTGTACCGGAATCGCGGTAACAATTCCTCAAAACGAGGAAGAGGCAGAATCGCTCATGGATATACGCGACATCCCTGTCACAAGCGCTGACGGTGACGGCCATATCAATAACTGACTAAGATAACACACGCATGTGCCACAGCACGTGCGTTTACATATGATTAAGGAGTCCCCAAAATGAAGTTTACATATAAAAACACGCTGTTTTCGTGTTATATTTGCTTTTTGGTTCAGTCTATTATAAATAACTTCAGTCCGCTTCTGTTCGTGACATACTCAAGGGAATTTGATATATCGCTCGATCAGATTACGATACTGATAACCTACAATTTCGTTGTACAGTTGCTTGTCGATATCGTGGGCGTTAAGTTCGCGCACCGCATCGGTCACAGGCGCGGTATGCTTATCGCGCATTTCACCTCGTTTATCGGTGTGGCAGGTCTTGCGGTGTTTACTAAAATAATGCCGCCGTATGTCGGTCTTATGGTTGCCACGACATTCTGTGCGCTTGGCAGCGGAACAATCGAGGTTATGGCGAGTCCCATAGTGGAAGCGCTTCCGCTCGGTGAGAAAAGCTCGGCGATGAGTCTTCTGCACTCGGCATACTGTTGGGGACACATTGCGATCGTTCTTTTATCAACACTGTTCTTCACGCTTGCAGGCGTTGAGAATTGGCGTCTACTCGCGATTTTGTGGGCGCTTATTCCGTTTGTAAACGGAATACTGTTCTTCTTCGTACCGCTTGCGCCGCTTGAGGGCGATAAGAGCGAGCAAGGATCTTTTCTGCGGTTGTTTAGGTTCAAGAATTTTCCGCTGTTTATCGTGCTTATGATATGTACCGGCGCAATGGAGCAAGGCCTTGCACAGTGGTCCTCGCTCTTTGCAGAGCAGGGACTGGGTGTAGACAAGACCGTCGGAGACTTGCTCGGCCCGTGTCTGTACGGACTTATGATGGCTATCGCGCGTACGTTCTACGGCATCAAGGGTGAGAAGATAAATCTCACCAAATTCCTCTCCTATTGCTACGTTGGCATTTTCGTTGGCTACTTGCTGTGCGTATTCGCGCCGCATCCGATACTTTCGCTTGTTGGATGTGCTATTGCAGGACTTTCTGTCGGTGTTACCTGGCCGGGAACGCTCAGCGAAGCAAGCCGCCGTATTCCGCTCGGCGGAACAACTCTTTTCGCCGTACTCGCGCTGTCGGGTGACATCGGATGCTCGTCCGGCCCCGGTCTTATCGGATTTGTTTCCGAGAGGGTAAACTCCGAAATGGGACTCAAGGCCGGCATACTCTGTGCCGTTATTTTCCCGGTAATTGCCTTCACAGTGCTTCGCATACTGCGTGCACGTGAAAAGAAAGAGAAAATGTAAACTAAATGTAAACTCCCGTGTTTGTGTGGAACATTCACGGGAGTTTTAACGTCTTAAAGTGTGAAAGCAAATGTTTTGGAGGTACTGCCATGAAGTTTAAAGCGACATTAACCCTTATACTGAGTGCATTACTTATGCTCGGTTGCAGCTCATGCGTATGGTCGACCAAGCCAATTCCGGACGAACAACTTCCCAAAAAGGATGAGCTGACCGAAAAGCGCCAAGAGGACACTGTTGAGCCCGGCGAGAACACCGAGCCGAAGGATAACGCATTGCCTGAATATACAGAGCTTGGCGAGAACCTCGAGTTCTTCCACACTCCAAACGATGACTGCGTGATAGTGTATAACCATGAAAACGCATGGGCGTTTGACTATAAGCTCAACAAGGTTACAAAGCTCACGGATTTTGATGCGATGTACGCCGTCGCAGATATACACGGACGTGCTAAACAGTATTTTGAAAGCTATACGCTTGGTGTTGAGTGCATCATGAATCAAACCTATGAGATACGGGTGATGTATACGGTTAATTCAACCACTCATGATGCATCGTATACGGTGTATTCATTTTATACTTTGGAAAGTATCGCAAGCTACGAGCGCGGCGAAGTTCGCGGGTACTTCTATGAGAATATCGAATATCCGGGTTCGGATGAGCCTATCGTGATTTACGATGTCGCAGATCTGGGGCTTCTTCTGAATAATGATAAAACTTATACCGATTATTATTCCCGAATGGTAAACGCTCTTGTTGAACTTGATATTCCAACGCTGGAAAGCATAATGAGAACCAGTGAAGGTGCGCTTTCTGAATGGGAAAATGTGGTTATATCGGATTATTCGATTTCAAATGAACATCCAACGAGCCCATATCTTGATACGCTTTTGCTGACTATAAATATTTCGGAAAGCACTGTTGAAAGATATCCGGTCGGTGAGTACAAAATAATAATGTCGGAGGGCATCGGACCTATATTTTCACCTGTTTTCGATGATGCTGATGATGCTCCTCTCTCCGGGTCAGAAGAATTCATCTATACTTGGGCATCACGCTTTGGCGGTTCGTACCCCATAGAACTGCAAACGATGACTTACGACGGCTATTCTCATGAAATGATTGATTTCTACTTGAATCGTGAAGTTGAAACTCCCACGTTGGAAAGATTTGAAAAGTTCTGCAAAGACACATTCGGCTATACACTCGAGGGAAGCGGTATTGACCGAAATTCCGTTGAAAAGCATGGCGGACACGGCGGTTCGCGTGTATTGTGTGATATAACGTCAACCGTTTCAGCCGGAGAAAACTATATTATCGAAGTATCATTCTATGCAGATCAACTGAAATCTGTTGTATCGAAAGTGTATAGATATCACGTCAAATGCTACTTAGACGGAACATGTATAATAACTGCCTGCGAATCGGTATACGATTCGGGACTCAAAACCGTTGCTTGGAGCAATTAAAACTTAGGGGATGGCACAAGCCATCCCTTTTATTTTTATATATTTTCTTCCAAACACTTGTATTTTTGATAAAGGTGATGTATAATAGTTATGTATGCTTATGTAATAGGGAGATGCTATATGAATATTGGTATTCTCGGATTCGGAAGCATGGGCAAGACTCATGCGTATGCCATAGAAAATCTCAAATATTTTTATAAAGACCTGCCGTTTGACGTGACTCTTGGCGGCGTTTATACACGTACCGAAAAAACACGCGAGGAAGCGGCAAGGCTGTACGGCTTTAAAAAGGCATATTCAAGCGAGGACGAGCTGATTCTCGATCCCGATATTGACATTATCGACATAACCACGCCAAACATCGCCCATTATGAAACCATAAAAAAAGCAATCGCGGCAAAGAAGCATATCTACTGCGAAAAGCCGCTTGTTGTTACAGAAGCGCAGGCGTATGAGGTTGCAAAGCTTGCGCGCGAAGCAGGAGTTGTGGCGCAGATCGTGTTCAACAACCGCTTTATGTCGCCGATCATGCGTGCAAAACAGCTTATCGACGAGGGAAGACTCGGGCGCATTATCAGCTTCAGGTGCGCTTATCTTCATTCATCCTGCACCGATCCCGAGAAGAATGCCGGCTGGAAGCAGAACAGGGACATCTGCGGCGGTGGTGTGCTCTTTGACCTTGGCTCACATGCCATTGACCTCGTGTATCACCTTTGCGGCAACTTCAGGAGCGTATACGGAAGCTCACAGATCGCGTACCCAACGCGCAAGGGAATGGACGGTGCAGCATGGAATACAAACGCCGACGAGGCGTTTTACATCATAGCAGAGCTTGAATGCGGCGCGAAGGGAACTATTACCGCATCAAAGCTTGCCACGGGAACAAACGACGATTTCACACTCGAAATCTACGGTGAGCGCGGTGCGCTCAAGTTTGATCTTATGGAGCCTAATTTCCTTTGGTTCTACGATGCCACGGACAAATCCGGTGAGCTTGGCGGCGAGTGCGGATTCAAGCGTATCGAGTGCTGCGGACGTTATCCCTCGCCCGGCGGAGTATTCCCGGGAGTGAAAGCGCCGATCGGCTGGCTTCGCGGACATGTAGGCTCGATGTACTCGTTCCTCGATGCTGCTTACTTTGGCAAAGCGACGTCGCCTTCGTTTGAGGATGGCGCGTATATACAGCGAATTATGGAAGCGGCATACCGCTCTGATCAGTGCGGATGTCCGCAGTCTATTCAAAGTAACATAAACTCATAAGGAGAACAATATAATGATAAACAACATGCGTGTTATCGGTGTTACCGGCGGAACCGGTGCCGGAAAGGGCGAGGTTTCACTCGGATTTATGTCATACGGCATAAAGTGCCTCGATGCAGACAAGGTTTCAAGAGAGGTTTGCATGCCCGGGAAGCCGTGTCTTCTGGAGCTTGTTGAATATTTCGGTGAGGAGATACTGCTGCCTGACGGAAAGCTTGACCGTAAGGGACTTGCAACTATCGTCTTCGGCGAAGAGAACGAGGAAAAACGCCAGATAAAGCACGCCGCTCTTAACAGAATTACCCACCGTCACATCGTTGATGCCATGCTTGGTTGGCTGGCTGACGTCGAAAAATCTGGAGCAGGTTTTGCAGTGGTTGATGCGCCGCAGCTGTTTGAATCAGGCTTTGACCGCCACTGCGACTATACAGTCGGTGTTATCGCCGACGAGGAGGTGCGTATCAGACGCATCATTTCGCGCGACAAAATATCGCTTGATGCGGCACAGAAGCGTATACAGGCGCAGAAATCCAATCAGTTCTTTATTGATTCCTGCGATTTCACAGTTTATAACAATGCCGGTATTGATGCCATCGAGGGTCAGGTCAACAATATCCTCGAAAAGATAAATTATTTTGCGTAAATTATTCAAGTTTATACTTATAGCGGCGCTTATTGCGCTTGCTGTATGGCTGTTCTGGGATTCCTTTTTTCACGAGCAAGTGGATTTATACCAATACCCGATAAAATACAGCGAATTAATCGAAAAGTATGCCGCAGAGCATGGCGTTCCGCGTGAAATGGTGTATGCGGTGGTTCACACCGAGAGCAGATTCACTCCCGATGCCATATCTCATGCCGGTGCCAAGGGCCTCATGCAGCTCATAGACGAAACCAACGAGTGGATAGCGTTTGTGCGTCGCGAGGAAGTTATGCCGGAGCGCATGCTTGAGCCGGAATTCAATATCGACCGCGGAACATGGCTGCTTTCGTATCTGTACAACGAGTTTGGTGCATGGGAAGAGGCGCTCGCGGCGTATAATGCCGGCATCGGACGCGTTAAAGGATGGCTTGCGGACGAAAAATACAGCTCGGACGGGACAACGCTTCACACTATCCCGTTTGCCGAAACCAAAGAATATGTAAAGCGTGTTATGATAGCGGCTGAAAAATACCGCGAACTATATTTTGAAAATAATTAAAGGAGATATACAAAATGGAAGAAAAGACAAAGGGCCAGCTTCTTAGTGAGAAGCTCGTTTACAAAAACCGGAGTTCGTTTGAAACAAAGAAGACCGACAAGGAAACCGTCAACGCGTACTGCGAGGGATACAAGAAGTTCCTCGACAACGGCAAGACTGAGCGCGAGGTTGTAGTTGAGTCTATAGAGCTTATCAAAGCCAAGGGCTACAAAGAGTACAAGCTCGGCGACGAGCTTGTTGCAGGCGGCAAATATTACCTCAACAACAGAAACAAGAGCCTCTTCATGTTTAAGCTCGGCACAGAGTCTATTGAAGAGGGCATCCGCATCACCGCTTCCCACATCGACTCTCC
>JAZTXD010000088.1:0-1456 GCA_045636265.1 Candidatus Flemingiibacterium sp.
ATAGCCTGTACGTTTACAGCGGTACCCCAGCTGTAGGGGATATCGTTGTCGCGGCGGTATACGTTTGCACGGGGGTTATCCCAGCTGCGGAATACTGCCTTAACTGCGCCGATGAGCTGCTCCTTAGGATCGGAGGGGAAGTCCTGACCGATCTTTGCCTTGTACTCAGCCTTGAACTGGTTAGCCAGCTCCTTGAGATCGTCAGCGGTCAGATCAACGTCATAAACAACGCCCTTAGCCTTCTTCATCTCATCGATGAGCTCTTCAAAGTACTTCTTGCCGACTTCCATAACGACGTCGGAGTACATCTGGATAAATCTTCTGTAGCAGTCGTAAGCCCAACGAGCGTTACCCGACTTCTTTGCCATAACCTCAACGACTTCCTCGTTCAGACCGAGGTTAAGGATGGTGTCCATCATACCGGGCATGGATGCGCGTGCGCCGGAACGGACGGAAACGAGAAGGGGATTCTCAAGGTCACCGAACTTCTTGCCGGTAACACCTTCCATCTTTACGATGTACTCCATGATCTCAGCCATGATCTCGTCATTGATCTGACGACCGTCCTCATAGTACTGAGTACAAGCCTCGGTAGAGATGGTGAAGCCCTGGGGAACGGGAAGACCGATGTTGGTCATTTCCGCGAGGTTTGCGCCCTTACCGCCAAGGATCTCGCGCATGGACGCGTTACCCTCAGAGAAGAGATAGCAATACTTCTTTGCCATTTTTTTGTCCTCCATATTGATTATTTTTCAAACTTGTGTAGGGACGAATCTTTCCTCCGAAACATTGACAAACGAATAACAGGAAAGAATCGCAACTGATATTATAACATACTTTCGTTGATTTTGCCACACTTTGACAAACATTAAACGGCATTAAATGTAAACTTTTTGTGAACGCAAGGGGCGTGGAATAGGGTTTTTATTGACAAGGAGAGAAATTTGACATATAATATTCAAAATGGGTAAATTTTTCAAACAGCACGCTCCGCACGCTTTGCGTTCGGGGCTTGAATGCTTTGCCGATATGCTTTTGAAGGGAAGACATAACTATGAGAAGAGAAGAAAAAATTATCGTGGGCGGCCATACGCGCCGTCTTGTAACCGCGGCCCTGTTTGCGGCCATTTGCTTTGGCATGACCATGGTGTCCGTGCCCCTGCCCGTGGTAGGATACGGAAACCTTGGTGACTGCTTTGTGTTGCTTTCCGGTTTTCTTCTCGGTCCCCTTTGGGGCGCGGCCGCGGCAGGCCTCGGTACGGCACTTGCCGACGTAGCCCTTGGCTGGGCAATGTATGCACCCGCTACCTTTGTGATCAAGGCGCTGATGGCGGTTGCCGCGTTCTACGTGGGTAAGCTTCTTGCGGGTGAGAGCGCGGGTCTTTTGAGAAGAACCGTGTCGCACGTGTGCGCCGCAATCGTGGGCGAGGTCATTATGATCGGCGGCTATTTTGCC
>JAZTXD010000089.1:0-1250 GCA_045636265.1 Candidatus Flemingiibacterium sp.
GGTCGTGCCCAAGGCGCTTCAGGTCATAGTCGCGGATTTTCGTGTCAACGATAATTGCGTGGGCGATACCCGGCTCGCTGACCTTGAGTGACATATCCTCGGCAGAAGGCGGTGCTTCGGCACGTTTCGGTATGACGGAAAGCTGACCGTTCTGCTCGAGAATGGCGTAATCGACTTGGTTAATGTCGGATATACCGTTAATGCGGAGCTGACACAAAAGCTCCTCCATACTGATTCGTACGCGCCCGATCTCGTCAAAGTCGAGCCTGCCGCGTCGGATGAGTACGCTGGGCTTGCCGTCAAATATCGGCTTGAGCGCGGGTATCTTCGTGACGGCGAAGGAGATTATGACCTCGAGCGAGAGGAGCACGGCGATAGGTATTATAGCAAACGCGAGCGGCGTTTGGTCGTCGGTAATCGGCTGCGCGGCAAGCTCGGAGAGGAGTATAGTCGTAATAAGCTCGGATAATTGAAGCTCGCCGATCTGGCGCTTGCCCATAAGGCGCATCGTGCCGATGAGCAGACCGTAAACGAGTATAATGCGGATTAAAATGGTAAGCATATGGACACCTCTAACAATAGTGTTTACTCGGCTTTAATGATTATGCACATTTGCACTAAATGTGCAAAAAAATTAAAAAAGGTGTTGACAAATGAAATCGGGTGTGATATAATATTAAAGCTGTCGCACGAGAGAAACCTCGAGTGAAGCGGTCAAAAAAGTTTTTAAAAAACTTTTGAAAAAGGTATTGACAAATCGGGAAGGCTGTGTTATAATATACAAGTCGCCTGCAGAGTCGGTACGATGACTGCAAGGACAGACAAGCCAAGAAATGGTCATTGAAAATTGAACAACAAGAGATTAGGAAGTACAAAGAGAAGTGAGGCATCGAAAGATGCTGAGTGGAAATTGGAAACGATAACTAAAGAAAAATCTCGACAATTCTTTTGAACACGAACAAAAGGTAAATTAAGTAAAAGAGCTAACAAACGATTAAGCTCTAGAATAGGTATCAAGCAGTGAAAAACAGAGACGTGTGTAACTCCCGCGTTAACTCAAGCCTTCGGGTGAGAGCGGCGGATGAGAGAAGCAAACGGAAACAGAGTAACTGCTTCATATACAATATTTTAGAGAGTTTGATCCTGGCTCAGGATGAACGCTGGCGGCGTGCATAACACATTCAAGTCGAACGAAGCACTTTAGACGGAGACTTCGGTCAAAGTCTGATTTGACTTAGTGGCGGACGGGT
>JAZTXD010000090.1:0-13250 GCA_045636265.1 Candidatus Flemingiibacterium sp.
AAATTCTTCGGCAACTTTAAGAGAAACTTTAAATCCTACGTTCTTCTCGGTCTTGTTGTTATCCTCGCCGGCGGCGCGGCTGCGGCCGGATGCATCGGACTCGGTGAAGTGTTCGGATATGGCGCAACCATAACCGAGCAGGACGGATTTGTAGCTATGATCGTAGGTCTTCTCTCCGGCTCTCTCACATCTACCCCTGCATTTGCGGCTGCTAAGGCAACCGTTGCTCCCGAATACGTTGGTCTTGTTTCCGTAGGTCACGGAATCGCGTACATATTCGGAGTTGTAGGCGTTGTTCTCTTCGTTCAGCTTATTCCCAAAATGGTTAAAGCTGACATGGAAAAAGAGCGCGAGCTTCTTGTAGTAAAGCAGGAAGAAACAAAGAAGTCGGTTATTGCAAAGCTTTTCGAGCTTGACCACATGGGCATTGCGGCGTTCTCGCTCGCAGCTATACTCGGAACCTTTATCGGTCAGATCAAGATTCCGCTCTCTTCTGCCGGACTTGACGGCACCTGCTTCTCGCTCACCACGACAGGCGGATGTCTGCTTGTCAGCCTTGTTCTCGGTCACTTCGGCCGTATCGGACGCATTAACATTATGCCCGGTGCAAATACGCTGAAGCTCTTCCGTGAGCTTGGACTTGTTCTCTTCCTCGTCGGCGCGGGTATCCCCGGCGGTGCAGAATTCATTGCGAACTTCGATCCGATGTACTTTGTATACGGAATCATAATGACAGTAATTCCGCTTATCATCGGTTACCTCTTCTCGAGATACGTTCTGAAGCTCAGCCTTCTCAACAATCTCGGCTCATTAACCGGCGGTATGACAAGTACCCCCGCACTCGGTACGCTTATCGGCGTTGCCAAGACAGAGGATGTTGCATCCGCTTACGCGGCAACCTATCCGATTGCACTCGTTGCGGTCGTGCTTGTGTCGCAGTTCCTGATTATTCTGTTCTAAAAGAATACGCAAACGCTCCGATGGGCCCGTCCCCTCGGAGCGCTTTTGTGCACTTTGCATTTGTGCCTAAAGAATTTTTTATTTTGCATCTTATTTGTCATTTTAGCCTATTGACATTAGCATAAAATAGAAGTAGAATATATGTGATGAATCTATATTTATCACACACCGAAAAAGGAGAGCGTTATGAGTAAACCAAGCGCCAAAAAACGTGCGTCATCATCATCCGTTGATATGACCGAAGGCCCGATATTATCCCAGCTTATAAAATTCTCCATACCGCTTATAATTATCGGCATCGTTCAGCTTCTGTTCAGCGCGGCGGATATGATGGTCGTCGGTTACTTTGCCAAGGACGCTGACAACGCCCTTGCGGCAGTTGGTTCAACCGGCAGCCTTATATCATTTGTAACATGCCTTTTCACCGGAATGTCGGCAGGTACAAACGTACTTTGTGCACGTTTTTTCGGTTCAAAGGAACACGATAAGCTTTCAAAGGTAGTACATAATTCGGTAATTCTCGCGCTCGTTGTCGGTTCATTTCTGACCGCTTTCGGTCTTATATTCATGGACGATATCCTCGTGCTGATGAACACCCCAAAGGATATCCTGCCCCTTGCAGAACTGTATCTCAAAATATACATGCTCGGCTCAATACCGGTGCTTCTCTATAATTTCTGTGCGGCTGTACTGCGTTCTGTCGGCGATACAACCCGACCTATGTGGATACTCCTTATTTCCGGAGCATCAAACGTTGTTCTTAACATAGTATTCGTTGCCGTATTCCCAATGGACGTTGCCGGCGTTGCCCTTGCCACATTTATCACGCAAACAATGTCCGCAGCGCTTACAGTTCTCTGTCTGATAAGAGATAACGGCTCTATAAAGCTTAAATTTTCAAAGCTCAAATTTGATTTTGCAACCATACTCGATATATCAAGAATCGGTTTCCCGATAGGTCTGCAAAATACTATGTTCACGCTCGCCAATGTTCTCATACAAAGTTCGATAAATGCGTATGATATCGCATCTGCAGAGCTTGGAAAAACCGTTGAGGGCGTTATCGTTACCGGATGCAGTATAGCAAGCAATATTGACAATTTCTCCATTGCTATAGTAGATGCCGTATGCTTTGGCGTAATCTCATTCACGAGTCAGAACTTCGGCGCCCACAGATTTGACAGAATTAAAAAAGCGCAAAAATACAGTCACCTCATCATACTGTGTACAGTGGTTCCGGTGGGTATCATTACATGCATATTCGCAAAGCCGCTGCTTACTCTGTTTGCAGGCAACGCTTCCGCAGAGGCTATTGCAATCGGCGCAAAGCGAGTTTTATTCGTTGGCGGATGCGCCTTTCTCTTCGGTTTCGGACGCGTATCCAGTGCCGGAATGCGAGGACTTGGCATTGCGCTTACGCCGACGATCACATCTCTTATATCAATTTGCGGCGTACGTCTTTTGTGGATATATACAGCGTTCCAGGTATGGAATGACAGCATCTACAACCTCTATGTGGCGTTCCCGCTGTCTTTCTTAACTGTATGTATCGTTGACACCATTTGCTTCCGGATATTCTATAAGAGATTTGCAAAGCGCGACAGCGAAAATTCACTTACCGCATAGTCCCAAAGCACATAAACTAGGAGATAATATATAATGAGTAAGGCAATAACTAAAAAGGACGCCACCTCAAACAAATTAAATATGTGCGAAGGCAGAATAATGCCTCTGCTTATAAAGTTCGCGTTTCCTCTGCTTATAACAGGCGTACTGCAGGTGCTTTTCAACGCCGCCGATATGATCATTGTCGGTCAGTTTTCACAAAATAAAGAGCTGTGTGTTGCCGCGGTCGGTTCAACCGGAAGCCTTGTGGGACTTCTTGTAAACGTCTTTATCGGACTCGCGGTTGGAGTTAACGTGCTCTGTGCGCGCTATTTCGGCGCTAAAGAGCACGAGAACCTTTCCCAAACCGTTCACACAGCCGTAATTTTGAGCGTCATCCTCGGCATTTTTCTTTCAATAGTTGGGTTCTTCTGTGCCGAATACTTTTTAAAGCTCATGCAAACGCCCGAAGCAGTCCTGCCTCTGGCAACACTTTATCTTAAAATATATTTTCTCGGCATGGTCCCCACGCTCGTGTATAACTTCACATCTGCCGTTTTGCGCGCCGTTGGTGACACAAAGCGACCGATGTATTTTCTGACTATTGCCGGCGTTGTAAACGTAGTTTTAAATATCATCCTTGTTCTGTTTTTCCACCTTGACGTTGCCGGTGTTGCTATTGCAACCGTAACATCACAGCTCATTTCGGCAATTCTCACGGTCGTATGTCTTATCCGCGATGACGGTGCAATAAAACTTTGCCGCAACAAGCTAAAAATCACCAAAGATAAGGTTATCCAAATAACAAAAATCGGACTTCCCGCCGGAATAAACAGCGCAATGTTTTCGGTATCAAACATAATCGTGCAGTCTTCCATAAACATTTACGATAGTGTCATAGCGGGCGGCGCAGGGTATGTAGTTGCCGGATGCAGTGCCGCCGCAAGTGTTGAAGGGCTCTCGTTTACAGCGCTTGACTCGATATATCAGGCGATAGTATCCTTCACCGGTCAGAATTTCGGCACAAGAAACTATGACCGAATAAAGAAGGCGCAGAAGTACGGACACATTTTGGTGCTCGTTGTCGGTGCTGTGCTCAGCGTGCTCATGTTCATTTTTGCAGAGCCGCTCATCTCGCTTTACACAAGCGGTGACGCCGCAGAAGCGGTTGCGATAGGTGCTAACCGTATTCGCTTGATCGGAAGCTCGGCTATTATCCTTGGCTGTGCCAACGTAATTATCGGAGCCATGCGCGGACTCGGATACTCGCTTATTCCTATGGTAAGCTCCATAATATGTATCTGCGGTATGCGTATCATATGGATATTTACCGCATTCCGGGTTTGGTTTGACATCTATGTTCTGTATGCATGCTACCCGATATCATATGCACTTTCTCTTATCGTTCAGGCGATATGCTTTGTATTCGTAATGAAGGATGTTCAAAGAAAGTATCCTGCGCTGAATGAGCTAACATAGTAAAAAACGGCTGTCTTACGACAGCCGTTTTTCTATTTACTTTTTGCCGCAGCCGCAGCCGTTGTCACCGTTGTCGCGGCTCATACCGGGGCAGCATCCGCCATTCGTCGGAACGTTGCGACCGGGTGCGAACTCGTCTATCGGGAACGCCATTCTGCGGAAGGCATCGCAAGGCGAGCCGGTTTCCGCAGGTGCACATTCCTTATCGGGAACGCTGAACTCAACCGCATTTATGAGATACTGCTCGGGACGCTCTATACGGATAACCGAGAAGAATCCGAGAGATACCGCAAGGTAACGGTTTCCGTTATCGTAAAGCTCGCCGAACATACTCGCCACAGCCGCAGGAATGTCGCCGCAGGAGCAGCAGCATGTGCAGCAGCACTGGCTGGGTTCAACCACACGTGTACCGAGAATTACGGGATCAACCGTTTCAACCACAGCTATAGGCAGATTGTTGCCCATCTCACCGCTGCAGGGCGTGGAGCAGAAGCTGTCTGCGCTCATGTTGGAGCGGAACACGTGAACAGCCCCCTCGCCGCCGTAGAGAACGACAGACTTCTCAACAACTGCAAGGCCGGAGAAGCACTGGGATTTGCCGGGGCACATGCAGGCTTCAAGCTCGAGCTTTACATAAAATCTTACGGTTACCCGGTAAAAGCCTCGGGAGAGGTGGACCGGTTCAACTGTGATCGCAGAGGAGCAAATCTCCGCGGATTTTGTGCGAACCTGTCCGGTATGTTCGATTATGCTCTGTCCAAGCTCGTCAAGAAATACGCGAGTATCCTCAAAGCAATCGCGGTCACGGCAGGAATCGAACACCTGATAGGTGTCAATCACAACTCCGCATCCGTTGTTTGCGCCTCCGCCGCGCGAAAAAACGCTGTTTCTGTTGTCAGACATATACAATAATCACCCTGTCTTTGCAAAGCAAAGACTTCCTTTCATGATAATCTTTGTCAAAATCAGAATACGGCAAACGCCGTATCCTCATTTTCATCGTATGCACGTCTGACACAAATGTTACCTTTTATTCTCGCATATGTACAGCTTCAAGCTTGCCGCGAAGGCGTGTCCATATTTCCTCGGACTGCGGACAGCTCTCAATATATGTTCTCATGTGTTCATTAAGTCCGCAAACACGGCACACAACGTCCGCATCCGGCTCATACGGCGGTCTGAACTCATGCGGCTCCGAGCGGATTCCAAGGTATTCACAGCCGTCCACCCGTCTGCCGTTGCGTCTGAATTCGACAAGCAGATATTCCCCCGAACCCGTTCCGCTTGAGCCCTGAAGACCTATCACCTGCCCCGCTCTCACAAAATCCCCGGGATTTACATACCTACAAGCAAGCCTTGCATATGTAACGGTAACTCCGTTACGTCCAGTCATTGTGACACACGTTCCGAGTCTATGCTCGCGTGAATGCACATCCGCATTTCTGCCCGCTCTCATAACAACGCCATCCTCAAGTGCCACCACCTCCCTTTCCGAGCCGTACACCGATGCAAGTCCTTTAAAGCACAGTATGCCGCATGTTTCCTTTTTTCCGGTTGTACGAATTTCCGATAATACAAAATGTTCCGAGCTGTAAAGCTTCATTCTCTCACCTCATGCTTATTTTTATCAGAGTTTAGATTTTCTGAACCTTTAACGCTAAAAAAACAGCGCTCGAATTCTTCGCCCTCAAGTCTGAGTAATAACGCACAGGACATCATCTCATCCATTTTAAAAGAGCTTCTGCCGCAAAGCAGCTCCGCGAGCCGTCCCTCACTGACTCTCATTGCCCTTGCAAGCCGTTTACGCCCGATAGTTTTGTCCACAATGCCTCTCAAATATGACATGTCAAATTCTATGCCTTCACGTTTCATTTCGCGTCCCTCGCGTTCAGAATTTCTGAACTCATTATAACATTTTGCCTCGCCGGTGTCAATAGGTGTGCAGATTTTTGCGATTTTTTTGCATTATTTTTCTTATATGCCTTGATTTTAAAACGATTATTGGATATAATATAAATATGAGTTTATAAATTCTGAACTTGCCATTTATAATAAGCGGAAAGAGAGAAGCACATATGTCAGTTTTCAGCGAGCGCCTTAATCAAACTTTAAAATCTCAAGGTGTCACTCAAGCACAGCTTTCATCCCGTACCGGCATCCCAAAATCCGCAATAAGTCAGTATCTCAGCGGAAAGTTTTCACCAAAGCAGGACCGCGTTTATCTAATATGTAAGGTTCTGAACGTAAGCCCGGCATGGATAACCGGTTACGATGCCGCGGCTTCCGGCAAAACGCTTGTGAGCAATCCAATGCTTTCAAAAGAAGAAGCACACCTTTTGGAAATGTTCAGAAATGATACAGCATTCAGGGCATCTGTGCTCGGCCTTATGTCAGACGCAAGTGATGCACAGTCTGCGGGGTATGACATTTTCCGCGCCGCCAAGTCAAAAGACGGAACAGTTGCGCCCAAGCTTGAAAAGACAACGTCCGAGCGGATAGCTAAGCTCACAAAAGCCAAAGAAACTGATGAGGATCTGTAAGTAATGTACGATAACTACGGCATATACGCCTCTTGCCGCGATGCCGCATGGCGATTTCTCATTGATTTTAATATATGTTCTCTGCCCGTTAAATTAAAAGCGGCAGCAAGAATAGCAGGGATCCGAATTCTCCGCAATTCGGATGTCAAAGAGCTTCGTGGAAACGAAGTCGGCGCAAGTATTTTTCTTCCAAGCAAAGAGTGGGTTATAGTATATGACGACGCGCTGAAAGCAAACGAAGCGCGAATGGTTATTGCACATGAGCTTGGCCACATTCTGCTCGGACATGAGTACAAATACTCCGAGCAGCGATTTGCATACGACGGAAAGAAGCTAAAAAGCGAACGCGAAGCAGACATGTTCGCACTGCGCATACTTGCTCCGGCATGTATACTGCATGAAATCGGGGCTGTAACTGCCGGCGAAATATGTACCGCCTGCGATATCCCGATAAAGCATGCTGCCGCACGTGCAAAACGAATGGCAACGCTCGAGAAGCGTAACTTTTACTATAAAAGCGAGCTTGAATCAACGGTTCGCGACAAATTCCAGAAATACATAGACAGCGCTATAAGCGGCACTGCACTGTAAACTATTTTCAAAGCTGTGAATATTTTTCTCCCTTATGGCTATAATCTCATAAAATCATTTTTAAGGAAACGGTAAACGGTATGCTAAAGGGATGTCAGAAAAAAATAATCATGGTGAAGGATACAAACAGCCGCTATTTTGAGTCAGCATATTTTGTTATAAAAAGTGACCTGCCGATATCTGCAAAAAATTCCGATATGTTAAGCGAGGCACACCGCCTGATCGCGGACTATTCATCGGAGATGGCTTTGCAAAGCAGCTCCGGCACCGATAATAATGTACAGCCGCCAAAACCTCAGCCGCAGTCACATCATATCACTTTGAATGTGCTTTTGGCATTGGCGGTTATCGGCATCGCCGCGGCGGCTGTGATCGCTATTGTTTAAAGGTCGTCCACATCCTGAACGGGACGCGGATCATATAAATCCGCGCTTGCCTCACGGCGCGAATCGGCGTCATGATACACGCCGGTATAGCTTCCCTGAAGATCGGTGTGATCCCCGGTTTCACGCCATGCCTTTATGCAGTCAATGGCGCTTTGTGGCATTGTTTTAAGTCTGTGCTTCATATATTTCCCTCGCCTTCGATGATTGCGGCTTAATTGACCGCACTATTATTTTTTCATTGGCGCGGGAAAATATAATTAACAATATATTCATAAACGCCGACTTATATATTTCATAATATCTTGGTATAATATTACTGTTATATTTTGGTTCGTTATTCTCATCGGGCAAAACTCGCGAAGGTACGTCATGGTTCGCGACATATTTGTTGGCAGATACAAAATATCGGATGGGCCGTAATAATATCTGATGTTTATATTTATCTGCAAAGTGGCTGTTTTAAAAAATCTCCGTTTTGGGGTGTTTTTTCTGCGCCCTTATTTTGTTCTGCAATTTTTCCCGATGCTCGAATTGGTATAAT
Organism: Candidatus Flemingiibacterium sp.; assembly: GCA_045636265.1. Lineage (GTDB taxonomy): Bacteria > Bacillota > Clostridia > Oscillospirales > CAG-272 > Flemingiibacterium. The sequence goes on from JAZTXD010000090.1 coordinate 8,103, forward strand.
GCAGGATCGTATTTACATATTTTGTATATTAAGAAGCAAATTTACATTTGCGTACACTGAAAGGATAGTGAACAGTTTGGCTAAAAGCAAAAATAATTCAAAGCTTAAAATAATCTCCCTCGGCGGACTCGGTGAAATCGGAAAGAATATCACCGTCCTCGAATATGAAAACGACATCATCGTTGTAGACTGCGGACTTGGATTCCCGGACGATGACATGCTCGGAGTTGACCTTGTAATTCCGGATGTGTCGTATCTCGAAAAGAATATCGACAAGGTTCGCGGCTTTGTTATCACCCACGGACACGAGGACCATATCGGAGCACTTCCCTACGTTCTCAAGACCGTAAATGCGCCCGTATACGGCACACGCCTTGCTGTCGGAATCGTGGCAAACAAATTGACAGAGCATACATTTGACGAGAAGCCGCAGCTTAATGCTGTGGAAGCCGGCGACGTTGTAAAGCTCGGCGTGTTCTCGGTTGAGTTCGTCCGCGTAAACCACTCTATTGCGGATGCATGTGCGCTCTCCATAAAAACACCGCACGGTGTTGTGTTCTGCTCCGGCGACTTCAAGCTTGACTTAACTCCCGTTGAGGGCAAGATCATGGACATCCCGCGCATCGGCGAGATCGGAAACCACGGAGTTACACTCCTGCTTTGCGAATCCACAAACGTTGAGCGCCCGGGATATACACCGTCCGAGAAAAAGGTCGGCCGCTCGCTTGACACAATACTTCAGCAATACGGCGACAAGCGCGTTATCATCGCGACATTCTCCTCAAACGTTCACCGCGTACAGCAGATAATAAACGCAAGTGCGGCACACGGACGCAAGGTTGCCGTAACCGGCAGAAGCATGATAAATATCGTTAAAACGGCAATAGAGCTTGGATATATGAACGTCCCCGACGGAACGCTTATCGATATCTCCGAAATAAAGCGTTACCGCGACAATCAGCTCACGATAATAACAACCGGAAGCCAAGGCGAGCCTATGAGCGCACTCTACAGAATGGCATTCTCCGACCACGATAAGGTTCAGCTCGGAGTTAATGACCTTGTTATCATCAGTGCAAACCCCATTCCCGGAAACGAAAAGTATATCGGCAACATTATAAACGAGCTTTTCAAGAAGGGCGTATCCGTGCTCTACGATGCACTTGCGGACGTACACGTTTCCGGTCACGCATGTCAGGAAGAGCTTAAGCTGATGCATGCGCTCACAAAGCCGAAATATTTCATGCCCGTACACGGCGAATACCGTCATCTCATAACTCATAAAAATCTCGCGCAGGAAATGGGTATGCCGGAAAATCATATCTTCGTTTCCGAAATCGGAAAGGTACTCGAAATTGACAAGGACGGTGCCCGCTTTAACGGAAATGTTCCAAGCGGTAAGGTTCTCGTTGACGGCTACGGAGTCGGCGATGTAGGAAACATCGTTCTGCGTGACAGACGTCACCTCTCGCAGGACGGACTCATCGTTGTTGTGGCAACTGTTGATATCAACGAGCATCTGCTCATCTCAGGTCCGGATATAGTTTCCCGCGGATTTGTGTATGTACGCGAAGCTGAGGAGCTTATGGACGAGGTAAAGCTAATTGCACGCGATGCACTGCTCGACTGCCTTGACAAGAATATCACCGACTGGGCGGAGCTTAAGAGCGCAGTCAAGGATAACCTCTCAAAGTTCCTCTACCAAAAGACAAAGCGTAAGCCCATGATCCTGCCCGTGGTCATGAATATATAGTTTTTCATAAAAAACAAACAAATATGTATCGTTTCCCGAAATACTGTTAACAATGGTATTCCCGGGAAACGATTTTTATTTGCGAAAGGATACTATCATGCAAAACAGGCTTACGGTTTTTTTACTTACATTCTCCATTATAATATCACTTATGCTTCCGATATCGGCGGCTCTTCCCTCGCGTGAGGACATGCAATTATACGATAAGATCATACGCCTGCACGTCATAGCCAATTCCGACACGAACGAGGACCAAGCACTCAAATTAAGAGTCCGCGACGGTATACTTGCAACTGTATCCGAGCTTCTTGAGGGAGTGTCCGACCGAGCGGCGGCAGAGGCGGTACTTTCGGAAAATCTCGACGTAATACAAAATGCGGCACAATCCGTTTTAAGAGCGGAAGAATCTGAATATCATGCCGGTGTAACGCTAACGAAAGAATACTATCCCACGCGCGAATACGAAGGCTTCACCCTGCCAAGCGGCGAGTACACGTCACTGCGTGTCCTTATCGGAGAGGCAGAGGGACAGAATTGGTGGTGCGTGCTCTTTCCTAAAATGTGCGTAACGTCAAAGCAAAAAATCACCGCCTCGGATGATGGCGCGCTTATCGAAGCCGGGCTCACACCGTCACAGGTGAGAATAATCACCGGCAACTCCCCGGATGTTGTAATAAAATTCAGGTTTATCGAGTTCTTCTCAAGGTTATTTTCCTGAAAGAAACTAAAAAACTATTGTATTTTGGGGTAATCTGATGTATAATGTATCTGTAAACTGCAGATACGGAGGATTACACTTATCATGGAAACACCGCCAAAATGGAAATTTCTCAGCGGAAGCACTCTGAAGCTCATTGCTATAATCACAATGCTGCTCGATCACATTGCCGCATTTTTTGCATATGAGTTACCTTTTCTCTCCGCAGTCATTGTCACGATCGGTTCCAAAGAAATTACTGTATATTATATTATGCGTACAATCGGACGCATGGCGTTTCCGATTTACTGCTTTTTGCTTGCAGAGGGCTTTGTGCACACCAAGAACCGCAAGCGCTATGCACTGAACCTATTTATTTTCGCCATAGTGTCCGAGCTTCCATGGAATCTTATTCACACCGGAACGCTTTTATATGAAAAGCAAAACGTATTTTTCACCCTGTTGCTCGGCTGTCTGGCGCTGTATGTGATTGAAGAATTCAAGGATCGCCGTTTGCTTCAGCTTTCCTCACTTGCAATACTGTTTGCACTGGCGTATGTCCTTGGAGCAGACTACGGTTACATGGGCGTTGCTCTCATTATAGCCATGTATCTGCTTCGAGAGCATGAGGAGGCAAGGATCCCCGTGGGAATCTGCCTATCCTCGGCAAAGCTTCGCGCAATACCTGCATTTGCCGCAATATACCTATACAATGGAAAGCGCGGTTTTATCCGCGGTAAAGTTGGCAAATATATCTGCTACGCGTTCTACCCCGTTCATCTGCTCATTTTGGCGCTTATTAAGCTGTACTTATAAAATAACAAAAACCGAAAGCTCCCTCATTTTGAGGGAGCTTTTGTTATATTTACAGTGTCAAAGCATAAACATTAATCATAAACTGACTTTGCAAAGCAATTTGCTCTTTAGAAAATACTGAATATGGAGATTTTTTTATGGAACAAACAAATTCAAGCGGATACCTCATAGTCAACGTATACACCGCAAGAGGTGCTATACCGCTAAAGGATGCATCTGTAACGGTATCGTACGAAAATCCCGAGAGCACGTCTGTCGCGGCTGTGCTCACAACCGATATGAGCGGCAAAACTCCCAAGGCAGAGCTTCCCGCACCGAGCCGTGAGCTTTCGGAGGTCCCCGGCAACAATAAGCCATACGCAACATACACAGTAACTGTGGAAAAGGGCGGCTACTACAGCGTAACAAATACCGGTGTGCCGATATTTTCCGGTGTTACATCAATTCAGCCCGTGGAAATGCTCCCACTTGCGGAATACAACTCCGACACTGTGTATCCGAGATACGGACTCGATATAACGGAAAGTCGCGATCAGAACCTATGAGTACAAAAGCACGGAGCAGCTCTCTGCTCCGTACCACTTTAACGAAAGGAATTAAAGCATGGCTCTTCCATACATACCCGAAACAATCACAGTTCACCTCGGCCCCCCAAGCTCCGATGCGCAGAACGTTACCGTAACCTTTCCCGATTATATCAAGAATGTTGCCTCAAGCGAAATATATCCCACATGGCCCGAGTCCGCAATACGTGCCAACATTTACGCGCAGATATCCTACGCACTTAACAGAATATACACCGAATATTACCGCAGCCGCGGATATGATTTCGACATAACAAATTCCACCGCAATAGATCAGTCATTCGTCAACGGCCGCGATATTTTCGAGAACATATCCGACATCGTGGACGATATTTTCACCGATTATCTTGTACGCCCCGGTCAGGTGGAGCCGCTTTTTGCACAGTACTGCGACGGAATTGAGGTGCAGTGCGAGGGGCTATCCCAGTGGGGCTCGGTCGACCTTGCAGATCAAGGACTCACGCCGTACGAGATACTCACAAACTACTACGGCACAAATCTAAACATAAACACGGACACACCGATTCTCCCGTTCAGTCCGTCACAGCCGTACCGCGTACTGCGGCTCGGCAATTTCGGAAACGATGTGCGCACAGTTCAGCTTCGCCTCAACCGAATTTCCGCAAATTATCCGGCAATTCCGAAAATATATCCTGTAGACGGAGTGTTCGGAACGGGAACCGAAAACGCCGTAAAGGAGTTCCAACGCATCTTCGATTTAACCCCCGACGGCATTGTAGGTCCTGCCACGTGGTATAAGATTCTCCAACTTTACAACGGTGTGAAGCGGCTCAATGCCCTCTCGAGCGAAGGGCTCACGTTTGAGGATGTGTCGGCGCAGTTTCCAACCGAGCTTTCGCGTGGAGATGAGAATATATATGTGCGTGAATTTCAGTATTTCCTGAACGTGCTCGGAGAAAATCTTGCTGTTATCCCGCCCGTTGCCATTGACGGAATTTTCGGTGAGGCCACGGAGAACGCAGTCCGCGCCTTTCAAAGTGCATACGGTTTGCCCGTTACCGGAGTTGTTGACGAAGCAACGTGGGTCGACCTTTACAACGCATACCGCGGAATACTAAACTCATCCGCACAGTATGTGAACGGCGTACCGGTCGCGCTCTTCCCCGGATACCTGCTGCTTTTCGGTATGCAGGGGGAGGAAATACAGCTGCTTCAGGAATATCTATCCACGCTGTCAGAGGTTTATCCCGAAATACCGGCAGTCGAGGTGAACGGAATATTCGGCACTGCCACACGCAGTGCCGTGCGAGCCTTCCAGTCGCTTTTCGGTTTGAACG